>JAUMBO010000070.1:0-7676 GCA_032119635.1 Solirubrobacterales bacterium
ATCGCCCAGAGGCGTTCGGCCGAAGTCCGGTCCGTCGCCGTCTCCACAGGTTCGACGATCGTCGGAGAACCTCTCATCTCGCCCGGTCCGTCGGGTCCTGCGTAGCTGCCTCCGGCCAGGCCCTGGCAGGTCGCGGCATACAGAATCGGCGCTGCGCCCGCGGTTGCGTCCTGGGCCAGAAGCAGGTTCCCGAGGGACATGAACGGGGCGGCCAGGGTGGAGGCGATTCCACCGCCCAGCCTCGGCCCCGACTTCTGGAGATTGGTCGCGGAGTAGCCGGGATGTGCGGCCATGCTCTCGACCGGCGAGCCGGCGGCGGTCAGCCGTCGCTGGAGCTCCAGGGCGAAGGAGAGGTTTGCCAGCTTTGACAGCGAGTAAGCACCCGTCCTGCTGTATCCCCTGCGACCGTCGAGGTTCTCGAAGTCGAACCGTCCCGTCCTGGCCATCGCGCTGCTCACCGTGACAACCCGGCTGCCCCCGACTGGACGGATGTTCGGGTAGAGGCGTGCCGTCAGGGCGAAATGGCCAAGGTGATTGGTCCCGAACTGGAGCTCGAACCCGTCTTCGGTCTCCCGCTTCGGCGTCATCATCACCCCGGCGTTGTTGATCAGGAGGTCGATTCCGTCGGGGAGGCGGTTACGGGCGGCGGCAGCGAACATCTCGACCGAGTCGAGACTGGCGAGATCGAGTCGGAGCGCATCCACGTCCGCACCGGGAACATCGGCCCGGATCTGTTCCAACCCCTCGCTCGCACGATCCATGTCGCGGCAGGCCATCAGCACGGTCGCACCGGAACTTGCGAGCGCTGAGGCAATCTCGAGTCCGAGGCCACTGTTGGCCCCGGTCACGATCGCCGTGAGGCCGCTCTGGTCGGGAATGTCTTGCCTGGTCCAGCCCATGGTCCGAGGCGCGAGGCTACCGCTTTACCCTTAAGGGGTGGACGATCTGACTGATGATCCCGGGGCCCTCGCGGGCCCCCGGTACCAGCAGTGGCTGGAGGACGATGAGGGGACCGTTCGACGGGTGACCTGGAATGCCGAGGGCTGCTCGGCCACCAGCGCTTCGGCAGCTGCCCTGGCGGCGCAGGTCGAGGGTGGAACGATCCTCGAGGCTGCGAGCCTCGGGCCCGAAGCCCTGGAAGAGCCGCTCGGCAGTCCGGGTAACGGAGCCCGGCATGCGATCGAGTTGACCACGGACGCACTCCACCGGGCGATCTCGGCGCTCGCATCGTCGGGTCGAACGGTCTCCCCGCACGAGCAGGGCCGGATCGGAGTCGCCCTTTCGGGGGGCGTGGACAGCGCGGTCGCCGCACTTCTGCTCAAGCGGGACGGGCGCCTGCCGGTTGCGGTCACGGTCAAGCTCTGGGCCGATCCCGCAACCGATGGAACCCTCGCCTGCTGCTCTCCAGAGGCCGTCCTTTCGGCCCGTCGGCTGGCCCACTCGCTCGGGCTGCCGCATTTCACCCTCGACCTCGAGGAGGCCTTTCGCTCCGAGGTCGTCTCGCGATTCGTCGACGGCTACCGGAACGGCTCGACCCCGAACCCATGTATCGCCTGTAACGGCAAGGTCAGGATCGATGCGATGGTCGAGCTGGCCGACCGGCTGGGAGCCGACCGGCTGGCGACCGGGCATTACGCGGCCCTGACCATGGATGAGCACGGCCCCCTGCTCGCCGAGGCCCGGGATCCGGCCAAGGACCAGAGCTACATGCTCGCCGGACTCTCGCCCGAGACTGCCTCGCGGCTCGAGTTCCCGCTTGCCCCAGCGACCAAGACGGAAGTCCGGGAGATTGCCATCGAGGCGGGCCTCGGGGTCGCCAGGAAGCCCGAGAGCCAGGACCTCTGCTTCCTCGCCGGAACCGACAAGGACGCCTTTCTCGAGCGGCACGGCGGCCTCGGGGAACGTCCGGGAACGATCATCGACCGGGAGGGAGGAGTGGTTGGAACGCACGCCGGCCACCACCGGTACACAGTCGGCCAGCGCCGCGGCCTCGGCGTTGCCGTCGGTGAACCGCGCTACGTCACCGCACTCGATGCGGGCGCCAACACGGTGACCATCGGCCCGAGGGAAGAGCTCCTCGTCGAGGAGGTCACCCTTCGGGACGCGACCCTGCTCCGGGATGGCTCCACCGTCGATCGGGTGCGCCTCAGATATCGCTCGGAAACGGTGCCGGCCTCCGTCGGCCCGGGAACCGGGTTCCACGACCGGCTCGAGGTCCGGCTGGATGAGCCCTTCGCCGGGCCGTCCCCCGGCCAGACCGCAGTCTTGATGCGGGGTTCGGCGATCGTTGGCCACGGGACTATCGAATAGGCTCGATGACGATGGAAGCTGACTCGATCCGAGAGACCTTTCTCGCCTTCTTCGAGGAGCGCGGGCACCGCCGGATGCCGTCCTCGTCGCTGATTCCCCCGCCGGAGGACACCTCGACCATGCTCACGGTGGCCGGGATGCAGCCCTTCAAGCCCTACTTCCTCGGCACCGAGCAACCTCCAGCTACCCGGCTCGCCTCCTCCCAGGCCTGCTTCCGGACGCCCGACATCGAGGAAGTCGGAAAGACGATGCGCCACCTCACCTTCTTCGAGATGCTGGGCAACTTCAGCTTCGGCGACTACTTCAAGGAGGGCTCGATCCCGTTCGGATGGGAGCTCTCGGTCGAGGGTTTCGGTATCGACCCTGCCCTGATCTGGGTGACCGTGTTCGGCGGCGACGAGGAGCTGGGGATCGGACCGGACGAGGAATCGATCTCGATCTGGCGCGGGATCGGGATCCCCGATGAGCGGATCGTCCGCCTGCCGCGCTCGGAGAACTTCTGGCAGGCCGGTCCGACCGGACCCTGTGGTCCCTGTTCCGAGATGTACCTGGACCGAGGACCGGAGTTCGGCTCCGGGGATGCCCGGCCGGGCGACGACACCGACCGCTTCCTCGAGTACTGGAACCACGTCTTCATGGCCTACGACCTGAGGGAGGACGGCTCGCTGGAGCCGCTGCCGAAGAGGAACATCGACACCGGCCTCGGACTCGAACGGATGGCTGCGGTGCTCCAGGGGGTGCCCTCGGTGTTCCAGACGGACCTGTTCTCGCCCCTGATCGACCTAGCAGTCGAGGCTAGCGGGATGGGGTTCGACGACTCCCCCGAGGTGACCCGGGCGGTGCGGATCATCGCCGACCACTCTCGCGGGATGACCTTCCTGCTCGCTGCCGGGGTCGTGCCCTCGAACGAGGAGCGCGGCTACATCCTGAGGAGGGTGATGCGGAGGGCGATCCAGCAGGGCCGGGTCCTGGGCCTGGAAGGCGACTGGCTCGAGCGCTTCACCGACCGGACGATCGAGGCGATGGGCCCGGCCCACCCGATGATCGTCGACCAGCGCGACCGGATAACCCGGTGGGTCCGGTCCGAGAGCGAGGCCTTCGGCAAGACGCTCGACCGCGGCATGGAGCTGCTCGATCAGGTGGTCGAACGGGCGCTCTCGGAGGGCAACTCCTGGATCAGCGCCGACGATGCCTTCCTGCTCCACGACACCTACGGCTTTCCTTACGACCTGACTCGGGAGATGATCGCCGGCCGGGGTCTCTCGGTCGACGACCAGGGCTTCGAGGAGCTGATGGAGGCCCAGCGGCGCAGGGCCCGTTCCGGTGCCGCCGCCGGAAGCCGGGGCGAGGCCCACGACGAGTTGATCGAGTTCGCGTCGACCACCCCGGAGAGCGAGTTCATGGGCTACGAGGCGCTCTCGGCCACGACCGGAATCTCTGCGGTGACCGAGCTCGGCCCGGCGCGGGCCCTCGTCAAGCTGGATCGGAGCCCGTTCTACCCCGAAGGCGGGGGGCAGGTCGCCGACTCCGGGGTGATCGCCTGGGACGGAGGAGGGGCGAGGGTCACCGACGTGGTCCGGGTAGGTGACGACCAGGTGATCGAGATCGCCCCGGGCAACGGGAGCTCGGATTGGCTCCCCCCCGAGGGCCAGGGTGTCGAGGCGGCGGTCGACCGGCCTTCGCGTATGGCGACGATGGCCAACCACACGGCCACCCACTTGCTTCACGCCGCACTTCGGGAAAGGCTCGGCGATCACGCCCACCAGGCCGGGTCGGCCGTCACCCCGTCGAAGCTCCGGTTCGATTTCACGCACAACGAACCGCTCTCCGAGGATGACGTCGTCTGGATCGAGAACCGGGTCAACGGCTGGATCAAGGATGCCGAGCCGGTCAGGTGGATGGTCATGGAGAAGCCCGAGGCCGAGCGGCTCGGCGCGATGGCCCTGTTCGGCGAGAAGTACGGCGACTGGGTCCGGGTGGTCGAGATCGAAGGCGTCTCGCGTGAGCTCTGCGGCGGCACCCACGTCTCGAACACGGCTGAAGTCGGCATCTTCGCGATCACCTCCGAGGGCTCGAGCGCAGCGAACGTTCGCAGGATCGAGGCGATCACCGGTCCCGAGGCGATCGACTGGCACCGCGCCCGGGTTGCCGAGCTGAGTGAGGTCGGTGAGCTGCTCGGTGACCGGCGTGATCCGGTCGCCGCGGCCCGAAGGACCGGTGATCGGCTGGCCGGTTACGAGGCCGAGGCGAGGAAGCAGGCCGACCGGCAGCAGGCCGTCCTTGCTGGCGAGCTGGCCGAGTCGGTCGGTCCGGTCGGTCCCGGGGAGGCCGTCTTCTCGGAGGTACCGGTCGCCGACCCGAAGGAAATGATCGCGATCGCCAAGTCGGTCCAGTCGGAGCGACCCGGTGCCGCGGTCGTGCTCGGAGGGGGTGACCCCGGCAGCGGGAAGGCCGGTCTCGTCGTTCTTCTTCCGGACGGCTCCTTCCCGGGGATTTCGGCTGCCGAGCTGGTCGGCGAGCTCGCCCCATTGATTGGCGGCGGAGGGGGAGGCAGTGACGAGCTGGCCCAGGCCGGCGGCCGAAAGCCAGAGGGTGTTTCGGAGGCGCTGGTGACGGCGAGGTCGAGGCTGGAGGCGGCCTGATGCGGGTACTTGCCCTCGACTACGGGTCTGCCCGTATCGGCTGCGCCATCTCGGACCCGAGTGGCACTCTCGCGACCCCGCTGGATGCCCTTCCAGCGGGCGATCCCGCAGTAGTCGCCAAGCTGGCGGAAGAGCTTCGGGCCGAGCGGATCGTGATCGGCCTCCCGGTCTCCCTGGATGGAACGGAGCGCGGTCAGGCCGAAGAGAGCCGCCGGTTCGGTGATGACCTCTCGAGACTGGTCGATCTGCCGATCGAGCTCTACGACGAGAGGTTCACGACGCGGATGGCCTCGGCGACCCGGCGTGAGACCGGGGCGACCGCGGACGAGGACTCGATCGCGGCTGCACACCTCCTGGACAGCTACCTGATGGCGATCGAGTCGGCAGAGGGAAGCCGATGAGCCGGGATCTCTGGTTCGGGGACCTCGAAGAAGCCCCGGCAGACGACCCGGAGGCGGAGCGTCGTCGGGCGCGAATCGCCGAACGGTCACGGCAGCGAAAGGAAGGTCGCAGGCCCCGGGGTCCGGGAGGCAGGAGGTTCCTTGGACTGGCCGCGATCGTCGCCGGACTGGTCCTCGTACTGGGCTTGCTGCTTGCGCTCTTCCAGCCCTTCGCGGGCGACGGGGAGGGTGAGGCGTTCAGCCTCGAGGTCCCATCCGGAGTTGGCGTCGGGGAGATCGGATCACTGCTCGCCGAGCGGGGCGTGATCGACAACGCCCTGCTCTTCGAGGTCCGGGTCACCCTTGCCGGCAAGCGTTCCGAGCTCTACTTCGGTGAGCACCAGTTCAGGGAGGGCATGAGCTACTCGGCGGCGATCGAAGAGCTGGGCCAGGCCCCGCAGAAGGAGGTCCGGACCGTGGTCGTTCCGGAGGGCCTGAGCCGTCAGGAGACGGCCGACGTGACCGAAGCCGAGGGCCTGGGCGGAGATTACGTCGCCGACTCGGTCCGGTACCAGGGTTTCGATCCGAACGAGTACGGAGCCCAGGGTCGGGCCAGCGACCTCGAAGGCTTCCTCTTCCCGGCGACTTACGAGCTCCCCCCGAAGGAGAAGGCCAGGGGGCTGGTCGGCCGCCAGCTCGAGGCCTTCGAGGACAACATCGCCGGGGTCGACTTCTCCTATGCGAAGTCGAAGAACCTGACGATCTACGACGTCCTGATCATCGCTTCGATGATCGAACGCGAGGTCTCCGTCCCGAAGGAGAGGCCGATCGTTGCCGCCGTGATCTACAACCGCCTGAGCCGTGGCGAGCCACTCTTCATCGACGCGACGATCCGGTTTGCGACCCAGAACTGGGAGACCCCGCTGACCGAGTCGGAGCTGGCGGTCGATTCGCCGTACAACACCCGCCTGAACGGAGGACTGCCTCCCGGACCGATCGGCAGTCCCGGCCTGGCCGCGATCGAGGCCGCGGCGAAGCCCGCCAGGACCGACGTCTGGCTCTATGTGGTCAAGCCGGGAACCTGTGGCGAGCACGACTTCTCAAACGATCTCGCCGACCACAACCGCAAGGTCGCCCGCTACCAGGCGGCGCAGGAGGCGGCCGGCGGATCGCCGGTCGACTGTGGCTGAGGGTCCGGTCCAGGGGCACCACCGCCACAGGCTGGCGGTGGTCGGGCATCCAGTCGCCCACTCGCGTTCGCCGGCCATGCATCGCGCAGCTCTGGCCGAGCTCGGGCTGGAGGGAGAGTGGGAGTACGGGGCGATCGACCTCGGACCGGACGAGTTCGCTGGCGGGGTAAGGGACCTGACGGCCTCCGGCTTCGTCGGGATCAACGTAACCGTCCCCCACAAGGAGGCGGCCCTCGAGATCTCCGATACCGCGTCGGACGCCGCTCGTGCGATCGGAGCGGCGAACACACTCACCTTCTCGGACGCAGGCATCGCGGCCGACAACACCGACGGCCCTGCCCTCGCCGACTTCCTCCCTGCCGATCTCGCCGGCGACGGGTGCCTCGTCCTGGGCGCCGGAGGAGCGGCCCGGGCTGCGGTCTGGGCCCTGCTCGGAAGGGGAGGTGCGGTTTCGATCTGGAACCGGACCGGTGAGCGGGCAGAGGGGATGGCGGCCGAGTTCGGATGCCAGGCGCTCGAGACCCCCGGGACCGGCGAGTTCCGGGTGATCATCAATTCAACCTCCGCAGGGCTCGACGGCTCCGACCCCTTCGAGCAACTCCCGCTCGACCGAGACGGCTTCCGGGACGGACAGCTCCTGATCGACATGGTCTATGGCAGCGGACCGAGCCCCCTGGTCGAGGCGGCGCGGGCCGGAGGCTCCGAGGCGATCGACGGGATCGACGTCCTGGTCGGGCAGGGTGCCCTCTCGTTAGAGATCTGGACCGGACTCTCGCCCTCTCGCGAGGCGATGGCGCGCGCTGCCCGCGCCGGCTAACGGACTTCGATCACAGCGATCTTCGGATTTTCCGTTCCGAGCTCGCGCACCACGAGGCGCTTCGGCTTCTCTCGCACCAGCAGGTCGAAACGTGCCGGATCGTACGGTCCCGCAGGGTCGACCAGCCCGGTGCCGGTGAGCTCAAGCACGACCAGGTCCGCCGACTCCACTTCGAGCACCAGCCGATCGCCCGGCCGGACCGAGAGCCTTTCCGGGGATCCGCCGAAAACGATCGAGCGCTCGACCATCCTGTCGGTATCCCGCTCGATGGGCTCCCGGGGCGAGGATTTCTCCAGCGGCCCCGGCGACGACTCGGCCGGTCTTTCCACGGCCTTCG
>JAUMBO010000071.1:0-3889 GCA_032119635.1 Solirubrobacterales bacterium
CTGCTCGGCCTGACGGCGCGCCTCGTTGATCGCCTGGTTCGCCTCTTTCTGGGCCTGGTTGAGTTGCTGGACTGCTTCTTCCTTTTGCTGCTGGAGTTCCTCGACCTTGCCGCCGGTCGCCTCGTTCAGCTGGTCCAGCGCCGCGTCCCCTGCCTGCTCCTGAAGTCCTTCGACCTGCTGGTTGATCTGGTCCGACACCGCATCGGACCCGCTTTCGCAGGCAGCGATCGCCGGTATGGCGAGCAGCAGCGAGCCGGCCACGAGCGTCCTCGTCAGTCCGTTGAAGCGCCTTGCACGCTCCGGGGTACGCAGTTTCATCGAGTCCTTCCCTGAATCATCGTCCTGTATCGATCGCCGTGGCGCTGGCCGTGACGACGCACCTGCCTCCCTCACTTTACCCTCGACCGGGTGGCTACGACGATCGGATTCGACACCGCGACCGAGGAGACCGTGGTCGGTGCGACGGTCGACGGGGAAGTCCTTTTCGATTTCCGTTCGGGGCCACCGGGCGGCCCCCGGCCTGCCCACTCGACCGAGCTCCTGCCGGGGATCGAGAAGGCAGTCGAGGCCGTTGGGGGATGGGATCGGATCGACCGGGTCGCGGTCGGGACGGGCCCCGGCACCTACACCGGCCTGCGGGTTGCGGTTGCGACGGCGCGAGGACTGGCGCTGGCCGGGGAGGCCGAGGTGGTCGGGGTGCCGACCCTGGCCGCTCTCGCTCACTCGATGATCGGTCTTCCGGCAGGCTCCGGGGAGCAAGGTCACGCGGTCATCCCGCTGATCGACGCCAAGCGCGGTGAACTCTTCTTCGGGGCCTGGAGTGCGGACGGTCGCCAGCTCGAGCCGGACGCGGTCGGCCCACCGGCCGCCGTGGCGGAACTCGCATCCCGGCTCGAACTCCCACTCCGGGTGGCCGGCCCCGGGGCGCTACGATTTCGCTCCGATCTGATCTCCCTCGGGTTGGAACCGGCAGGAGAAGACGACCCGGTCAACCACCTCCGGGGATCCGCGATCTGCAAACTCGCCGATGGTGGCGACGGGCGATACGAAGAGAACAGGCTTGAACCGATCTACCTCAGAAGACCCGACGCCGAGCGGTGGTCCGGAAGCCAGGCCCCGGATGGCTGACCCCGCTTCGGTCTCGACCCGGCCGCTCGACATGTCCGACCTGGCTGAAGTGTTCGCGATCGAGCGCCGTTCGTTCAGGGCGCCGTGGAGTCCGGCGATGTTCCAGGTCGAGCTGGCCCGGGACGGAGTCGTCGCTCTGGCAGCCGAGTCGGGGGACAGGCTGGCCGGCTATTCGATCCTTTCCCGGCAGGCCGATGCCTGGCACTTGATGAATATCGCGACTGCGCCGGCCTTCCGCCGGCTCGGCGTCGCCTCGGCGCTGATCACCGCCTCTCTTGCGGAACTCGGACCCGGGACCCCGGTGACCCTCGAGGTGAGGGCGTCGAACGAAGCAGCGATCGCCCTTTACCGCCAGTTCGGCTTCCGGAAGATCGGCACCCGCGCGGCCTACTACCCGGACGACGGCGAGGATGCCCTGCTGATGTGGAAGGGCGATCCGCGGGACGCCGGGGTGCCGGTAGAGGCCCTGGGGGCCGTCTAGTTGTCCGGAGCCGTCCCCGTGGGGCCGCTCCTCGCGATCGAGACCTCCTGCGACGACACCTGCGCGGCGGTCGTCGATCGGGCGTCGATCCTGTCCAACGTGATCTCCTCCCAGCGGGTCCATGAACGGTTCGGAGGGGTAGTCCCCGAGGTGGCGTCCCGCAGGCACGTCGAGCTGATCGGGCCGGTCGTCGAGACGGCGCTCGACGACGCCGGGGTCGGCCTCGACGAGATCGAGGCGGTCGCCGTCACCTCGCGTCCGGGCCTGATCGGGGCACTCCTGGTCGGGGTCAGCACGGCAAAGGCGATCGCCGATGCCCGGCGCATCCCGCTCATTCCCACGGACCACCTCCACGGCCACGTCGCCGCCAACTTCCTCGAGCCGGAGCCCCTCTCGCCTCCCTTTCTCTGTCTGGTCGCCTCCGGAGGTCACACTCTGCTCGCCGGGGTCGAGTCGGAGGACGGCTTCGAGGTGCTGGGGGAGACGCTCGACGACGCCGCCGGGGAGGCGATCGACAAGGGCGCAAGGATGCTGGGCCTCGGTTTCCCCGGGGGGCCCGAGCTTCAGCGTCTCGCCGAGGATGGCTCGCCCGGAGCCTTCGACTTTCCCGTGGCGATGAGCCGCGATCCCGGTCTCGACTTCAGTTTCAGTGGAACCAAGACCGCCCTTGCGTATACCTGTCGCGACCTCGGCAAGGAGGGGGTCCGGGCCAACCGGGCAGACCTCGCTGCCTCGTATCAGGCTGCGATCGTCGGCCAGCTCCTGGCGAAGATCGAGCGGGCCCTCGATTCCGGCAGCTGGCATGCGGTCGCCCTGGGAGGGGGTGTGGCGGCAAACGGTCCCCTCAGGGAGGGGGTGGCCAGCCTCTGCGAACGGCGTGGCCTCCGACTGAAGCTCGTCCCGGGAGCGCTCTGCACCGATAATGCGGCGATGATCGGCGCTGCTGCGAGGTACACCCCGATGCTCGAGTGGCCGGCTTACCTCGCCTTCGACCCGATGCTCGACCGGGAGGCTGTCTGACCCCGCATGGCCCCGTCGTCGTGCGGGTCCTCCTCAGGCCGGACTGCCACCTCTGCCACGTGGCGCTCGACCGGATCGCGGAGCTGGTCGACGGCCGTCCCGCAGTGGTCGTCGAAGCGGTCGACATCGAGTCCGATCCGGAGCTCTTTCGACGCAACCTCGAGCGGATCCCGGTGGTCGAGGTGGAGGGCCGGGAGGTGAGCGAGCTCGAATTCGACGAGGCCGCTTTCATCGCCGCACTCGGTCGGACCCCGGACTCGTCGGGCCGCTAGCCTGAACCCCGATGAGCACGACACCGGATACGGACCTCGGGACAGGGGAGGGAGGCGAGACTGGGGACCGGCTCTCGCTCGGTGTCGCTGCGAGGCTTTCCAGGTACCTCCAGGTCCTCACCCAGGCCAACAAGATGGGCAAGGACACGATCTCGTCCCAGGAGCTCTCGGCCTACACCCACATCAACTCGACCCAGATCCGTCGGGACCTCTCGGGCTTCGGAAAGTTCGGCAAGCGCGGCGTCGGGTACCGGATCGATTACCTGACCGAAGAGATCCGGCGAATTCTGAGGACCGCGGGGAACCACCGGATCGCCCTGTTCGGGGCCGGCAAGCTCGGCCAGGCGATCGCCGAGTCCGACATCTTCGCCGACCATGGTTTCGAGGTGGTCGCACTCTTCGACGTCGATCCCGACCGGATCGGTGAGCAGGTCGGCCCTCTCGTAGTCCAGGACTTCACCGATCTTCGGGAGACGGTCGATCGGGAGGGGATCGTGGTCGGCGTTCTGGCCGTGCCCGCCTCGGCCGCCCAGGTCGTCACTGACGAGCTGGTCGAGGCCGGGGTCACCGTGATCTTCAACTACACCGAGCAGCTGCTCGAGGTTCCGCCCGAAGTGACCGTCCACACATCGAGCCCGGCGGTCGACCTCCTCTACGCCCTGTACTTCTACCTCTCCTGAGCGGCAGATGACAAGGGACTCCGCGCTCGATCTCGGCCTGGCCCGGGAGATCTTCGAAGGGTCGACCGACTTCACGATCGGAATCGAGGAGGAGTTCTCGATCCTCGATCCAGACAGCCTCGACCTGGTCGACCGGTTCGAGGACTTCCGTGCCGCGGCCGCAGTAGACCCCGACCTCGACGGGTCGCTGGCCGGGGAGTTGATCGCCTCCGAGGTCGAGATCCGCTCCGGAAGGTCCGAGAGCATGGCCGAAGCGATCGAACTCCAGGGGAAGCGACGGGCCGCCCTGTTCGGGGCTGCCGGGCGAC
>JAUMBO010000072.1:0-7058 GCA_032119635.1 Solirubrobacterales bacterium
GCCACCGCCGCCGGGGTCGATCCCGGTCGCGACCTCGACCGTCGTTCCGTCCGGCGTGTGGCGAACCGCGTTCTCGACGAGGTTGAGGATTGCCCTGAATACGTCGTCGCGGTTGCCGCTGACGTGCACCGGGCGACCCTCGGCCAGGATTAAGGTGGTCCTTGGGGCGAGGGGCCTGACCTCGTCGATGGCCGCACCGGCGACTTCACTCAGGTCGAACCCTTCCGGATGACCGGAGTCGCCGGCATCTGCCCGGGCAAGGATCTGGAGGTCGGCGACCAGTCTCCGCATCCGCAGGCTCGACCTGAGGGCCGAATCGACCGTCTCCCGCTCAGGCCCCTCCGAGGGAAGCGACCCGGAGGCCTCGAGCAGCTCCAGGTTGGCTAGGACGCTGGTCAGGGGCGTCCGGAGTTCATGAGAGGCGTCGGCAACGAACTCCCTCTGCCTCGAGAGTGCCGCCTCGCGCTCCGACCTTGCGGCAGATAGCTCACTGAGCATCTCGTTGAAGGATCGGGTCAGCTCTACCACTTCGTCCTCTCCGTCCGGCTCCGGAAGGCTGAGCGAGGGGTTGCGGGTACGGGCCACCTCTGAGGCGGCGCTGGTCAGCCTGGAGAGGGGCCTGAGCGCCCGCCCGGAGAGGATCGTCGAGACGAGGCCGGCGAGAAGGGAGGCTCCGAGGATTCCAGCGAGGATCGAGAACCAGACCGTGTTCACGGTCCGATCGAGCGAGTCGAGATCACGACCGACCCTCACGTAGGCGATCGGGAGTCCATTGAACGAGCCGGCATCGGTGGCCAGCGGGTATTCGACCGTGGCCACCTGAAAACCATCGATCACCGCAAGACCGGGCTGGTCCCACGAGCCGAGGGAAGGGGCATCGCGGAAGCTCAGGGTCGTTCCGTTGGCCAGCAACAGGACCTCGGCCCGGTCGGGTCCGCGGTCGAGCAGGCGACCGAGAGTGACCGAGGAGGCTCCGGGGGTGAGGCCGCCCTCACGGAGGATCTCCCGCGACAGTGCCTCGGCATCGACCCGGGTCTCCTCCTCGAAGTTCTCCCGAAGCTGGCTGGTGGTCAGTTGCCCGACGCCGAATCCGAACATGACGAGGATGACGAAGGTCAGTCCAGCCGAGACGGCGGTGAGCTTGACCCGGATCGGCCAGTTGGGTGGCCAGAGAGGCGAACGCTTCCAGGCCGGACGGAATTCCCGAGTCACTTCAGGCCTTCAGGACGTAGCCGGCACCGCGCTTGGTGTGGAGGATTCGCGGCTCCCCGTCCTGCTCGAGCTTTCTGCGGAGATTGGAGACGAAAACGTCGAGCGTGTTGGTGTCACCGGAGGCGGGATCGTAGCCCCAGACCTCCTCGAGGAGCCGCTCGCGCGATACGACCAGCCGCTCGTTTCGCATCATGTAGGCAAGCAGGTCGAACTCCGTCTTGGTGAGTTCGAGTTCGCGGTCACCCCGCATCGCCTCGAGCGCGTCCGGGTTGAGTCGGAGGTCACCGACTTTGAGGACGGCTGAACCCCGCGGAGGCGTCCTCCTCAGGAGAGCCCTGATCCTCGCAAGGATCTCGGCCCGCTCGAAGGGCTTGCTCAGGTAGTCATCGGCTCCACTGTCCAGACCGCGGACCCGGTCGTTCACCTCGGTCCGGGCGGTCAGCA
The DNA here is from genome assembly GCA_032119635.1 of Solirubrobacterales bacterium. Classification (GTDB taxonomy): domain Bacteria; phylum Actinomycetota; class Thermoleophilia; order Solirubrobacterales; family 70-9; genus 67-14. The sequence continues at coordinate 1,657 of JAUMBO010000072.1, forward strand.
TCAGGATCGGCACGGTGGCCGTCGCCTGTCCGGACCGGAGGCGGTGGCAGACCTCCTCTCCGTCGATGTCGGGAAGCCCGAGGTCGAGAATGACCAGATCCGGGAGGAAGTCGTCGCTGAGCTCGAGTGCCGTGGAGCCGTCCGGCGCCGCCTCGACCACGAAGCCCTCCGCCCTCAGCGTTCGGCGAAGGACGTCGACGATAGCTTCGTCGTCCTCGACCACGAGAATCCTCGCCGTCGGGACCGGGTTCTCGCCGAGACCGCTCACCGAAACGATTCTAAGGGCCGGCACCGCTTCTTCAAAGGGAAATCACGGCATTCGGCGAAGAGGGACCCGGATGCCGAAGAAACAGCGCGCTCCTGCGCGAAAAAAGGGTCGCAAGGCGAAAGGCGCCTCTGGCCGGGGTAAACGCTGGTCCGCAAGGGGGCGCCTGACCGGCGCCGGTCCGCTCGATCAGAGGACTCTCGACCTGCTCGGACTCGGCCTGATCGCGCTCGGTGCCTACCTGGTCTTTCTCCTGTACCTCTCCGGGCAGGGGGGGAGTCTTGGCGATGGCCTTCGCGAGGGCCTGCTCCACTCGCTCGGCGCGGCGGCCTACCTGCTCCCTCCGGCCCTTTTGATAGCCGCGGCCTTCATGATCTTCGCTCCCGATACCTCGGTCGAGCGTCCATTGAGGGCAGGGGCGGCTGTCCTTGCTTTCGGCTTCCTGCTCCTGCTCGGGTCTGGATTTCCGGGAGGCCGCTCGGGCGCCGACGGTTTCTTCGACTCCTCGTGGTATCCGTCCCACGGGGGGGCAGCGGGCGAGGCGCTCTACTGGGGCTTCAGCTCGACCCTGAGGCCGACCGGGGCACTGATCGTTGCGGTCGTTGCGCTGGTTGCTGGAATCCTGATGGCGACCGGCTGGACTCTCAGGGGGATCGTCGACCGGATCCGCAGGATCTTCCGGGATGGCCTCGGGGCCCTCGACGAGGCGACCGCCCTGATTGGCAAGCGTGACGCCCGGGAGGGTCAGGCGAGGTCTGCGGAAATCGAGACTGAACTGCGCCAGATCGAGGAGGCAGACGATGAGGTAACGGTGGGGATCTGGGAGGGTGAGACTGGAGCGGAAGAGCCTGAGGTCGTGGAACCCCTCGGCAGCGATCCGTCACTTGACCCGGAACCCGTCACGGCCGAGGTCGAACTCGATCCGCCCCCGCGGCCCGAGGCGCCGAGCCTGCCGCTCGAACTGGCCGCCGGCACGACGCCGATGGGCGAAACTCGCGGCGCAACCGTATCGGCGGGGGGGTCCTTCCGTGCTCCGGCGGTGAAATTGCTCGACAAGGGCAAGAAGGGTTCCGGGCCATCAGCCGGGGACCAAAAGGCGCTGGCGACCAAGCTCGTCGAGACGCTCAGCCACTTCGGGGTCGATGCGACCCTGATCGGTGTCGTAACCGGCCCGCACGTCTCCCGCTTCGAACTCCAGCTGGCACCCGGGACCAAGGTCAAGAAGGTCACGGAGCTCTCGAACGACCTCGCCTACGCACTCGCCTCGACCGAGATTCGCATCCTGGCGCCGATTCCCGGCAAGCAGGCGGTCGGGGTCGAGGTCCCCAACGCGACAAGGAAGATGGTCAGGCTTGGCGAGATCTACTCCCGCCCGGGGCCTGGGGCCTCGCCACTCGTGGCGTGGCTCGGCCGTGGGATCGACGGCAAGGCCGTCTCTGCCGACCTCGCAGCGATGCCCCACGTACTCGTTGCCGGGACCACGGGTTCGGGCAAGTCGGGCTGCGTGAACGCAATCCTTTCGTCGCTGCTCATGCACTCGTCACCGAACGAGTTGAGGCTGGTCCTCGTGGACCCGAAGCAGGTCGAGCTCAACCACTACGAGAACGTTCCCCATCTCCTCACCCCTGTCGTTACAAGTCCGAAGCTCGCAGCCAACGTTCTCTCCAACCTGCTGGCCGAGATGGAGACCCGCTACGGCCTCATGAAGGAGGCTAGGGCACGGAACATCGCCGACTACAACCGCCATCAACGTGCTGAAGGAGGGCCGGAGCTTCCCCACATCCTCTGCGTGATCGACGAGCTGGCTGACTTGATGATGGTCTCGCCGGCCGAGGTCGAGTCGGCGATAATCCGACTCGCCCAGAAGTCCCGGGCAACGGGAATCCATCTCGTGCTCGCAACGCAGCGTCCCTCCACCGACATCATCACCGGCACGATCAAGGTCAATATTCCGGCGAGGATCGCATTCGCGGTCTCGTCACAGACCGACTCGCGGGTGATCCTCGACCAGGGCGGTGCCGAATCGCTGCTCGGGCAGGGGGACATGCTGTTGCGGGGGCCGGGTACGTCGAAGCTGGCGAGGATCCAGGGCGCGTTCGTCTCCGAAGAGGAAATCGCCAGGATCACCGGACATTGGTCCGCCCAGGGTGAACCGGAGTTCCATCAGGAGCTCCTCTCCGAGAGCTCGGTGCAGGTCGGGTCGGACGCCGAGGACGACTTCGATCCCGACAGTGACGAGCTTCTAGACGACGCTATTCGTCTGGTTGTCGACACCGGTACGGCATCGGTGTCGATGGTCCAGCGCCGCCTCAGGGTCGGCTACACCCGGGCAGGCCGCCTGATCGACATGCTGGAGCGGAGGGGCGTTATCTCGGGTTATGAGGGTTCGAAGCCGCGTCAGGTGCTGGTAGAGGAGTCTCAGCTGGACGATTTCCTAGCGGGTGCCGGGTCCGAGCCCGTCGGGGTTGTCGCGTCGGGGGGGCGCGAACCCGCAGATGAGCAGGCCGCGCCTGCCGAGACTGCCGCCGAAGAGCCCTCCGGAAGCTGATCGGACCGTTACCCTCGTCGGGTGACGGAGCCGACTGATCCCTTCGACCACGGGCCTCGATGCCGGGACGTTCGCGCCGGGATCGTCGTCACCGGAAACGAGGTTCTCAATGCCACGATCAGGGACGAGAACTTTCCATGGCTCTCCGGTGAGCTCGCCTCGGCCGGGATCGCGCTGGCTGCGGTGGTCGTCGTTCCTGACGATCTCGAATCGATCATCGGTGCTCTCGGGTACCTCGCCTCGAAGGGCGTCGACCTGATCCTCACTACGGGTGGTCTCGGGCCGACCGAGGATGACAAGACGACGGCCGCGGTGGCTGCCTTCGCCGGCAGGGAGCTCGTGCTCGACGGCGCCCTGGAGGAGAAGATCCGGGCGATACTCGAACGCTACGCGGCCGCCCGCGGCAATGAGCTGCCGCTCGAGGGACTCGACGCTGCCAACCGCAAGCAGGCGATGATCCCTGAAGGTGCAATTGCGCTCGACCCGGTGGGAACTGCCCCTGGAGTCGTGGTCGAGGGACCTGGCGGTGTCGTCCTCGTCGTGCTGCCTGGGCCACCGCGTGAGCTCAGACCGATGTGGGAGACGGCGACCCGAACCGCACCAGTGGCGGAACTCTCCGAACTGGCCGGCGAGCTCGAGCTGATTCGTCTGAGGATGTTCGCCGTCCCGGAGTCGAGGCTGGCGCTCGAGCTCGAGCGGATCGGCGCCGACATGGGCGGATTCGACGGAATCGAAGTGACGACCTGCCTGAGAAAGGGCGAGCTAGAGATCGATCTGCGCCACCGTCCTGCGGCGGCCGACGCTGCTGCGCAACTGCGGGAAAGACTGGTCGCGGCCTTCCCCGAGGCGACTTTCAGCATCGACGGGAGCACGATCGACGAAATCGTCGCGCGGGAGCTCGTCGCGCGGGGCCTTACCCTGGCGGTGGCCGAGTCATGTACTGCCGGTCTGCTCGCCTCGCGACTCGCATCGCTCCGCGGTGCATCCCGCTACCTGGCGGGGGGAGTCGTCTCCTATTCGAACGAAGCCAAGGTCTCCGTTCTCGGGGTGTCTGCCGGAGAGATCGAGCGATACGGAGCCGTGTCGGAAGAGGTTGCCAATTCGATGGCGAACGGGGTTCGCGAACGATTCGGGACCGACATCGGTATCGCGGTGACCGGGGTGGCTGGACCGGATGGAGGTTCGCCGGAGAAGCCGGTCGGCCTCGTCTGCTTCCAGGTCGTCGGAGGGGAGCTCGGCACCCTTGGAGCCGCTCCGACGATTCCGGGGAATCGCAATGACATAAGGGACCGATCTGCGTTGGTCGCTCTGCACCTCCTCCGGAGCCTGCTCGAGAGAAAGGCCGGTTGAGTCGGGCCCGACCGGCTTTTCGATTTCGTTGATCCTTTTCGCGACCTGTGATGAGGCCGTGGGGAAGCTGAACCCGCAGCGGCTTTCCCATCCGGTGTCGACCGTAGGCTTCGACCACGATTTCCGCTCCAAGCGGTGACGTGTATCGGCGCACCCGTTGGGTAGCCGCGCACCGATAAGCGACGGGGTCGCGTGAGCGGCCGAGAGAGGTGGACGATGACCAAGAAGAAGAGCGATACCGAAGCGGCAACCCCCACCAAGGAAGAAAAGGCGAAAGCGGCCGCGCTCGATGCGGCCAAGAGCCAGATCGAAAAGCAGTTCGGGGCCGGCTCGCTGATGAAGCTGGGCGAGCAGGGCGCGGTCAGCGTCGATGCGATCTCGACTGGTGCCCTGCCACTCGACATCGCACTCGGGGTGGGCGGGGTCCCGCGCGGGCGGATCATCGAGATCTTCGGACCCGAATCCTCCGGAAAGACGACACTGGTCTACCACATCATCGCCGAGGCCCAGAAGAGAGGTGGCATCTGTGCTTTCGTCGACGCGGAGCACGCGATCGACCCGATCTACGCCAAGCGGATAGGCGTCGACATCGACGAGCTGCTCGTCTCCCAGCCCGATTACGGCGAGCAGGCGCTCGAGATCGTCGACGTCCTGACCCGTTCTGGAGCGGTCGACGTCGTCGCGATCGACTCGGTTGCGGCCCTGACTCCCCGGGCCGAGCTGGAAGGCCAGATGGGAGAGGTGACCGTCGGCCTTCAGGCCCGACTGATGTCCCAGGCGCTCAGGAAGCTGGCCGGCAACTTGAACCGGGCCGGAACACTTTGCCTCTTCACCAACCAGATCCGGGAGAAGATCGGGGTCTCTTTCGGTTCGCCCGAGACTCAGCCCGGCGGCCGGGCGCTCAAGTTCTACTCCTCGCAGAGGCTCGACATCCGCAGGATCGAGACTCTGAAAGATGGAACGGAGGCCGTGGCCAACAGGGTCCGGGTCAAGGTCGTCAAGAACAAGGTGGCGGCTCCCTTCAAGCAGGCCGAGTTCGACATCGAGTACGGAGCCGGTATCTCGCGCGAGGGGAGCCTGATCGATCTCGGCATCGAGCAGGACCTCGTCCAGAAGTCCGGATCGTTCTTCTCCTATGGCGACGTAAAGCTCGGCCAGGGGCGGAACAACTCAAAGCAGTTCCTCGGCGATAACCCGGAGATCGCCGAGGAGCTCGAAGCCCGGATCCTTGCCGGTGCC
>JAUMBO010000073.1:0-5296 GCA_032119635.1 Solirubrobacterales bacterium
GCTCACCACCGGCTTCTCGGCCATCCGGCCAGTGCTCGGACCTTCGCTCTCACTCGCCACGGTGGGCACGGTCCTGACCGCGGCGGTCACCGGCGGCCTGGCGATCCTGCTGCTCGACGTGTCGACGCTGGAGGGCTTCCTCCTGGGGGCGGTGATCGCCTCGACCGACGCGGCCGCGGTGTTCTCCGTACTCAGGGGTTCGACCCTCCGCCGTCGAGTGGCGATGACGCTGGAAGGGGAGGCGGGGTTCAACGATCCGGTCGCGGTGATCCTCGTGATCGGCCTGATCGAGTTGATCCAGGGACCCGACGCAGGCGTCTGGACGATGGTCGAGCTGCTGGTGGTCGAGCTGGCGGTTGGCGCGGCGATCGGCCTGCTCATCGGGCGGGCGGGTGAGTGGTTCATGGAGCGGCTCAACTTTCCCTCGGCCGGGCTCTACCCGGTCGCCTCGGTCGCGATCGCGGCGATCGCCTTCGGCGGGGCATCCGTCCTCGGGGGGTCAGGGTTCCTGGCCGTCTACCTGGCCGGGCTCTCCCTCGCATCGCCGAAGGACCCGGCGCTCAGGACGATCGAGACCTTCCACAGCGGGCTCGCCTGGCTCGCCCAGGCGGGGATGTTCCTCGTGCTGGGCCTGCTCGTCTTCCCGGAGCAGCTGATCGACGTCGCCTTCGAGGGAATCGTGATCGGCCTCCTGATCGTCTTCCTCGCCCGCCCGATCGCGACCTGGATCGCGACCGTCGGGTTCGGCTTCACGCCCCCGGAGCGACTGATGCTCGGCTGGGCCGGGTTGCGTGGGGCGATCCCGATCGTCCTCGCCACCTTCCCGATCGTCGATGGCCTCGGGATCGGGCAGGACGTGTTCAACATCACCTTCTTCGCGGTGATCGTCTCGACCCTGCTCCAGGGCGTGACGATCACCCCCGTTGCCAGGGCACTCGGGGTGACGACCGAAGAATCCGCAATCCCGACGCCACTCACCCCGGAGTCGACGATCCGTCGCCTCGAAGCCGAGACCCTGGAGTTCGAAGTGAGGAAGGGGGATGCGATCGCCGGTATGAAGGTGAGCGACCTGCACCTGACCAAGGACGCCCTCCTGACCCTCGTCCTGAGGGAAAACCGAGCGATCCTCCCCCGTGGGGACACGGTTATCGAGGAGGGGGACCTGCTCGAAATGATCGTCCGCCAGGAAGGCCTGCCCGATCTGCGCAACCAGATCCGCGGCTGGCGACCGAAGTCCGGGCGGAAGCGGGAGGGCGGGGCCTGAGCAGAGCCCGCTCAGGACGAGGCGAGGACCGACTCGGCCGAGGTGAGCGCGCACTCGACCGAAGTGCCGGCCTCGGCCCCGAACGAGTCCCCCGCGACGAAGACCTCTACCTGACCGACTGTCGTCTTCAGGTGGGTCTCGGTCCGACCGGACGTGGGCTGGGAATAGCGCCACTTCTTCACCTGGACCCTGTCCGGGCCGGGATCGATCCCGAGTTCATGAAAGCCCTCCTGGAAGAACCCGACCTGGTCGGCTTCGGGTGAGTCGAACAGCCGGGCGCTCTCCCCGGGCTCGGCACGGAGACTGACCCCAGGCTCACGGTCGGGGAACTTGAGGAACTCGAGCACCAGCTCCCCGAACCCCGACGGAGACTCCCCCTCCAGCGAGCGAACCAGGGGTCCGCCGGGGAGGCCGGCCTCCGAGTCGAGCACGGCGAGCCCGACCAGACAGGGGGAGTAGGGGTTCTCCATCGAGGTGAGTGCCTCCCCGAACAGCGCACCGGCGACCTCCTGCGCCTGTGGCAGGGGCGCGGTCACGATCAGGCGTCCGGTCACCTCGAGCTCGAACTGATCGCCCTCGGCACCACCCTCCGGCGCGACCGGCAGGACGACCGAGTCGCCCTCCCGCCGGGCCTCGCCCACCCGGTGGCTCATCTCGGTCCGGAGTCCCTGGGCCAGCCGCTTCCCCAGCGAGGAAAGCCCCTCACGGGCGTACCAGCCCGAGCCGGTCGGCGGGTCGACCTCGGTCAGCAGTCCGGCGGTGACCCCGAGCGCGGCCAGCCGTTCGGTGAGCGGGCCATGTTCGAGGACCGGCAGGCCGTGGTCAAAGAGGCCTCCCTCGAATCTGCGAGTCGCCATCCGGCCGCCGGGCGTTCGGCCCTTGTCAATGGCGAGGTAGTCATCTCCCCGGTCTTCGAGGGCGCGGGCGATCCAGAGCCCTGCCAAGCCGGCCCCGACCACGCAGTGCTCTGTCGCCCGTCGGTTCATCCGTTCGTTCGTTCGCCCCACCCGTCGAGCATTGCTGGCGGCACGGAGCCCGAGGCAGGCTAGCCGAGCCGGCAGGTTCGGGCGTTCGGTTCGGACCTGGCGCAGGGAGTGTCCTCCTGGAGAGTGAGAATCCCAAAGGTGGCCGAGGCCGGACGAAGTGAGCAGGAGGAGAGGGGACGGCGCCTGGACGAAGCATTCCTCGGAACGCTCTCGCTCGAGTTCGAGCAGGCAATCGATGACTTCCAGGACCCGCGCCAGGAGTGGCGGAGGCTGATTGCGGAATTCGTCGGAACGTTCTTCCTCGTCCTGGTGGCTGCCGGCGGAGCGATGGTGGCCAAGGCCTACCCGGACACGGTGAGCGAGGCGGCCGCCGTGGTTGCCCCGGGAATGATGGTGATGGCGATCATCATGTTCATGGGCAAGATCTCGGGCGCCCACCTGAACCCCGGAGTAAGCATCGCCTTCGCCCTGCGCGGCGACTTCCCCTGGAAGCGGGTCCCGGGCTACGTCGTGGTACAGCTCGGCGGGGCGGTCGTGGCGGCCTTCCTGCTCGAGGCGCTGGTCGGCATCGGAGCCGCCTCCGGTGGCACCTACCCGGGTGCGGAGACATCGGCCGTGGCCGCCTTCGGGGCCGAGGCCGTACTCACCTTTGGGCTCGTCTCGGTCATCCTCGGGACCGCTTCGGGTGCCCAGAACATCGGCATCGTCGGAGCGGTCGGAGTCGGTGCCTACATCGCCCTCGCCGGCCTCTGGGCCGCACCCCTCTCGGGCGCCTGGTCGTTCGCCCCGGGGCTGGTGGGAGGCGACCTCTCTTCGATCTGGGTTTACCTGGCAGGCCCCCTGCTCGGCGCGGTGGCGGCAGTCTTCCTCGCCCTCGTCCTCCGGGGCAGGGGTGGGGGCTCCACCGGATCGCGCGCGGCCCAGGGCAGTATTCGCACCGAGGTCTCGGACCCTGACGCGCCCCTTCCCGGATCAGGGGCATACGGCAAGAAGGGCGGATCGACTACCTAGAGGTGACCGGTCCTTCGCTTCTCCCGGACCAGGGAGGCGATCATCCCGGTCAGGAGGATCAGGGCGATGACGATGAGGGAAATCAGGGGATCCAGCTTGCCGACGAACTCCTGGAGCCCCAGCTTGACGCCGATGAAGATCAGGAGTACGGCCAGGGCCGTCTTGAGGTAGTAGAACCGCTCGACCAAAACCGCCACAACGAAGAAGAGTGGCCTCAGGCCAAGCAATGCGAAGGCGTTCGCGGCCCAGACGATGTAGACGTCGGTCGTCACCGCGAGGATCGCCGGGACCGAGTCGACCGCGAACAGGATGTCGACCAGGATGATCCCGATCAATGCGCCGCCCGCAGGGGTGAAGAGTCGCTTCCCGTTCTTCTTGATCCAGAGCTTTCCGGAGTCGTCCTGGGTGATCGGCAGCCGGTCGTAGACCTTCTCGACGAGCTTCGTCTCCTCGTCGTGATCGTGGCGGTGCTGCCAGAGCTTGACGCCAGTCCAGATCAGGATCGCCGCGAACGGGATCGAGACCCAGCCGAAGGTCTGAAGTGCGGCCGCCCCGGCAACGATGAAGAGGGCCCTCAGGACCAGCGCCCCGATGATCCCGAAGGTGAGCAGGCGGTGCTGCTGTTCGAACGGAATCGCAAAGGAACTCATGACCAGCAGGAAGACGAAGACGTTGTCGAGCGAGAGCGACTTTTCGATCAGATAACCCGATATGTAGGTCTTGGCGGCCTCGGCACCGAGGGTCAAGAGGACATAGCCACCGAAGGCGAAGGCGACCAGGATCCAGAAACCCGTCGCCAGCATCGCCCCGCGGGTGCTCATGAATCCTCCCCGGGAACGCATCACGACCAGGTCGAGGAAGAACAGGACCGCGACTGCGCCGACCAGGATCAGCCATTCATCGGGACCGTGAGAGTAGGAGGCTTCCATGGGCAAAGGAGCCTAGACGAGCGAGAGCCCGAACCCGCGCCGGAGGCTCGACGAATGGGTGACGCCGAATTGACAGCGATCCCGCTCGGGTCTAGCCTCGCCGGTCAAGGGGAATCACTTGAGCCGTTTGATGAAGAGCCTCGGGTTCGGCAGGGCCTCGACGCCGAGGGTCGCGGCAGCTGCGTTCGCGGCCGGCCTTGCTGCGGTTTGTCTCGGGGGTCTGCACCTGGATCACGCGCGGGGAGCGGAGGGAGATGGAGATCCACGCGGGCTCGCCCCGCCTGCGGAAGCCTGTGAGATCTCTCCGACACCACCGGCAGGGACCACGTTCCCGTTCGACGGTGTGTGCGACTACCTGGACGGGAGGGATCCGGCCATGGAGACCCAGGTTGCGATCTTCGACAACGTCACCGGCCAGACGTACTCGCTCAGCACCGGAGATGCCACCCAGTACACGGCGAGCATCGCCAAAGTCGACATTCTCGCCAAGTGGCTGAATGACCTTCAGGGCAGGGGCATTCCGATCCCTTCCGGAATCGATTACTCGCTCCAGTACCTGATGCAGAGCATGATCGAGAACAGCAACAACCAGGCCGCGACCGCGCTCTTCCGCTTCGGTGGGGGCTGCGAGGGCCTGAGCGCCTTCAACCGGCTGATACCCCTCTACCAGACCGAAGTCGGGTGCGAAACCAGTGACTACTACGGATGGGGCAACACCGTGACCACGGCCCCCGACCAGGTGAGGCTGATGAAGGTCTACGCATACGGGGCCAACCGATACGTACGGCCAGGGGCGCGGCGGCAGGCGGTCCTCAACTGCCGCGAGAAGATAAGGCGCAACCCGCAAAAGAGGAGGGCCTGCGTCGACAGGGTGAACCGCAGGTTCGAACGCCTTGCGAGGACCCCGATCCTCAGCCAGGCCGCGAGGGCCTACGGCTTGAGCCTGATGGAGAACATCGAACCCGACCAGAGCTGGGGCCTGACCTGCGGTCCGTGGGGCGAAACCTGTGACCCGCCCAACTACGCCCCGCCCGATCCCCAGGTGACCGTCGCCCACAAGAACGGCTGGAAGACCCTCCCGGGTTGTGGTCCGCCCATCGACCCCT
>JAUMBO010000073.1:5306-7398 GCA_032119635.1 Solirubrobacterales bacterium
GCACCGGTTGGGTGAACGGGGAGGGCAGGGAGTACGTGCTCTCGATATTGAACACCGGGATCCCGGCCGGAGCCCAGCTGACCGACGGCTTCAACTACGGCATCGACACCATTCAGGAGATCTCCAGCATCGTCTGGGGCAACCTCGGCCCAGAGGCCTGAGCCCCGACGGGCACGGGACCCGGAGCCTCGGGCGGTCACGAAGCGGGGATCCGGGTCCGGAGGCCCTGACCGGGCAGGCCTTCATCCCGTCCCCAGTGCCTCACGAAGAGGCAGGGTCGGTCCGGCAAACGTTCCCTGGACCATGTCGATGCCCAGCTTCCTGCAGGCCTCGGCCGTCTTTCGGTCGGTTACGAACTCGGCTACGACCTCGATGCCGAGACCATCGGCCATGTCGCTCATCGCCTTGAGGATGAGGCGATCCTCCTCGGAACTGAGCACCGACCGCACGAACTCGCCTCCGATCTTGATGATGTCGACCGAAAGCACCTTCAGGTAATAGAAGCTCCCGAAGCCGGAACCGAAGTCGTCGATCGCGACCCTGCAGCCGATCGCGCGCATCTGCTCGATGAAGAGACGGGCCTGCTCGATATTCGTGAGGCAGGTCCCCTCGGTCAGCTCGAAACTGAGTCGCCGGGGGTCGACACCTGCCTGTTCCAGCATGCCCGGAAGGCGACCGGGTAGATCGGATGTGTAGTCGAACGAAGCGGCAGTCAGGTTGACCGCGACCTGGGACGAATCGTCCGAAGACTCCGCAAGTGCCTCGAGCACCGAACCGACGACCCACTCGTCGATCTCGGCCGAGAGGCCGAAACGCTCGGCCGTGTAGAGGAAGGTCGGTGGAAGCACGACTCCGGCGTCCGGGTCGTCCATCCGCAGGAGCGCCTCCCAGCGGACCACCTCGCCCTCATCAAGGTCGAGGATCGGCTGCGCCTCGAGGAAGAGACCTTCGTTCTCCAGTGCCCGCCGGGTACGCCCCGCCCAGGTCAAGCGCTCGGACTGGGTGGCCGATGGATCCTTGGCCGATCCGAACTCGATGACCTGGTTTCGGCCTCCCCTCTTCGCGGCGTAGAGCGCCGAGTCCGCCTCGGCGAGCAGATCCCTAGCCGACACCTCGTCGCGGCCGTTCAGGCCCGAGACCCCTCCACTCGTGCTCAGCGTGACCGATCCGATTCCGGTCCGGTCGATCTCCAGCGGATGACTTCTCAGGTACTCGAGGATCGCCTCGGCGACACTCATCGCACCGGCCGCATCGGTACCGGGCAGGAAGATCGCGAACTCATCGCCACCGAGTCTCGAGACCGTGTCGGTTTCGCGGGACAGGTCGCCCAGGATCGCCCCGAAACTCTGGAGGGCCTCGTCGCCGCTCGCATGGCCACAGGAGTCGTTGACCAGCTTGAAGTGGTCGAGGTCGAAACTGACCAGGGACGCATCGCCGCCATATCGCTTCTGATACGCGATGCCGTGGTCGACTACCTCGTGGAACCTCCTCGCATTCACGAGGCCGGTGAGCGGGTCGTGCTGGGCGAGGAACTGGAGCCTGGCCTGGTAGTCGCGCCGCTCCGAGATGTCCTGGATCTGAGCCAGCCGGTAATGGCTGGCCACCCCGCCTGCCCCCGTCGTCGGGGACAACGTCACCATGATCCACATGCGAGATCCGTCTGGCCGCTCGAATGTGTGTTCGAACTCGACCTTCGAGACCTCCTCGCCGGTGGCCCTGACCGATTCGGCCTCGCGAGACCAGCGGTCCAGCCCTAGGATGCGCGTGCCGGACCCGATCAGCTCCTCCTCGGGGAAACCGGTGATCTCCGAGAGGGCCGGATTGACCCTGACCACCTTCTCCGGCCGTAGGTCCTCGCCCAACTCGATCACTGCGATACCGATCGATGAGTCGTCGAAGGCCGACCTGAACAGCTCATCCTCGACGTCGCGAGAGATGCCCCGCTCGTGTTCGTCACCGTTGGACTGGGGGATTTCGCTCACCGCCCTCCGGGGGGTCCGAGTGGTTCCGACGCCCGACACGGGTGTACGGGGCGGAGCATCAACTCGGCCTCTGGGTCTCCCAGAGTACGTTCTCGTGCCTCTGGGGCCTC
>JAUMBO010000074.1:0-8370 GCA_032119635.1 Solirubrobacterales bacterium
GCGGGATCCGGAGGCGTCGCAGAGCTCGACCGACTTGATCACGTCGGCGAGCCGTCCGTCGTAGGCATTGGCGTTCATCCGGACCGCACCGCCGGCCGTCCCGGGGATGTTGACCCCGAACTCGAGGCCGGACAGGCCCCACTCGACCGACTTCGCCGCCGCCGAGGGGAGCCTCACGGCGCCACCGAGAAAAACCACGTCGCCGTCGCGCCCGATCTCCCGGAAGTCGCCGTCGAGCTTGATCGCAAGGCCCCTGAACCCCCGGTCGGAAACCAGCAGGTTCGAGCCGGAACCGACGATCCCCGTCGGGATCCCTTCGCGCTTCGCCCAGGCCAGTAGCTCGACCAGCCGGTCGGTCGAGCCGGGCCGTGCCAGGTAGTCGGCGGGACCGCCTGTCCGAACGGTGGTCAGCCGGGCAAGCGAGCTGTCGAGCTCGACCCCGTCCGGAATTCCGGAGGCTTCGCTCACAGCTCCTCCTCCCCGACCAGTCGACCGGCCAGCCCCGATACGTCTCCGGCCCCGATCGTGACCACGATGTCGCTCTCCCGGGCGAGCCGCCTGACCGCCCGACCGGCCGCCTCGAGGTCGGGCGCCCACCAGGTGCCCCGGCCACCGCTCCGGTCCGCAGTCGCCCTGAGGACGTCGAGGCCACTGACACCTTCCAGCTCTCCCTCCGGGACCTCCCGGGCCGGGTATACGTCGGTCACCACCACCTCGTCCGCCCCGGCGAGGGCGGCTCCGAAATCGGGTGCGAAGGCCCTGGTCCGCGAATAGAGGTGGGGCTGGAACACGGCGACGATCCTGCCCGGAGCGATCTCGCGGAGCGCCTCGATCGTGGCCCGGACCTCGGTCGGGTGGTGGGCGTAGTCGTCGTAGACCGGGACACCGTCCATCTCGCCCCGGTACTCGAGCCGGCGGGCGACCCCGGGGAATCCGGCGAGGGCCCCGGCCGCCTCTTCGGGATCGATGCCGATGCCCGAGAGCGCCGCGATCGCAGCCCGGGCGTTCAGACGGTTGTGCCGGCCGGGGACCTTCAGCTCCAGATCTTCCGGGCCGGGGCGATCGAGGTCGAAGGTGATCGTCTCGGTTGCGGCCGTGGCGAGGAAGGCGGTCGCCGGGTCGTCCGCCGGAAGGACTGCAGTCGGAGCGCCCGCGACGAACTCGCCGAAGGCCTCCCTGAGCGAACCCATCCCGTCCCAGTTTGCGTGATGGTCCATCTCGAGGTTGGTGACCACGGCGACCGTCGGCGCGAGCCGGAGGAAGCTGCCATCGCTCTCGTCGGCTTCGACCACGACCGGACCGGTCGCGCTCCAGGCGGCGTTGGTCGACTCCCCTCCCGACCCGAGGCCCGGCACCTCGCCGCCGACGAAGAGCGCCGACTCACGGCCGAGCGTGCGGAGAGCCCAGCCGATCATCGCCGTCGTGGTCGTCTTGCCGTGGGTCCCGGCGACCGCCACCACCTCGCGTCCGGCACAGACCTCGGCCAGCAGTTCGGAACGGTGGAGCACCCTGAGGCCGGCCTCCCGGGCTGCCGAGAGCTCGGGGTTCCCGTCCCCGATCGCCGACGAGACGACGACCTCGGCTCCCTCGGGGAGGTTGGCCCGGTCGTGGCCGACCGCGAGCTCGACCCCGGCCCGCTCGAGCCGCTCGAAGTAGGAGGAGCGGTCCCGGTCCGAGCCGGTCACAGCAGCGCCCAGCTCGAGTGCAGCCAGGGCGAGGCCGCTCATCCCGGCCCCGCCGACGCCGATGAAGTGGAGTTTCCGCTCGGGCCAGGCCGGCCCCGTCCCATTCACGAACGCCCCCCTCCCCCTGACCGCTCGACGATCCGGGCAACCCGCTCGGCCGCGTCAGGTCTTGCGAGGGAGTGCGCCGCGTCGGACATCGCCTCGAGCCGGCTCCGCTCCCGGAACAGATCCCCGACCAGCTCCCTGAGCCGGCCTTCGTCGAGCTCACGGTCTGGAAGGACCACGGCCGCGCCGGCGTCCTCCATCCAGCGAGCATTCGCCGTCTGGTGATCGGCCGAGGCCTGCGGATAGGGCACGAGGATCGCGGGGGTGGCAGTAGCGGCCAGCTCGAAGACCGAACCTCCGGAGCGCGAGAGGGCCAGGTCCGAGGCCGCCAGGCAGTCGCCCAGGTCGGGCTCGTAATCCAGCAGGTGGTAGCCGGAGGAATCCTCCAGCCGCTCGAGCCGGGTCGCGATCCGGTCGTGGTCCCGGCGGCCGGTTATGTGGATCACCTCGAAGTCGCGCGACGAGGCCTCGCCGAAGGCCCCGATCGCGGCGAGGTTGATCGAGAGCGCCCCGAGGCTTCCGCCGGTGACCAGCAGGCAGTCCGCCTCGTCGGAGATCCCGAACCTGCGCCGGGCGGTAGCGCGATCCCCCTGGAGCACGGCCCGCTCTACCGGGCGGCCAGTCACCTCGACCCGCGGTCCCTCGACTCCGGCCACCGGAAAGGCGAGACAGAGTGCCTCCGCCCGGCGCCTGAGAATCCGGTTCGCCACCCCGAGGTGACGATCGGCCTCGGTGAGGACCAGGGGCACCCCCTTACGGGTGGCCGCCAGGCCGACCGGCCCGGCGACGAAGCCGCCGCCGCCGACCACCACCGAGGGCGAGATCCGGTCGATCAGCCCGCTCGCCGCGGGCAGGGCCCGGGCCGCCAGGGCGACTGCCCGGGCGGCCTTGACCGGGTTGCGCCGGTCGATCCCGGCCAGGTCGAAGAGTTCGATCGGGTAACCGGCCCGCGGCACCAGCTCGGCCTCGGCCCGCCCCCGCGCCCCGGCGAAGGAGACCTCGTGGCCATCTGCGGCCAGGACCTCAGCCACGGCCAGGGCGGGCACGACGTGCCCCGCCGTGCCGCCGGCCGCGATCAGGACGCGGAGCCTGCCTGACCCGTCCCCGGGATTCTCTCGTTCGGTTTCCATCACCCTCGATCAACCTCAGTTTCGCACCGGACCCCCCGGCCTTTCGGCGTCGGCGGGAAAGCGCACCTCCCTTGGCCACGTTCAGCATCAGCCCGACCGCGAGCAGGGTCAGGACGAGACTGTTGTTCCCGTAGGAGACGAGCGGCAGCGGAACGCCGGTCAGCGGGGCCATCCCCATCACGGCGTACATGTTCAGACCGGCCTGGAGCACGACCAGCGCGGTCAGCGACCCGGCGAGGATCCGGCCGTAGGAATCCCGCGCCTCCCTGGCGATTCGGAAGCCGGCGAAGGCGAAGGCACCGAAGACGCAGATCAGGACCGCGATCCCGATCAGGCCGAGCTCCTCGCCGACCACTGCGAGGATCATGTCGGTGTGGGCCTCGGGCAGGTAGAGCGCCTTCTGGACGGAGTTGCCGACCCCGACACCGGTGATCCCGCCGGACCCGATCGCGATCTCGGCCTGGGTGACCTGGTAACCGGCCCCGGACGGATCGGAACCGGGGTTCAGGAAGGTGAAGATGCGCTCGCTCCGCTCCGGGCTGATCACGGTCACGATCAGGCCGAGAGCGGCGACCGGGGCGACGATCAGGCCGATGTCCCTGATCCGCGCCCCGGCGATGAACAGGGTGAGTAGAGCCGCCCCGACCGCGATCGCGGCGCTGCCGAAGTCGGGCTGGATGACGACCAGCAGGGCGCCCATCCCGACCAGGGCCAGGTACGGCACCATCTCGCGCACCGAATCGAGACGTTCCGGACGGTCGGCGAACAGGTAGGCCCCGTAAAGGATCACGACTGGCTTGAGGAACTCGGCCGGCTGGATCGTCGCCGGCCCGAAGACCAGCCAGCCGGTCGTACCGTTCACCTCCCGGCCGATCACCAGGACGGCTAGCAGGAGGACGAGGGTGACCACCGCGAAAGCCGGGGTCAGCGAGCGGATCCGGTCCAGCCCGGTCTTCGATGCCCAGATCAGCGCTGCGAATCCGATCGCCCCGGCGATCAGAGTCATCCTGAAGTACGAAGAGCTGGCGGCCAGGCCGCCTTCGTCGAGGATCGCCCTGGTCGAGGAGGCCGAGAAGACCATCACGGCCCCCAGCGCGAACAGGATCATCGTCGCGGTCAGGAGGACGCCGTACTCGAGCGGTACCTCGCGGGTCTGCCGCCTTCGGGATCGGCGACCTGCGGCCTTCGGGGGCAGGACCGGCCGGCCCTTTCGCTCTCGCCTACCGGGCACCGAAACCCCCGATCAGGCTCCTGAACCTCTCGCCACGCTCCTCGAAGTCCCGGAACTGATCGAAGCTGGCGGAGGCCGGAGAGAGCAGCACCGTCTCGCCCGGACCGGCGTCGCGCCGGGCGGCCTCGACCGCTCCTTCGAGGTCGCCGCAGCCCACGATCTCGACCCCCGAGTCGGCCAGCGCCGCCTCGATCTCCTCCGCGTTCTCGCCGATCAGGTAGACGGCCAGGCAGGTACCGGCGACCGGCTCGGCGAGGCTGCCGTAGTCCTCGCCCTTGCTCGTCCCGCCGAGGATCAGCCTGATCCCGCCCGGGAAGGCGGCCAGGGCCGTTGTCGTGGCGACCACGTTGGTCGCCTTCGAGTCGTTCACCCAGAGCACGCCGTCGAGCTCACCGACCGGTTCGAGCCGGTGGGCAACTCCCTCGAACCCGGTCAGGCCCTCGGCGACCGCCTGCTCGGGCAGCCCGAAGGCCAGCGCCGCGGCGGTCGCGGCCATCGCGTTGGCGACGTTGTGGGGACCGAGCAGCCCGATCCGGTCGGCCGGTAGCAGCGGAGCCCCCTCGACCGTCATCTTCCCGTCCTCGACCTCGATCGCCACCCCGGTGCCTTCGGCGCCCGGCGGGAGGAATGCGACCCTCCGTGCACGACCCGGAATCTTGCGACCGTCCAGCCAGGAGTCGCCGGCGTTGACGACTGCGACGTCGCCCTCCTCCTGGTTTCGGAAGATGTTCAGCTTGGCCTCGCCGTAGGCATCGAAGTCCCGGTACCGGTCGAGGTGATCGGGGGCGAGGTTGAGGAAGACCGCGCATTCCGGAGCGAACCCGGAGGTGTCCTCGAGCTGGAAGCTCGAGCACTCGCAGACCACGGTCGCCCCGGGCGAGGGCTCGACCGCCAGCGCCGTCAGCGGCCGACCGAGGTTGCCGACCGCTTCGACCGGCCGGCCGGCCACCCGGAAGAGGTGGGCCGCCAGCTCGGTCGTCGTGGTCTTTCCGTTGGTGCCGGTCACTGCGAGGAATGGGGCTTCGACCATCCGCCACCCGAGCTCGAGCTCACTCATGACCTCGATGCCCCGGTCACGGGCCGCGCTTACGACGGCCGTGTCCTGCGGTACGCCGGGACTCTTGATGACCGTCCGGACGTGATCGAGTCGGGCCGAGCCGTCCTCGCCGAGGAAGTAGGGGACTCCGGCCGAATCGAGGTCGGCCGTGTCGGTCGGGTGACCCGCGTCGACGCCGGTGACCTGCTCGCCCCGGAAGGCGAGCGCCCTTGCGGCCGAGATGCCGGACCGGGCGAGACCCACCACGAGGAAAGGCCCGTCCGGAAGCGGGGGTCGGCCCCTCGATGAGTGGACGGTCTCCACCGATTCACCTTCTACGTCCCGGCGCCCATCCCTTCACCGGGCGCGATGCGCTCAGATCGACTGCTGGTAGAGGGCGAAACCGACCCCGCCACAGACCGCGGCGATTATCCAGAAGCGGAGCATCACCTTGGTCTCCGACCAGGCCATCATCTCGAAGTGGTGGTGGAGCGGGGCCATCATCAGGACCCGGCGACCGAAGGTCCGGAAGCTGAACACCTGGATCAGGACCGAGAGGGCTTCGATCACGAATATCCCGCCGATCACGATCAGCAGGATCTCGGTCTGGGTGACGACCGCCAGCGCCCCGATCGCCCCGCCGAGCCCGAGTGAGCCGGTGTCGCCCATGAAGATCGAGGCCGGGAAGGCGTTGAACCAGAGGAACCCGATGCAGCCCCCTACGAAGCAGATCGCCAGCAAGGCCAGGTCCTGCTGGCCGACGGTGACGTAACAGATGGCGGTGTAGGTGAGCAGGACGATCGCGCTCGATCCGGCGGCGAGGCCGTCGAGTCCGTCGGTCAGATTGACGCCGTTGGTCGCCCCGGCGATGACCAGGAATACGAGCAGGAAGTAGAGGACGGGACCGATGTAGATGCTGGCGTCGCCCCCGATCCGGAGGAAGAGCTCCGGCTCCAGGCCGAGCTCGTGCCGGGCGACCCACCACAGGATCAGGGCGAGTACGACCTGGCCGAGCAGCTTGTACCTGGCCGGCAGGCCGAGTGAGCGCTGCTTGACGATCTTTATGTAGTCGTCGGCGAACCCGATCGCGGCACAGCCCAGCGCGATCCCGAACACGGCCAGGGCCGCGGTTCCGTCGCGGCCACCCTCGTTGAGGATCAGGAACGGGATCGCGACCGCGACGAAGATGATCAGGCCGCCCATGGTCGGGGTCCCGGCCTTGGTCTGGTGCCCGCTCGGGCCCTCCTCCCGGATCTGCTGGCCGAACTCCCTGCGCCTCAGCATCCGGATGAACCGGGGTGAGAGGAAGAGGCAGAGCAGCATCGCCGCCATCCCCCCTATGACGATCTGGCCCATCAGTCGGGCCGGCCGACGAACGCCTCGGCCACGGCCTCGAGTCCGGCCGAGCGCGAACCCTTGACCAGGACCACCGTCCCCTCCCGGTCGAGCTCCGCCAGCTCTGCCGCCGCCCCGGCCGGGTCGTCGACAATCACGTCCGGGCGGTACCTCTCTGCCTCCGGTCCGACACCGATCACGATGTCGATGCCCGAGTCCCGGGCGAACTCTCCGACCTCGGCGTGGTAGGCACCGGAGCGCTCACCCAGCTCGCCCATCAGGCCGAGCACGGCGACCCGACGTCCTGCCTGCTCGGCGGCGAGGTTGGCGATCGCCGCCTCCATGGAGACGGGGTTGGCGTTGTAGCAGTCGTTGATCAAGACGGCACCGCCCGGGAGCAGGATCCTTTCGCCCCGCAGGCCGGAAAGCCTTATTCGACCAGCCCCGGCGGACATCTCCGAGGGCCGGAAGCCGAGCGCCACTCCGGCGGCGATCGCGGCGAGCGCGTTGGTCAGGTTGTGCAGCTCGGTGAACGAAAAACGGAACGGCTCTTCACCGGCCGGGGTGACGACGGTCGCCGAGAGTCCTTCATCAGTGACTTCGATCGCCTCGGCCCGGACATCGCCATCCTCGCCGAAGGTGAGCAGTGCGGGCGCCCGCTCGAGGTGCGGCGCAAGCAGGCCGGGATCGGCCGGGGCGATCAGGGTTCCTTCCGGTGGCAGGCCGTCGATCAGCTCGGCCTTGGCCCGGGCCACGCCCTCGACCGAGCCGACCTGCTCGACGTGGACCGGCCCGACGCAGGTGATCACCCCGACGTCGGGTTCGGCGATCTCGGCCAGCAGGGTTATCTGCCCGAATCCCCTCATCGCCATCTCGAGCACCAGCAGGTCGGTCTCCCGGGGCGCGGCGAGGACGGTCAGGGGCAGCCCGATCTCGGTGTTCAGGTTCTGCTCGTTGGCGTGGACCCGGCCCGGCAGGATCGCCCGGGCGATGTCCTTTACCGAGGTCTTGCCGACCGAGCCGGTGATCCCGAGGACCGGAACGGCGAGCTCCCTCCGCCAGGCGGTCGCCAGCGCCTGGAGGGCGACCAGCGGATCGGCGACCGAGAAGACCCAGCCGTCGCCCTCCCCTGCCTGCCGCCCGGCCCACTCCGGGGCGACGACCACGCCCCAGGCACCGTCGGCCAGGGCCTGGCCGGCGAACGAGCCACCGTCGGCCCGCTCACCGCTCAGTCCGAAGAAGAGGACGCCGGCCTCGACCGACCTACTGTCGATCGAGGCCCGGACCGGGAAGGCCTCCGGACCCTCGCGCACCACTTCGGCGCCCATCGCCTCGGCCATCGCGGCCGGCTCGAGCTCGATCATCCGGCCTTCCTGAGGTGGCGCCGGGCCGCCTCGCGATCATCGAACGGGATCTTCCGGCCGTCCTCGAACTCCTGGCCCTGCTCGTGACCCTTGCCGGCGATCACGACCGTGTCCCCCGGCCCCGCCGCGGCGATCGCGAGCCCAATCGCTGCGTCCCGGTCCACCTCGATCACCAGCTCGGCCCCCTCCGGGACTCCGGCCGCGACCTCGCCGACGATCTGCTCCGGCGGCTCGGAGCGAGGGTTGTCCGAGGTGACCACGGTCAGGTCGGAGAGCGAACCGGCCGCCTCGCCCATCAGGGGCCGCTTGCCGCGGTCCCGGTCGCCCCCGGCGCCGATCACCGTGATCAGCCTGCCCCCGGTCAGCTCACGGGCCGCCTCGAGCACGTTGGTCACCGCCTCGGGGGTATGGGCGTAGTCGACCAGCACGCCGAACTCCTGGCCCTCGTCGACCGGCTCCAGGCGCCCCGGGACCGGTGAGGCAC
>JAUMBO010000075.1:0-8200 GCA_032119635.1 Solirubrobacterales bacterium
CGTAAACGGAAGCCAGGCCCGGCGCCCTGGGGCAGCCGCCGCCGAGCGAGACGGCGCAGAGCATCGATCGGTAGACCGAGTGAACCAGGCCTGGAGCCGAACCGACCGCCGGGACCGAGACGGCGACCAGGAGGACGGCGACGAGGAAGGCCAGCCCGGTCCACTCGATCGTCGCCTGACCGGCATCCCGGCCCGGCCGACGCCGCGATCCGTCACCTGACCGATCCTCCCTGAAGTCCATCCCGCGAGGCTCGACGCCCCGCGCTCACCGATCCCTCGAACGGTGAAAAACGAGAGTGACACCCCTTTCCGCCAAGGGTGACGACTACGCTGTCCCCGTGAACGATCCGACCAAGGCGAAGGGTGGTGCCGACGGAGGGCTCGACGTGAAGCGGATCCTCGTCGGGATCCTCGTCGTCTTCTTCCTCGTCATCGTCCTGATCAACTGGCAGTCGGTCGAGCTGAAGCTGCTCTTCTTCGACCTCTCGCTGCCGATGATCGTCTGGCTCCTGGTCGCGGCCCTGATCGGGGCGCTCGCGGCCACCGTGATCCCGGCAGTCCGTCGGCGGTAGCCGGCCCGGGCCGGCTCAGAGGTTGCCGAGCTCGGTGACGATGTCCGAAACGGTCTGCTTCGCATCGCCGAACACCATCGCGGTCTTCGGGTGGTAGAAGAGGTCGTTGTCGATCCCGGCGAAGCCCGGACTCATCGAGCGCTTCAGGACCAGGACCTGCTGGGCCTCGTCGACCTCGATGATCGGCATCCCGTAGATCGGACTCGACTCGTCGGTCTTTGCGGCCGGGTTGGTCACGTCGTTCGCACCGATCACCACGCAGACGTCGGTCTGGGGCAGCTCCGGGTTGATCTCCTCCATCTCCCTGAGCTGCTCGTAGGGGACGTCGGCCTCGGCCAGCAGCACGTTCATGTGGCCGGGCATCCGGCCGGCGACCGGGTGGATCGCGTAGTTGACGGTCACGCCCTTCGCCTCCAGCGCATCGGCCATCTCCTTGACCGCGTGCTGGGCCTGGGCCACGGCCAGGCCGTAGCCCGGGACGACCACGACCGAGTCGGCGTAGGCGAGCTGGATGGCCGCGTCCTGGGCGTTCATCGAACGGTACGGCCGGTCCTCGCCGCCACCGGCGGCGGCCTCGGGCGGTGCGCCGAAGCCGGCGAACAGGATGTTTGGCACCGAGCGGTTCATCGCGTTCGCCATCTCGAGGGTGAGGATCGTTCCCGAGGAGCCGACCAGGGTGCCGCCGACGATCAGGGCGGTGTTGTCGAGGGCGATGCCGGCGGCCGCCGCCGACAGGCCGGTGAAGGCGTTGAGCAGGGAGATCACGACCGGCATGTCGGCACCACCGATCGGCAGCACGACCAGCGTGCCGAGCAGGGCAGCCGCGACCAGCATGACTATGAACAGCCCCTCGTTCAGCGTCCCGTCGTCGGCCACCACCCCGAGGTAGACGCAGCCGGCGAGGACGCCGACCAGGAGCAGGCCGTTGATCACCTGCTGGCCGGGTACCTTGAGCGGCTGGCTCGGAATCAGCTCCTGCAACTTGCCGAAGGCCACGTTCGAGCCCCAGAAGGAGATCGACCCGACGACCATCGCCAGCAGGGTCGGGATCATCTCGTCGGCCGGGACCGGCAGGTCCTCGACGATCCAGTGGCGGTACTCGGCCCAGGCGATCAGGGCGATCGCGCCGCCGCCGAGGCCGTTGTAGAGGGCGACCATCTGGGGCATCTCGGTCATCTGGACCCGCTTCGAGGCGACCACCCCGATCACCGTGCCGAGCACCAGGCCGCCGATGATGATCCCCCAGTTGCCGATCCCCTGGAGGGCGAGCGTGGTGGCGACCGCGATCGCCATCCCGATCGCCGCGATCCCGTTTCCGCGCCGGGCCGTCGTCGGGTGGGTACCCAGCCGGATCCCGTAGATGAACAGGGAGAAACTGACGATGTAGAGGAGTCCGACCGGGGCCGAGTCGGGAGCGAGCGCAGCGACAGCCGAGGGCCCCATCAGGAGTCCTCCCCGGCTCCGTCGGAATCGGCGGACCGCTTCTCCTTCTTCCGGCCACCGAACATCTCGAGCATCCGGTCGGTGACCATGAAGCCACCGACGATGTTGACCGTCCCGAAGACGATCGCGACGAAGCCGATGACGTAGTCGAGCGGCGTGTCGGCGAACCCGACCACGATCAACCCTCCCAGCACGACGATCCCGTGTATCGCGTTCGTCTGGGACATCAGGGGCGTATGCAGCGTGGTCGGCACCTTCGAAATCACCTCGAACCCGACGAAGGCCGCCAGGACGAGAATCGTCAGCTCGGTCACCAGGTCCATCAGCGTGCCGTCCTCTCTCCGCGGATCTCGCCACCCCTGACCACGCAGGCGGCCTCGACGATGTCGTCCTCGAAATCGACCGCGATGCTCCCGTCCTCGGCGGTGATCAACTCGAGCAGGTTCTCGAGGTTCTTCGAGTAGAGCTGGGAGGCGTGACCCGGAAGCTCG
Source organism: Solirubrobacterales bacterium (assembly GCA_032119635.1). GTDB lineage: Bacteria > Actinomycetota > Thermoleophilia > Solirubrobacterales > 70-9 > 67-14. The sequence continues at coordinate 2,507 of JAUMBO010000075.1, forward strand.
GCCGGCAGGTCGAGCGGACCGATCACCTTGACCCCGTTCACCACCACGGTCTCGCCCGGCTCGGTCAGCTCGCAGTTGCCGCCGGTCTCGGCCGCAAGGTCGACGATCACCGACCCCGGCGCCATCCCGTCGACCGCCCGGGCCGTGATCAGCAGCGGAGCCGGGCGGCCGGGAATCGCCGCCGTCGTGATCACCACGTCCTGACCGGCCGCGTTGGCCCCGATCTCGTCACGCACCCGTTCGTTCTCCTCGTCGGTCAGGGGCCTGGCGTAGCCACCCTCGCCCTCGGCGTCCGGGATGAAGTCGAGTTCGAGCGGACGGCCCCCGAGCGAGGCGATCTGCTCCCAGGCCGCCCTCCGGATGTCGAAACCGGTGACGATCGCGCCGAGCCGCTTTGCGGTCGCAACCGCCTGCAGACCGGCGACCCCGGCACCGAGCACCAGCACCTTGGCCGGCCTGATCGTGCCCGCTGCCGTGGTCAGCATGCCCCAGAACCGGCCCGACTCCCGGGCCGCGATCAGGGTCGCCGCGTAACCGGCGGCAGCCGCCTGGGAGGAGAGCGAATCCATCGCCTGGGCGCGGGTCGTCCGGGGAATCGCCTCCATCGCGAAGGCCGTCACCCCGGACCTGGCAAGGGCCTGGTTCGATTCGGCGTCCGTCCAGGGATCGAGGTGGGCGATCAGGATCTGGTCGGGGCCGAGCTTGCCGATCTCTTCGCCAGGGGGGCCCGAGACGGCCAGCAATACGTCGGCCGACTCGACCTCATCACGGGAGGTGACCTTCGCCCCGGCCTCGGTGTAGGAATCGTCGGGAAAGCCGGCCTGTTCGCCGGCCCCGGACTCGACCAGGACCTCGACCCCGTCCCGGCCGGTGAGCGAACGAACCGAGTCGGGCACCAGGGCGACCCGGCGTTCGCGTTCGGAGAGTTCCTTCGCTACGCCTACCTTCACCGGGACTCGATCCCTCCCCCGACCGCACGGTCGGTGCCGTCAGCCGGCAATGGCCGCGAGCCTCTCGACCGTGTGGGTCCGGCCCTCATGGTCGGTCGCAATCGGGGTGGCGATCAGCCGGTCGACGCCCTTCGCCGTGAAGGCCGCCAGCCGCTCGGCGACCTCGTCCTCGGGTCCGATCAGGGAGACGGCATTCACCACCTCGTCCGGGACCGCCTGGAAGGCCTTCTCCTTGTCCCCCGCCTGGAAGAGCTCCTGGACCTCGTCGGCCACCTCGCCGAACCCGAATCGATGGGCCAGATCGACGTAGAAGTTCGTCTTGCGCGAACCCATCCCGCCGAAGTAGAGGACGAGACCCATCCTGACCACGTTCCGGGCAGCCTCGAGGTCGCCGTCGATCGCGACCTGGACCGAAGGCGAGACCTCGAACTCCTCCCGCTTCCGGTTGCCCTTCTCGAGACCGATCTCGATGTGTTCGCCCCAGGCCTCCTCGAACTTCTCGGGGCTGAAGAAGATCGGGATCCAGCCGTCCGCGATCTCGGCCGAGATCTCGACCGACTTGCGGCCGATCGCACCGAGGAAGACCGGGATGTAGTTGCGCTCGGGGTGGAAGTTCAACTTCAGCGCCTTGCCCTGGCTGTCGGGGAGTGGCAGCTGGTAGTGCTCGCCCTGGTGGTCGAGCGGACCCTCGCGGGCGATGATCTCCCGGACCACCTCGACGTACTCCCGGGTCCGGCCCCAGGGCTTCGAGTACGGGACGCCGTACCAACCCTCCGAAACCTGCGGTCCGGAAGGGCCGAAGCCGAACAGGAAGCGCCCCTTGGAGAGCTTGTCGATGGTCGCCCCGGCCATCGCTGCCGCTGCAGGCGGCCTTGCCGGGACCTGCATGATCGCGCCACCGAGGTTGATCTTCTCGGTCTGTCCGGCCAGCCAGGCGAGCACGCTGACCACGTCCGATCCGTACGACTCGGCCGCCCAGACCGACTCGAAGCCGGCATTCTCGGCAGTCCGGACGAGGTCGAGAGCTTCCTCCCCCTCCGGTCCGATTCCCCAGTACCCGAGGTAGAGACCTAGCTTCAGCGCCATGGGCGGGGACTATACCCCGGCTCGTCCGACCGCCGTCCCGCCGCCGTCACGATAAGAATCGGTACGTGAGCGAAGCAACCGCAGGGACACTCCCGGGTGCCGGCCTCTCCGCAGGAGAGGCGGCCGATCGTCTGCGCGCCCTCGGGAGCGAGAGACTCCCGACCTCGCGCTCGACCGCGAGCATCATCGCGGCCAACGTGTTCACGCTGTTCAACGCGATCATCGGTGGCTTCTTCATCCTGATCCTCTCGCTCGGCCTCTGGGCCGACGCAATCTTCGGCCTGATCGCGATCGTCAACACCTGGATCGGGATCCGGCAGGAGCTGAAGGCGAAGGCCGTGCTCGACCGTCTCGCCGTGCTGGTCGCCCCGAAGGCGAGGGTGATCCGGGACGGGGAGACGCTCGAGCTGATGGCGGGCGAGGTCGTGCCCGGCGACCTGGTCCGGCTGGTCCCGGGCGACCAACTCGTAGCCGACGGCCTGACCCTCGCCAGCCGCGGCATGACGGTCGACGAGTCCCTGATCACGGGGGAGTCCGACGGGGTCGGCAAGGCCGACGGCGATGAGCTGCTCTCGGGGGCCTTCGTCCTTTCCGGGTCGGCCTTCTGCGAGGTGACCGCCGTCCGGGAGGAGAGCTACGCCGGCCGGCTCACCGGCGAGGCACGGGCCTTCCGACACCCACCGGCGCCGCTCCAGCAGGAGGTCAACCGGGTGATCGTGGCCTGCACCTGGGCGCTCGTCCCGTTGGCGACCCTGCTGATCGGGTCGCTGATCCTCCGGAATACCCCCCTGATCGAGTCGGCCCAGACCGCCACCGCCGGCCTGATCACCCTGATCCCCGAGGGCCTCGTCCTGCTGATGAGCGTCACCTTCGCGGTCGCCGCGGTCAGCCTGGCCAGGCGGGGTCTACTGGTCCAGCAGATGAGCGCGACCGAGTCGCTCTCCTCGGTCGACACGATCTGCCTGGACAAGACCGGCACCCTGACCGACGGCACCCTCTCGATCGCCACCGTGATCCCGGCCGCGGGGTCGACCGGGGAGGCCGAGGCAAAGCTCGCCCTCTTCGCGGCTTCGGCCGGGGAGCAGAACCGGACCCTCGAGGCGATCGGCTCCCGCTTCCCCGGCAGCGGTGCGCCGGTGGCCGCCGAAATCCCCTTCTCGTCCGAGTGGAAGTGGAGCGGCCTGGCCCTCGACGGACCGGACGGTCCGGAGGTGCTCGTCCTCGGTGCCCCTGACGTCCTCGAAGCAGAGGGCGACCTGGCCCTGCCAACCGAACTCGGGGAGGCACTTCGGCGGGAGTCCTCGGCCGGAAACCGGGTCGTCGCCTTCTGCCGCAGTAACGGGCCGCTGCCGGCCGAAGGCGCCGACGGACCGCCAGGAGAGATGTCCCCGATCGCGCTGGTCGTCTTCGAGGAGAACCTGCGCGAAGGGGTGGCCGAGACGCTCGAGCTGATGCGGGAGGAAGACGTCTCGCTGAAACTGATCTCGGGCGACGCGCCGGAGACGGTCGAGGCGGTCGCCCGCCAGGTCGGGATCGCGGTCGACGGCACCGTGACCGGCGACGACCTGCCGGAAGACCCCGAACGGCTGGCCGAGGTGGCGGCCGCCAACACGGTGTTCGCCAGGATCCGGCCCGAGCAGAAGAAGGACCTCGTCGCCGCGCTTTCCGAGGCGGGTCACTTCACGGCGATGATCGGGGACGGGGTGAACGACGTCCCGGCGCTGAAGGCGGCCCGGATGGCAGTCGGGATGGGATCGGGGACACAGGTCACGCGGAGCGTTGCCGACATGGTCTTGCTGAAGGACGACTTCGCGCGGCTCCCGGAGGCGATCGCCGACGGCCGCCGGATCGCCCGGAACATCCACCGGCTCGGTCGGCTCTACCTGACCAAGACCGTCTACGCGGCAGCCCTGATCCTGCTCGTGTCCGTTCCGGGATTCGAGTTCCCCTTCCTGCCGAGGCAGCTCACCCTGGCCGCCCTGGTGACGATCGGCATCCCCTCCTTCGTCCTCGCCCTCGCCCCGAGTGACGGACCGCTCTACCGGGGCCACCTGCTCCGGGCGCTCGGTGCCTTCGCCCTTCCGGCCGGGATCGCCACTGCCCTGGCCACGATCTTCTCCTTCCTCGTCGTCGATGCCTCCGGCTCGCTGGACGAGGGCCGGACGGCCGCCACGACCACCCTGGTCATCCTCGGCCTCGCCTTCATCCTGCTGCTCGAGAGGGGGCCGGGCCGAGAGCACATCTCGATCCAGGGCTACATGCTGGCGATGGTCGCCGGCCTCGGTGCCCTGTTCGCCGGGATCCTCGCCGTCGATCCGCTGCGCGAGGTGTTCGAGATGACCTACCTGACCGGGGTCGAGTGGTTCATCGCCCTGCTCGCCGTAGCGTTGGGCCTCGTCATCGCCAGCCTGCTCTGGCGGCTGCCGGTCTTCCAGGAGTGGGAGTCTCCCGCCGAGGGTGACATCCCGCCGCTGGAGCGGTAGGCCAGGCCGTCACCTCAGGTACCCAGGCACGAGAAAGGGCGGCCCGGGGCCGCCCTCTCGACTACGGGTATCTCGGAGCGACTCGCCCGATCAGGCGGTCCGCTCGACCAGCATCGCCTCGCCCTGGCCGCCGGCGACGCACATCGTCTCGATCCCGAACTGGTGATCATCGGTCTCCATCACGTTCAGCAGGGTGCCCATGATCCGGGCGCCGGTCATTCCGAACGGGTGGCCGAGGGCGATCGCCCCGCCGTGGGTGTTGAGCTTCTCCATCGGAATCCCGACCTCCTCCGAGATCGGGATCACCTGCGCCGCGAAGGCCTCGTTGAGCTCGACCACGTCGATGTCGTCGATCTTCATCCCGGCGCGGTCGAGCAGCTTCTGGACGGCGAGAATCGGTGCGACGCCCATGTACTCGGGCTCGTTACCGGCCGTGGCCGAGGTGATCACCTTGGCCCTGGGCGTCAGGCCCAGCTCCTTCGCCCTGGTGTCGCTCATCAGGAGAACCGCGGCCGCCCCGTCGTTCAGCGGGCAGGAATTGCCGGCGGTGACCCCACCGCCGCCGAAGGCCTCCGGCAGCTCGGCCAGCTTCTCGACCGTCGAGCTGGCACGTGGGCCATCGTCCTTCTCGACCACGGTACCGTCCGGCAGACTCACCGGGACGATCTCGCGATCGAAGAAGCCGTCCTCCTGCGAAGCGACCGCCAGCTCCTGCGAACGCTGGGCGTACTCGTCCATCGCTTCGCGGGTGACGCCGTACTGCTCGGCCACGTTCACCGCGGTGATCCCCATGTCGATGTAGGCGTTCGGGGTCCCATCGGTTCCGATCAGGTCCTCGTGCTGGTCTTCCTCGCCGGCCGACCGGGCTCCGGCGATCTCGGTGCGGGCGTTGAACTGGCTCACGAACTCGACCCCGGCGGCGATGTAGACGTCGCCCTCGCCATTCTTGATCGCGTTCGAGGCATGCCGGATCGCATCGAGGCTCGACGCGCAGTAACGGGAGATGGTCACCCCGGTGGTCGCCTGGGTCAGGTGCGAGGAGAGCAGGACGAGGATGCGGGCCAGGTTGTAGGCCTGCTTGCCCTGCGGCATGCCGACCCCGCACAAGACCTCTTCGACCGTCTCGGGCGAAACGGCCTCGTTTCGCTCAAGGAGCTTGTCGATCACGAAGGCGC
>JAUMBO010000076.1:0-31348 GCA_032119635.1 Solirubrobacterales bacterium
AAACTAGGTGCTGCAATGTCTCCCCTTCGCCGAAGTCGTCTATGACGGCTGGCATAGTAACACCGCTCTATGATGTTCGTCATAGCCAATGACTGAGAAGACCCGGGAAAAGATGATCGGAGGGGCGGCCTTGCTGATTTCGCAGCGTGGAGTCCAGGGCACCTCCTTCTCCGAGGTGCTGGAGCTGACCGACACCCCGCGCGGCTCGATCTACCACCACTTCCCGGGCGGTAAAGACGAGCTGGTCGCCGAGGCGATCGCCCTCCTGGGATCAGTCGTTTCCGAGAGGATCAGGAACACGGAGGCCGACCGGCCCGAGCAGGTCGCCGAGGCCTTCTCCAAGGGGTGGCGGGAGTTCGTTGAGGCGACCAACCTGAAGTCGGTCTGTGTGATGTCAGCGGTGACGGTCGGAGCCGGGGCCGACTCCGAGGGACTCCTGCCGGTGGTCGCCGCTGGCTTCGCCTCTTGGCGAGATGCCCTGGCCGATGCCTATACCCGAACCGGCCTCGGCAAGGCCGATAGCAGGCGGCTCGCCATGACCAGCGTCGCCGCGCTGGAAGGAGCGATGATCGTGGCGCGGGCCGAGCAGAGCATGGAGCCCTTCGACGCCGTCCAGAACGATCTGATTGACCTGGCCCGGGCAGGTGGGTCGGAATTCAGGTCTGAATGAACTGAACTCGACCGAACGATCGAGTGCCAAGGCGGGACGATAGGTAACGGCTTCGGTGTGCTTGATCCAAAGCGACAGGGACGACGGTAACCCTCGACCCAGGGCTTCTTTGAGCGATAGTCCCACTTGGCTTGGGGCCGCGAATCCGGTTTCGGGCCGTTTCGGGGATTCGTCCAAGGATTCCGACCTTTCCCCACCGTTGAGGGATATGTGCCCCGGTTTGGGGACGCGCCCGACAGGATTCGAACCTGTGACCTTCGGTTTCGTAGACCGACGCTCTATCCAACTGAGCTACGGGCGCTGGAGGGGTCGAGACCCCCAGAAGGCTCGATTCTACGGGTCGGCTGGGGCTGGGAACTCCCGGGGTCTTCCTCCGCAACTGGCTGTCAGGGGAAGGGTTTTAGTTTTCCGATAGGAAAGTACTTCAAGCTGGAAAAAACCCTCTCTCATCAAGGAGATCATGAGCATCACAATCGGAAAGCCCCGCTTCGCAATCGCCCTGCTGGCACTGGCCGGCGCTCTGGTCGGCTCCCTCTGGGTCAGCACGGCCCGGTCCGAGGCCGCCACGGCGAGCTGCGGCACCTTCCAGGTCCTCCACAACGACCGGATCGGTGACCTCTCCCTACCCAAGGGCACCTACAACGTGAACACGATCAACGCAGACCTGTTCACTTGTCCGCAAGCGATCACCAACTTCCGGAATTTCCTCTACGACTACGACGGGAACCTCCCGAAGCCGTGGCGCTACACGGTCCTCGCGACCGGCAAGGGAAGGTTCTACAAGTCGACCAACCGGCAGGTCGGGTTCGCCGTCAGGAAGGCGACCTCTCCGGCTCCGACTCCCGGACCGTCTCCGCTGCCGGGTCGCTTCGCGCGTTGCCCCGGGACCTTCCAGGTCCAGAACGACGACCGGATCGGCTCGCTGATCCTGCCGAGGGGGCCGTACTACATCTACGCGTCGACCAGCCCGAAGCTGAACTGCACGAACGCCTCGGCCAAGTTCAAGCTGTTCCTGAACTACCCGACGGGGCAGATACCGGCTCCGTGGGTCCAGAAGGGCGCCCAGTTCACCAACCCGCAGAAGGGTGGGCTCGGCTTCCGGGTCAAGCAGGCCAGCTGACCGGACCGAAACGGCAGTGATTCGACGGGGGGCCTCCGGGCCCCCCGTTTCGTTGCCCGACCAGACCGAGTCCGGAGTCGGTCCTGAACCAGGCCGAGACGACTGAGTCGATGGCGGCGGCTATCCAGCCGGTGGGACGATCGTCATCGTGCGGGTCGAGGTGAAGAATTCGCGTGCACCTCGTCCCTGCTCGCGCGGCCCGAAGCTCGACTCCCCTTCGCCTCCGAACGGGGCATAGAAGTCGACTCCCGGGGTCGGCGCGTTCACCCTCTGGAGGCCGCAGTCGAGCTGGGCGGCGAGCTCCACCCCGTGGGCGAGATCATCGGTGTGGACCGCGCCGACGAGTCCGAACCGCGTCGCGTTTGCGACCTCGAGCGCCCTTCCTTCGTCGGGAACTGCGAGCAGGGTGAGGAGAGGGCCGAAAGTTTCTTCCTGGTTCACCCTTGCGGTCGGATCATCTTGTCTAAGCAGTCTCGGGGCGACGAAGAAGCCATCGGACTGGGGAGTGCCCGCCTCGGCAAGCTGCGAGGCCCCGGAGGTCATTGCCTCCTCGACTGACTGCTCGAACTCCGCCACCGCAGCGGCACCGATCAACGGCCCAACGGTCACGGACTCGTTCGCCGGGTCCCCAACCCTGAGCACAGATATCCGTTCGGCAAGCCTCGCCTCCATCTCCGTGAGGACTTCCTCGACGACGATTACCCGCCTCGTCGCAGTGCACTTCTGGCCGGCGAAGCCCATCGCTCCAGAGACGATCGCGTCGGCTGCCCGGTCGAGGTCAGCGTCTCCAAGCACGACCGCCGGGTTCTGACCACCCATCTCTGCCTGAGCCGGTGCCCCTCGCCTGGCCATTCGCTCAGCGACCGAGAGTCCGACGGACGTCGAACCGGTGAAGGTCAACCCCGCGATCCGTGTGTCGTCCAGCATTTCCCCGGCCGTTGCGCCTGAAACGGGCAGCAGCGTGAGGATGTCAGGCGGGAGTGCCTCGCCGACGCACTCGAAAAGTAGCGATGCCGTCCCGACCGCATTTTCGGCGGGCTTGAGCAGGACCGTGTTGCCGTAGGCAAGAGCCGGTGCCGACTTCCAGACAGGGATCGCGAGGGGGAAGTTCCAGGGGCAGATCGCCATTACGAGCCCGAGCGGAACCCGCCTGACGGCGATCCTCGCCCCCGGGGTAGAGCCCTGGAGGATCTCTCCGTCCGGATCGAGCGCGATCTGTGAGTAGTACCGAAGGATCGCGATCGCCCGATCGACCTCTCCCCTCGCTTCGACTACTGGCTTCCCGACCTCCCGGACCATCATCTCCGTGAACTCCCCGTGACGCGATCCGATCGCGTCGGCAAGGGAAGCGAGAGAGCCGGAGCGAAGCATCGCATCGCTCGCCCACCCACCCTGAGACGCTGCAGCCGAGTCGATCAGCGACGAGGCTCCCGCCAGGTCGAGGGCCGGTACGCTCGCCACCACCTCGGAGGGGTCGGTGGGGTTTCTGCTCTCGATCAACTTTCCCTGCCTTTCCGCTCGAGCTTTTCCTCGCCCCCCGGAACCAGTTCCTCCCAGCCGAGGTCGAGGTTTGAATCCCTCCCGCTCTCCTGCTCCAAGAGAAGGGCCGAGGTATGGACCAGGTGTTCCTTCATGGCCGTGGCCGCAGCATCCGGATCCCGTGCCTCAAGCGCAGCGAGGATCTGGCGGTGTTCAACCACGATCTCCTCCAGCGAGCGTGTCTGCTCGGCGGTCGAGACACCCCGGGTCAGGATCAGGTCACGAAGCGAATCGACGAAGGCAGAGAGACGTGCATTTCCCGAAGCACGGTTGATCAAGTCGTGGAACCGCCTGTCGTGCTCCATCTGGGCCGACTCGTCCCCCTTGGCTGCTGCGATCTCCATTGCTGCCAGCTCCTCTCGCAGCCTGCCCAGGCACTCGTCGTCCACCTGGGACGCGGCCTTGAAGGTCGCCGGCACCTCGAGGAGAATCCTGAGGACCAGGATTTCCTCGAGGTCGTGATCAGAAGTCTTGAGAATTCGTACGCCGCGGTTGCGCTCGAACTCAACCATTCCGGCTCCGGCCAGATCGATCAATGCCTCCCTGACCGGCGTCCGGGAGACCTTGAAGACGTCAGCGAGCGTCTGGACCGAGTGGAGCGAGCCCGGTGCGAGCTCGCCATCGATGATCGCCCGGCGGATCGACTCGCGGACCTGATCGGTGATGCTCGTCTCGGGCCGGATCTCGGTGAGTGCCCCGGACTTGCCGGCTCCACCCCGTTCCTCGCTCATCAGGCCGCCTCCCCTGCATCAGTGACTTCAGTCAAGGCTACCCTCTGCCCCCGCTCCGCCGACCGGTACGCGGCCTCGACCAGGGCAACTGCATCGCGCCCAGCCGTCGCATCCACCTCTGCTTCCTCGTCCTTCGAGAACGCCGAGAGGATGGAGAGGACCGAGTCGACGACCGACCGATCCCAGGATCCGGTGACCTCCTGGTCGGTCCACTTTCCGTCGATCCTCGCCCTGAGCTGCACCTCGCCTTCGAGGTCGCCTTCGAAGAAGGCCTCGCAACCCAGTACCTCGGCCATGCCGTCGCTGGCCTGGATCTCGATCCGGTCGTCGAAGACCCCCTCCGGGCCGTGGTAGGAGCCCTGGATCACGCCCTTCGCGCCCCGATCGAACTCGAGAAGCAGGGAGAAGGAATCCTCCGAACGGGGATCATCCATGATCGCCTCGACCGAGCGAACCGGCCCGCCGATCGCAAGGGCCATGTAGACGCGATGAACGCCGGCGTCCATCAGCAGCCCGCCGCCGACCTTGGCCGTGTCCTCTCGCCAGCCGCCGTACTTGCCCCCGATCCATAGACGTTCGTAGAGCGACTGGAGCTCACCGAGGCTGCCATCCCGGAGCAGCTTCAGGAGCCGGCGATGCGGCAGAAAGAACAGCTGGTTGTGGGAGACCGCGACACGGCGTCCTGAGGCACGGGCAGCCCGGACTATCTCGTCGCACCCTGCGAGATCGACCGACATCGGCTTCTCGAGGATCACGTCACACCCGGCATCGAGAGCCTTCGAGGCAAAGGGCGTGTGGAGGTGGTGGGGCAGGCAGATGTCGACCACGTCGAGCTGCTCGTCGGCGAGCATCGCATCGAAGTCCGAATAAATCGCAGTCCCCGGATCGACGCTCCGGTCGGCCAGTTCGCGATCGAGCTCGCAGACGGCCGCGAGCAGGGCGACGTCTGACTCCTCGATCGCCTTGAGGTGGAACTGCCCGATCTCCCCCAGGCCACACAGGCCGACCCTAAGTTCCCTGCCGTCGGCAGCCTCGCTCATCCCTGCCCCATCAGCGCACCGACCTGCTCGCGGGAAAGCTTCGCCGCAGCCGTGGGGTTTCCCCCGAGTACCTGCTCGTAGTAGCGATAGGCCTCGAACTCGACCGACAGCGCCCCCTCGTAGCCGATTGCCTCCAATGCCCGGAAGGTCTCGGGCCACGGAACGTCGCCCTCGCCGAGCAGGCAGAAGATGAAGTCCTCGCCCTCGATCCCGGGCCGGCCGAAGGCGTCCTTGAGGTGGAAGTGGACGATCCTGTCGCCCCACGTAGCGATCAGCTCCGGGATCGGATCACCGGTCATCACGAAGTGGCTGGGGTCGAAGGTAATCTGGACGGCGACGGCATCGAGCACCCTTTGGGCCGTCTCGGCATCGTGGGCGAGGGTTCCCCAGCACGGTTCGAACCCGACCATCACCGCCTTCTCCTCCGCGTGATCGACTATTCGCTCCAGGGCGGAGAGTGCAACCCCCCAGGCCTCCTCGGCCCCTTCGGCCGGCCGAGCCCCTTCCTCCCAGAGGTTCGGCCCGGTGAGAACGTTGACCAGGCCGATGTCTGCTTCTGCGGCTGCATCGATCGCCCGAATAGTCGTTGCGACCGCCTGCTCGCCGCCACTGACCAGGTCCTGCTGGCAGGCGAGAGCCGAAGCTGGGAGAGCAAGGGAATCGACGTGGGCCATCGTCCATTCGACCGAGTCGAACCCGGCATCGGCTATCGACCCGACAACCTCGGCAGTGGTCATCTCCTCGTAGCCCAGGCAGGCCATGAAGGAGATGGGGTTTCCCGAAAGTGGCAAGGGCGGCCTAGAGCGTCGCTTCGACGTCCCGGAGCGCCCTCCCGAACAGCTCGACCATCTCCATCGCGTCCTCTTCGGTCACGTTGACTGCCGGCTTCAGCTTGGCCACGTTCCCGTTCGAGCCGAAGACGGGCCCGGTCTTGCCGATCATCAGGCCATGGTTCAGGCAGGCCGACATCAGCATGTCCGTTTCCTCGAAGGCCGGCTCCTTCGTTTCGCGATCCCGAACCAGTTCGAGTCCGATCATCAGGCCCTGCGCCCGGATGTCACCGATCAGCCTGGAGTCCTTCTCGATCTTCCGGAGTTCCTCGACCATCAGGCCTCCGATCCGCTCGGAGTTGGCCGGCAGGTCGTCGCGGACCATGATCTCGACCATTGCCAATCCGGCAGCGCAGGCCAGCGGATTGCCGGCCTGGGTGAACCCGTACTCCCAGGGAAGCAGGGTCGCGTAGTCGGGGGTGGTAATCGTCGCCGAGAGCGGCAGTCCGCCGCCCAGCGCCTTGCCGAGGATGATCATCTCCGGCTCGATGCCAGCCCTCTCGGATGCGAACATCGGTCCACACCGGCAGAGCGAACCCTGAATCTCATCGACGATCAACGGGACGTCGTGGGACTTGGATATCTCGTGGACCCGCTCCAGGTAGCCGTCCGGTGCAGGGACCATCCCGCCGTTCGCCTGGTAGGGCTCGACGATCACCCCGGCCGGACCGTTCAGGTGGCCCCGGTCGAGTGCGAAGTCGACCAGGTCGGCACAGGCCAGGTCGCAGGTCTCGCGCTCGAGCCCGAGCGGGCAGCGGTAGCAGTAGTAGTTCGGCACCCGCATCTGCCTCGGCAGGTACCGGTCGATTCCCTGGTTCGAGCCCTCGACCATGCCGGGCTTGACGTAGGTCAATCCGATGGTGGCAAAGGAACGACCGTGGAACGCCGCATCGAGACATACGAAGTCCGACCCACCAGTGGTCCGCATCGCGAGGTGCATCGCCCCCTCGACTGCACCGGCGCCGGAGATCCCGTAGAGCACCTTGGAGAGGGCACCCGGGGCCAGCTCGGCGAGCTTCTTCGCGTAGGCGGTCCTGGCCTCGTCTTCGAACACCGGGGAGACGTAGTCGATCTTCCCGAACTGGTTGTCGATCGCTTCGAGAATCTCGGGATGACGAAACCCGAGGTTCAGGACCCACTCGGCCGATATGGCATCGAGGAACTCATTGCCATCGGCGTCTTGGACCCGGACCCCCTGGCCGTGGACGAGGCCCATGTCCACGTCCCCCATACACTTGATCACGTGGGCGTCGGACTCGTCCCTGAGCACCTGGGCGGCCCCGTCGGGATCCCTCTCCGGGGTGTCGTGGTTCATCGAACTCCTCCTCTCCCCCTGCTCCTCAGGGCAGGTAGGCCGGTTTGGGCAGGTCCCAGTGCCCGCTGTTTATTCCCTCGGTGTCGGCCGGCTCTCTGGAGAGGTCGAACTCGACCAGCACCGGTCCGTCGACCGCCATCGCCCGTCCCAGGGCATCTTCGATCCCGGCAGGTTCGGTGACCTTCTCGGACTCGCAATTGAACGCCCTGGCGATCGCACAGAAATCGACCGGCATCAGACGGTCGTCCTTGCGCGAGCGGAACTCGACCGAGAAGGCACGCTCCTCCCCGAACATCCCGCGCTGGAAGTCCCTGATCGAGAGCCAGCCGGTGTTGTTGAGGCAGGCGATGATGATCGGGACGCCCGTCTCCGATGCCACGGCCAGCTCCTGAACCGTCTGCTGCAGGTCGCCATCGCCGGCGAACCCGATGACCGGCCGGTCCGGCTGGGCGAGCTTCGCCCCGATCGCGGCCGGCAGCGTGTAACCCATGGTCGAGTACCCGCCGGGGCTCAGCCAGGTCCGGGGTTCGTAGGCCAGGAACTCCTGGAAGGCCTGGATCTGGGGGTGACCGGCAGAGGCGATCGCGATCGTCTCGCGCGGCATGAATTCCCGGGTCCGGTGCAGCACCATGCTCATCGAGAGGGCACCCGTCCATCTGGCCTCCTGGGCTGCGCGCCATTCGGCTCGCTTCTCTGCCAGTTCGGCGCGGTACTCCTCCCGGTCGATCCCTTCCGGACCCCCCCGGTCGGTCAGGGCATCGAACAGGTCCGAGAGCCCGGCCTTCGCGTCACAGACCGCGCCGACCGCGGTCGGGTAGTTCTTTCCGATCTCGGTCGGGTCGATGTCGAGGTGGACGATCTCGGTCGGGGGCACCGAGAACGACATGCCGTCGACGTACGAGGAGGAGGTCTGCTCGGCGAACCTGGTCCCCACCGCAAGGATCACGTCGGCGGTGCGAGTCATGTGGTTTCCGACCGCGGTGCCGTTGGCTCCGGTGTGCTCGGCCGAGAGAGGATGGTCTTCGGGGAAGACGCCCTTGCCCATCATCGTCGCCACCACGGGTGCGTCGAGGTACTCGGCAACCTGCCTCAGCTCCTTCGCGGCATCGGCCTCCAGGCACCCGCCGCCGGCGAGGATCACCGGCCGGCTGGCCGAGAGCAGCTTCTCGGCCGCCTCGTCGATCGCATCCGGATCGGGACGAACCGCTCCCGAGGTCGCCCGCCGCTGCGCCGGCACGGGTATGGCGTGATCGGTCACCTCGGCCTGCACGTCCATCGGGAGTTCGATGTGAACCGGTCCGGGTCGTCCGGACAGGGCCGTGTTGAAGGCCCTCGGCAGAACGTCGGAGAGCAGGTCGACGTGCTGAACGTCCCAGTTGCGCTTGACCATCGGCTGGATGATGTGCGGGAAGACGTTGTCCTGCTGGCGCTCGAGTTCCTGCAGGACGCCGCGTCCCAACATGTAGGTCTGCGGGCCGCCGGTGAAGGAAATCACCGGGATCGAATCCACGAACGAGGTCGAGAGCCCGGTCGCAACGTTCATCGAACCCGGTCCGATCGAAGTGAGAGTCGCGAGAGGCTTCCCGGAAGCCCTGTAATAGGCGTCGGCCATGTGGGCGGCCGCCTGCTCGTGCCTGGGGGCGATCATCGAGATCCGGTCTTCCCGTTCCTTGAACGCATCGAAGGCCGCCATGTCGCCGTGCCCGGGGATGCCGAAGACGTACGGAACCCCCTCGGCAATCAGGTACTCCGCAACGAACTCTCCACCTGTCAGTCCCACTTACCTACCCCTTTCTCTCTCGTAGGTAACATGTTACGCATAAAGGTCGACCCGATGCAAGCCATTTTTCAGTACAGAAGGGGAAAGTCAGGCTCCCCGATCGTCGAGGTGAACCGATTTCTGGCCTGAACGGCTCCCTGCCTGTCGATCTGGCCAGGCTGCTCCCGGCCGACCGGGTGCTTGCCGATACGTCGAGGATTCGGGAATACCTGACCGACGGCACCGGCAACCGGGGCGTCGCCGGAAAGGCCGACGTGGTGGTCCTGCCATCGACAGTCGAGGAAGTCCTCGCCGTGGTTTCCTGGTGCTACGAGAACGACCTGCCGGTCGTGACCCGCGGAGGCGGTACCGGGCTCGCGGGCGGAGCCGTTCCCGACGGGGGCGTGGTCCTATCGCTCGAGGGCCTGCACGGGATCAGGTCGATCGAGCCCGAGCACTGGCGGATGGAGGTGGAGGCCGGCGTAAGGACCGCGACCGTCCACCGGAAGGCACTCGAGAACGGCCTCTTCTTCCCGCCCGATCCCGGCGCCGGCGAGCAGTCGACGATCGGCGGAAACATCGCCACCAATGCCGGCGGGCCCCACGCCTTCAAGTACGGGGTGACGGGCCATTGGGTCACCGGCCTGGAGGTAGTGCTGCCCCCCGGACGGATCCTCAGGACCGGCGGCCCGTTCAACAAGGACGTATCGGGGCTGGATCTGACCGACCTTATGATCGGCTCGGAGGGCACCCTGGGAATCGTCACCGCGGCCTGGCTGAGACTCGTCCCGGCGCCAGAGGAGCGGGGAATAGCGGTCGCCTTCTACGGGGACATCGAGTCCGGCTGTGAGGCCGTCCAGAACACGATCGCCACCGGTATCCAGCCGACTGCGCTCGAATTCCTCGACCCGAGGGCAGTCCAGGCATGCATAGGCTCTTTCCCGCTCGACGCCCCGTCGGGTGCCGGGTTCGCAGTGATCGCCGAGGCTGACGGCTCGGCAGGGGAGGTGACCCGGGTGATCGCTGATCTGGTGGAGTCCCTGGGACCCGGCGCAATCCAGGAAGTGCTTACGGTGACCGAGCGGGAGAAGGTCGACGCCCTCTGGTCCTGGCGTGACGGGGTGTCGATCGCGGTGACCGCCCAGCGGGGCGGGAAGATCTCCGAAGACATCGTCGTGCCCCTGGGCCGGCTGGCAGAGGCGATCGAGGAGACGCTGGCGATCGGGGAGCGTCACGGACTCGAAGCCTGCTCCTGGGGTCACGCGGGTGACGGCAACCTCCACTCGACCTTCCTGGTCGACCTGTCCGACCCCGAGGAGATGGCCCGGGGCAGGGAGGCATCGGACGAACTGTTCGAGATGGCGATTCGCCTGGGTGGGTCGATCAGCGGCGAACACGGGATAGGGGCGCTCAAGACCACCCACGTAACCGACGCCCTGGGCGAGGTGGCGGTGGAACTCGAGGGCTCGATCAAGTCCGTGTTCGACCCCAAGGGCCTGCTCAACCCGGGCAAGAAGATCCCGAGCCTCCATCAGGGGTCCGAAGTCACCAGCTAGACGCGCGGGTCACCAAAGCCCCGGGTCGGCGCCTGGGTCGCTGGCTGATGCTTCGGGGTTCGTCGAGCCCTCGAGCCGAGTGGAAGAACCCTCAGGCCTCGAGCGGGGCCATGGTCAGACCGGCGTCCCTCAGTGCTGACCAGTAGTGCTCGGCCGGCTCCTTCATACCGACCCAGACGATCGCCTGGCCGGTGGTGTGGATCCTGTTCGCGAACTCGAGGCCCTGCTCGTAAGTCACGCCCGGGATAACGCTGGCGAGCGCTCCGGCGACCCCCTCGAAGGTGTTGTGGTTGTCGTTGAGGACGATCACCTTCCAGGAATCACCCAGGCCCTCTCCCGGACCACTGGTCCGCGGCTTTTCGACCGTTGCCGACATGACCGTAAATGTAACGGCGAGTCGTTCCGGATCTCAGCCCGAGGGGCGGGTCGCCCGGATCACCGCGATTGGCCCTCCGCCGCGGTTGATCGGCGATGGCTCGAGCCCGGCCGCAGTCAGCCAGCCGGCGATTTCCGCCTCGGTCCAGGTCCAGCCACCCTCGTTCTCGATCACCATCATCGGGGTGAACGAGGCAGCGCCCGGAGGGCTGGTCCGACCCTCGTCGATCACCCACTCGTAGATGATCAGCGTCCCACCTGGGCGCAGCAGGTCGGCTGCCTCGGCGATGATCCGGCCGTTCACCTCGGCCGGGTTGTCGTGGAGGATGTTCGAGACGAGCAGGTAGTCCCACTGCTCGCCGTCGGGACGTCCGAACCTGGGCAGGTCGAGGTCGCCCTCGATGAATTCGAGTTCGGGGTGACGTTCCCGCAGTACGGGCTCGACGCCGGGCAGATCGAGGACCGTCGCCTCGAGTCCGGGGGTCGCCTCGACCAGATTGGCGGCGTGGGAACCGGCGCCACCGCCGATGTCGAGCAGGCGGCCCCCCGTCTCCAGTCCAGCAAGTCCGGGCAGGTCGCCCCCGTAGAGGCGACAGAGGTCGTCGAGGGCCCGCAGAAAGTCGTGGGCCTGGTCCGGATCGTCGTCCAGCCGGGCGCGCCAGGCCTCGGTCTGGCTGTGGCCGGTCATGACCGCGTCCGGCATCTTCGCCCAGAGGCGATAGAAGAACCACTCCTTGCGGGCGATCCAGGCGACGGTCTCCGGATGGTCGTCAGCCAGGAGGGAGCCAGCTGCGGTCAGGCTGAATCGGTCTCCCTCCCGCTCGACCAGACCGAAATCGACCAGCCCGGCAAGCAGACCCATCAGTCCACGTTCGTCGGCACCCAGCTCGTCGACCAACTCGGCAAGAGTGGCGCTCCGGCCGTTGAGGGCGTTCGGCAGTCCGAGCTCGACCGCAGTACCGATCAGCGCGGACTGCTGGTAGGCCGTGATCTGGTCGACCACGGAGTAGGGCGATGCTGCCGCTTCGTTCACGAGTTCCTCCTCAGTTCCCTGGTTGCCTTCAACGCGTCCCTGAGCATCGCCGCCTGCTTACGGGCCCGGCCGAGCCGGTTTCCCTTCCTCAGGCCGAGCTCCTCGAGAATCACTCCGGCCGCGTTCCGACCGGGCGCCCCCGTGATCCCGCCGCCGGGGTGGGTACCAGCGCCGGTCAGGAAGAGGCCGTCGATCGGTGTCCGATAACCGGAGAGCGTGACTGAAGGCCTCATCGAGAGGAGCTGGTCGATGCTCATCTCGATGTGGTTCGGGTTGGCCCCTGGGTTTCCGTGCCGGTCAACCCACTCCCCCGGTCCGGTCAACTTCCTCTCGGAGGCCGTCATTTCGTAACCGAGGGCCCTCTCGGCCGTCCTCCAGGTGAGATCCGCCGCCTCGTCGAGCAGCGCCTCGTCCCACGACCCGTTCTCCGGAATCCAGGGAACGAAAGTCGAGAGCCAGACCACACCCTTGCCCTCTGGTGCCCAGCCCGCCTCCAGCGAGGAAGGGAACGCGATCATCACCGGGGGTCGCTCCGGCAGCTGGCCCAGACCGAGACTGGAGAATGCCCGGGCGATGTCCCGGCCCGTGTTGGCCGACAGCATGAATGCCTTTTCCATCCCGTCCGGGCCGTTCACCCGGGGGACCTGATCGATCACCGCATCGACCTTGAGTTCGGAGACGTTGTGCTGGCTCTCGTGGATCCTCCTGACCTCGGCAAGGAGCGGACCCGGAACCTCGTGCTCTTCCATCAGGCCGAGGAACAGTCGTCGGGCATCGATGGCCGAAACGACGGCCCGGGAGGCTTCGTAACGCTCGCCGTTGGCGATGACCGCCCTTGCCCGGCCACCGGCCAGTTCCACCTTCTCGACAGCTGCCGAGCAGACGAGCTCCCCGCCTGACTCCTCCAGGCACCTGACCAGCGCGTCGACCGTCCCCCGCGAGCCCCCGGCTGGTCGGATGGCCGGCGACCCGTGGGAGGCGGCGAGGAACAGTGCGCCGGCGCCGGTGCCGGGTGCCTGAGGTGGCTGCTGGGAGTGGGCGGCCCAGTGATCGAGCGGCCCCCGCAGGCGATCGTCAGTAAGGGCTCCCTCGGTGACCGCCGTGGCCGGTGCGAAGAGGGCCTGCATCAACCGGTCGCCATCCGTCCCGAGGGTCGTCTCGGCCAGTGCGGCGAGTGAACGTATGCTCGGCGGCGGACCGCCCTCGGACTGGCTGAGCACCTGCATCGCGGCACTCGACCACTTCGAGAACGTCCGATAGCGCTCGGCCTCCTCTGCTCCGACCGTCCGGGCGAGCTCGTCGACCGTGCGATCGAGCGAGTTCCAGAAGGAGAGTCCGGTCCCGTCATCACAGGGGGCGAAAAGGAACTCGTCGCGTTCGATGAAGTCGAGGCCGAAGCGGGTCTCCAGCTCGAGATCGGCCGCGACGCCGCTGGCCCGGATGCCCCCGTGTTCATAGGCGCCGATCTCGAGGCGATTGCCCGAAGGAAGGTCTTCCGTGAGGATGCAACCGCCCGGGGTGTCCGATGCCTCTAGCACCGTCACAGCCAGGCCCGCCCTGGCCAGGTAGCTGGCGCAGACCAGGCCGTTGTGACCGCCCCCGATTACGACTACGTCGCGGCTCATCGTGGTGAGTCGCCGCCCTGCTCGAAGGGCAGCGGACCGGCGTAGGCCGACTCACCCTCCATTGAGCTTCGCTCGGCGAGGTCGGCTGCGGCAACCCGTGCCTCAGCGGCGAGTGCGGTCCGATCCACCCCTAACGCCTCGGCACCCTCGACCCGCTTGATGCCATCGACCCATACATCGGAGACCGAACGTGGGGTCGCCCCGTAGACGACCTGCTGAAAGGGATCGTGGAGCACCGCAAGCTCCGGGCCGTTGCCGTCGAGGAGCTGCAAGTCGGCCCGCTTGCCCGGTTCGAGGCTTCCGACCTGCCGGTCGAGTCCGAGCGCCCGAGCGCCACCGATCGTGGCCATCTCGATCACCTCCGGAGCGGTCATCGCCGTTGCCTCGAGGTGTTTGACCTTCTGGAGCAGGGCGGCAGCCTTGACGGCCCCGAACATGTCCTGACTGTCGTTCGAGGCCGCGCCATCCGTCCCGATGCCGACCCGGAGGCCCTCCCTGAGGAACCTGGGGACCGGCGAGACCCCGGAAGCGAGGATCATGTTGGCGACCGGATTGTGGGCGACAGCGACGTCACGGCTGACCATCAGCCCGATGTCGCTCTCCGAGCACCAGATGCAGTGACCGCCGATCACCTCATGCTCGAGCAGGCCCATTCGCTCGGAATGCTCGATCGTCGTGCAGCCGTGCTCGATCTTCGACGCGGTGACCTCCTCCCGCACCTCGGCGAGGTGGGTGTGGACCGCCCAGCCGTGCTCACTGCAAGCCCTGACCGTTTCCCCGAAGAGCTCCTCGGTGATACCGAGGACGGTCCCGATCCCCGCCCGGAAGTCGACCAGGGCCTCTCCCGAAACCCGGTCCGCAAGCGCCTCGTGCTCGGCCATGAACTCGACGGCCGGCGGGGCATCCGGGAAGACGTCCTCGGCTCCGAAGGAGATCACCCCACGGATGCCCAGCTCAGCCACCGCGTCGGCCGAACCGAGTGAAGCCAGCGAGCCGATGTTCCGGTGGCAGGACATGTCGTTGACCGTGGTCACCCCGCTCTCGAGCATCTCGACGACTTTCAGCCTTGCCCCGAGTGCGACCTCTTCCCGGGTGATCCGGAGTCCGGAAGGGTTGACCACCCGCTCGAACCACTCCCAGAGGACCGCGGTCTCCCCCATGCCCGTGATCAAGCCCTCGGTCAGGTGGGTATGGGCGTTTACGAAACCCGGCAGTACGACGCCCCGGCCGTCCCCTTCGACCACGGCATCGGGCATCGCCGCGCTGACCTCTTCGAATCCGCCCACCTGACGGATCTCGCCCTTGGCGTCGAAGCCGACGGCTCCATCCCGGATAGCCCCCTCCGGCCCCATCGAGAGGACCCAGGCACCCCGGACCACGGTCTCCTGGCCCTTTGGCATCAGACCTCCTCGGGTTCGAGCTCGAGGCCCTCGGCCTCGTAACGGCGGCTCTCGTAGTACCAGGGGAGCATCAATCGCTCGATCAGGCTGACGATCAGAAACAGGCCGATCCCGATGCTCGCGAGGACCACGATCACCGCGAACATATCGGTGGTTGCCGTCTGGTTGTTGAGGACGAGAATCAGGTACCCGAGACCTGCCGAGGAGCCGACCCACTCGGCGAAAACGGCCCCGATCACCGAAAAGGCTGCGGCAACCTTGAGCCCGGAGAACATGAAGGGGAGTGCGGCCGGCAACTGGGCCTTTCGGAACCGCTGCCAAGCGTTTGCCTTCAGGGTCTTCAAGAGGTTGAGCAGCTCGGGCTCAGCCGCCCGGAGGCCATCGATCGTGTTGACCGCGATCGGGAAGAAGCTGACAAGGGCGATCACGATCACCTTAGGCCTCAGATCGAAGCCCGTCCAGATGACGAGGATCGGGGCGATCGCCGGGATCGGGACCATCTGGGAAACGACGAGCCATGGATATACGGCCCGCTCGATCCGGCGCGAAGCCCGGATCAACGCGCCGATCCCCACCCCGATCAGGATCGCCAGCGAGTAGCCGATCAGGATTTCCTGGATCGTCACCCAGGCATTCTCGGCCAGGAGTGCCCGGTTGTCCCAGATCGCCGTGGCGATCTCGGTCGGCTTGGGCAGGGTCGATTCCTTAACGTCGGCCAGGGTCACGTACCCCTGCCAGACGACCAGCACCAGCAATGCAAAGAGCAGAGGCGGCAGGACGCTCTCGGCGACTTTCCTACTGCGCGACGTGCCCTCGTTCATGGCAGCTCCGACTCACCAGTCGGGCGGTCACCAGCAAAGACACCGGCGTGGGCGTCTTCGAGGGGTGTGAGAAGCCGTTCCTTGTAGGCCATGAACTCAGGCGTCAGGGCGACTTCCGGAAGTCTCGGGCGGGGCAGATCGATCTTCAGGTCGAGCACCACCGAGCCCGGGCGGCCACTCATCACGTAGACCCGGTCGGATAGATAGACCGCCTCCTCTACGTCGTGGGTCACGAACAGGATCGTCTTGCTGTCGCCCTGCCACACGTCGAGCAGCCAGTCCTGCATGTTCGAGCGAGTCAGGGCATCGAGGGCCCCGAACGGCTCGTCGAGGAGCATCAGGCTTCTCCCCGCGAGGAAGGTCCTTAGCAAGGCTGCCCGCTGTTTCATTCCACCCGAAAGCTTGGCCGGCCACTGGTCCTCGAACCCGTCGAGTCCGAAACGCTCGAACTCGGCCTCGGCGATCTTCCGGGCCTCAGACTTCTTGACTCCATTCAGCTCCAGCCCCAGCGTCGTGTTGTCGAGCACGGTGCGCCAGGGCATCAAGAGGTCCCGTTGGGGCATGTAACCGACTTCCCCCAGCAACTCCTCGAGCTGGGCGCCGTCGAGCAGCACGCGGCCGCTCGACGGCTTCTCCAACCCGGCGACGATGTTGAACAGGGTCGACTTGCCACAGCCCGACGGACCAACGATCGAGACGAACTCACCGTCACCGACCTTCAGGTCGACGTCCCGGAGGGCGACGACGCTGTCGCCGCCGCTCCCCCGGAACGCCTTCCCGAGGCCCTCGATCCCCAGTTTCGTCGTACTAGTTGGCAAGCCGCCCTGTCTCCTTCTTTCCCGGTGTCGCCTTCCGGACGGCGATCAGCCGCTCGAACCCGCGAACTGATCGGTTGCGTACCGATCCGGCGAGATCGGCTTCGACGCCAGATCGTTGTCGACCAGGAACTTGGAGAGGCTCTCCAGGTTCGCGGTGTTGAACTGACCATAGGTGTCGGCCTCTCCCATCAGCGGGATGTAGGCATCCAGCTGCGCCGTGGCGAGCTGCTTGTCGACGCCCTGCGTCTCGCTGACCAGGTCGTTGACGCTCTGGGCCGGATCATCGAGCGTGTCCTGGTAGCCCTTGATCGTCGCGCTCACGAACCCCTGCATCAGGTCCGGATCATCGGCGATCTTGGTCTCGGTCGAGAATGCGACAAGACCGGGGTAAGCCGGCCCACCGTACTCGTCGAGCGGGAAGGAACGGGTCTTGAAGCCGTCCTCCTCCACCTGGACTCCGTCAGCGGGAATGAACCCGGTGAAGGCCGAAACCTTCCCGGCCTCCAGCTGCTGGACTCCGTTGAACCCGATCGTCACGACGTCGGCTGCGGAGGGATCCCCACCTGCGTCGGTCATGATCGTGTCGAGGATCGCGTTGTCCGAAGGCACACCGGTCACGCCGACTGTCTTGCCCTCCAGATCCTTGGGCGACGTGATTCCCTCTTCTTCGAGAGTGATCAAGCCACCGGGCGGACGCTGGAGGATCGCCATGACCCCCTGGGCCTCACGGCCCTCCTCGATCTGGTTGGCGAGGTCGATCCCGTCGGCAATGCCGAACTCGGCCTTGCCTGCGTCGATCAGCCTCAGGGTGTCGGCCGTGGAGGTCGGCTGGATGATCCGAAGATCGATCCCCTCGTCCTCGTAGTAGCCCGCAGCCTTGGCACGGTAGATACCTGCGTGGACCGCGTTCGGGATGAAGTCGAGGACCAGGGTCGCACTCTTAGTGCCTCCCGAGTCCGATCCCGAGCCTCCGTCATCGCTGCTGCAGGCAGCGACCCCGAGGGCCAGTACCGCAGCCGCTCCCAGGGCCATCACCGGCTTCAAGAAGCCGCCGATTCCCCTGTTTCGTTTCTCTCCTCTTGCTTGCATCACTGTCTCCCTTTCTTCATTCGTCGCATTGCTCTTCGTTGTGCGCTTGTTCTTCGTTTCCACTGTCACCAACTCCCGCGACGACCCCCCTTGGGGTCAATCAGCAGACTCCATTCCGTACTCCTGCCGAAGCCAGGCCCAGGCCCGCTCCGACTCGCGGTCGAACCACTTCGACCGCAATTCCAGCTCCTCCTGACTGAAAGCTCTTTCCTCCGGCACCTGGCTCGATACCTGGCAGCGCTCCTCCAGGTACCAGGCCCGAACGATCGCATCGGCAAGGTCCTTTCCGACCACGACGGAACCGTTGCCTCGAAGCAGGAGACAAGACGCCCCCCCGAGATCCGATGCAACACGATCGGCCGCCTCGGGATCGGAGACCAAGTCCGAATACGAACAGCACCGAACCTCACCCGAAAGGCCACCAAGACCATGGGCAACGGGGGGGACCTCGCCGGTCGCCCCGGCTACGACCGCCGCCGGCGAGTGGGTGCGACAGATCGCCCCGACATCACCCCTCGAGCGATAGATCGCCGCGTGCATCGGAGTCTCGATCGGAACGTCCGCCGTTCCGTCAGCGACCGCGCCGTCGCCGTCTGCCTCGATTACGGTTTCGACCCGGGCCGCGATCAACGGGCGGGTAGAGGAGATCAGGAAGCCATCATCGACCCGGCCCGACACATGCCCGAATGCCTCGACCAGCCCGGCTCGGGCAACGAGACGGGCGGCCGAGGCGACGCCGTTGCGGTCTGCGGCCAGCCGCTCCGGGGCGGTCACCGCTCGCCCTCGAAGACCCGAAGTGCCATCGGAGTCGGGTTGTGAGCGTTTACGGCAGAGATGTCCTGGGGGCAGGCCGAGAGCGCTACCACGAGGTCTTCGAGGGCCTCCATCTCGATCAGCGATCCAGCCGGATGGGGCGGCTCGTAGGTGACGACCTTGCCGTCCTCGATTACGTTGTTCATGAAGACGTTCCAGCACATCTCACCTCGCAGGGGCAGGTCCAGTGAGTCACGTTCAAGAGCGGCCTCCAGCGAACGGAGGCAGGAGTCGTGCTCCGGCTCACCGTAATCGATCGCGTAGCGCTCAGGGTCACAGCACGGAACAACAAGATCGTGCTGGCCGACATCGTCCCGAAGAATCTTCAGCAGGGGGCGACGGTGGTTCGAGAGGATCGAATCACCGACCTCCGGGACCAGCTTTGCCGTGCTCGAGATCGTGTGGGCAGGAGACATGTACTCGTCCGGGTCCGCGGCCATCCAGACCGCCATGTCACCAACCTGCTGGCCCTCGAGGTCGACCACCTGAAGGACCTGACCGCGACCGACCCTGATAGTCCGGGCCTGGCTGGCCGGAACAATGACTTCCTCGATCAGCTCCGGCACGGCTCTCACGCTCCCTTCCCGGTGACCGATACCGAGCCATCCGGTGCCGGCGTATTCCTGGACCTCAAGGCTCTCATTTCTCCGTCGATCATCACTCCAGCGATCCCGGGAATGTCGCCAAATTCGATTGCCGCGAGTGGGTCCGGCTGCGACGAGCCGAGCGGCGCGAAGGCGAAGAAAAGGTCCGCTGGTCGCCCGGGTTCGAGGATCCCCTGATCGATTCCGAGCACGGCCCCATTGTTGCCCGTGGCAAGCGCGATCGCATTCGGGGCGCTCAGACCACAAAGCGATGAGATCTCACACACCGTCTTGATCATCCCCAGGGGCATTACGCCGGTCCCGGTCGGGGTATCGGTTGCGAGCACCACCTGCTCCAGCCGGGCGTGGTCGTAGGCAAGCTCCATGATCTTGGTGCTCGAGAGCAGGTTGCCTGCCTGAACGAGCTGGACGGCGCCGGGCGCCTCGAACAACCTGGGGAGGTCCTCATCGGGAAGTGCCGTAGTACCACCGTTGGCATGACCAATGATGTCGCAGCCTAGGGCCAGAACGTCCTCGATCGTGACCGGAGAAGATTCCGGGATGGAGGCGCCCCCGGTGTGGTTCATCACAACGAAGCCCGCCTCCTGCGCCGCCCGGACGAGCGGGGCGGCCTTGGCCTGCGGGGTGAAGTCGCCGAACCCCACCTTTGCCAGCCAGACCCCCTTCTCCCGAAGTTCAGGAAAGTCGGAGGGCTCCAGGCACGGTTCGATGATCACCGAGCCACCGAGGACCTTCACTCCCCCCGGTCTGAAGGAATCGAAGGCCCTCTGGGCCGCCACGGCCAGAGCCTTCACGCCCTCGCGATCGCGGGGGCGGCCAGGCAGGTGGACCTCGGAGGCCGACATCATCGTCGTCACGCCGCCCTGCATCGAGGACTCGATCCAGCCGAGCGCGGACTGCCTGGGGGTCCAGTCACCGAAGACGACGTGGGCGTGGGAGTCGATCAGACCGGGCATCACCGTGGCGCCGCCAGCGTCGACCATGACTTCGGGTTCCGGTCCGGGGTCAAACCCGACGATCAGGCCGTTCTCGACCCGAATTACTTCAGGTTCCTCGACATCGGAATCGAGTCGCCCTGTAACCAGCCGCCCGACGTTCCGGATCTCGACCGTGGCGCTCATCTCGACCTCACACACCCCCCATTGGTTCGGCCGACCTGGTCATTCCACCTCGTCGACCGTCTTGCCGCCGACTCTGGCGTTGAGTCGGCCACGGGATGCAACCGCGCCAATCAGCACGATCTCGTCCGGGGCAGGGGCGTCGTGGATCGTGACCGTGACCGTGTCGTAGTGCGACCGGACCCAGATCTCGTCCTTATAACAAAGGGGAACGTCGATCTGGGCCCCGGTTGCGCACCTCTTCGTGGTCGAGGGAAGCCATGCCTTCCCCCCTCCGAATCCCTCCCGGAAGGGGTTTCCGAATTCCGTCGTCTTGGCGGCGTTACC
Source organism: Solirubrobacterales bacterium (assembly GCA_032119635.1). Classification (GTDB taxonomy): domain Bacteria; phylum Actinomycetota; class Thermoleophilia; order Solirubrobacterales; family 70-9; genus 67-14. The sequence goes on from JAUMBO010000076.1 coordinate 20,585, forward strand.
GTGCTCCTGCTCGCCATCCATCCCCACCATCACGGCCTTGCCGTGACTCTCGACCTTGCCGCCGATCGCCTCGAAGCATCGCTCGCCGATCAGGGTGCCGAGCTCGGCCGAGGCCGCGACGAGGCCGCTGAGGTCATCGGTGAAGGGCTTGCCGGCGTAGGGGTTCTTGAACACGACGGCGACGGCGACTTTCTGCAGAGGCTCGCCATCCTCACGCCCGCCCTCGGACCTGATCTCTTCGTGGAAGGTGACCACCTTCCGGATGTCGAGATCGACCTTTTCGCTCACTTCGGCACCTCCTGGTCGGTGTTTGGAAGTCCTGTCGGGGTGTTCGGTCCACACGGCCTGTCCGGCAGGGACCTGAAGTACTCGATCACATCGTCGGTCTTCTTCACATCGCCGTACTTCATCTGGATGTCCAGCAGGTTGACCTTGTGGGAGATCATCGACCGGTCCCAGACGCACTCCTCCGGAACCACCGAGCGGAAGTTGTACTGGGCGGCATCGACGGCGCTCGCCCGAACGCAGCCACTCGTCGTCGTCCCGGTGGTAACGACGGTGTCGGCACCCAGGTAGATCAGGTAGTCGAGCAGGTGCGTTCCGTGGAATGCACTCGGCTTGTCCTTGACGAAGTAGATGTCCGCCGGCTTGGGCTTGACCTCCTCGACCACCTCATTCCCCAGCGACCCCTTGACGTCGGAGGCGTCTCCGGCCCGGTGGCTCTTCCAGTTCCAGGCCCCCTGGTCGAAACCGTCGGGTCTACGGTCCATCCCGGTGTAGATGATCGGGATCTGCTTTTCGCGAGAGGCGGCGATCAGCCGTTCGAGGTGCTTAATGCCCTCCCAGCCACGCTCGCCACAGGAGTAGCGCCACCGCTTGATCGACTCGAGGATTGGCTCCGGTACGTCGCCGACGAAGTTGTAGATCACATCCACCACCAGGAGGACCGGTTTCTCCCCGAATCCGACCTCCTTGCCCCAGCCGGCCGCCTCGAAAACGAGGCGATCCTCCTCCGGCAATACGTCGTCCCAGACGTTTCCCACGGCGGTGCCCCTACTCCCCGCTCTCGCCGATCCTGGGAAGGTTGCGAACCTCTGCTCTGGCCCCCGTGCCGCCGGCGACCGGGACCAGGTCCTGGCCGGGATCCCGACGCAGGTAGTGGCCGTCGGAGTCGCCGAGGTACTCGGGCTTCTGGGCACCATCCTCGAACTTCGCAACCTGCTTGCCCCGCAGGAAGGTCGCCACCGGATAGCCGTGGATCGTGTGGCCGTCGAGCACCGTCCAGCCCGACCGGGTCAGCACCATGTCGTTGGAGACCTCGACCGTCCGGTCGAGGTCGACCAAGACGATGTCGGCATCTGCTCCGACATCGATCAGGCCCTTCTGCGGGTAGAGGCCGAAGATCTTTGCCGGGTTCTCGCAAGCGACCGCGACCATCCGCTCGAGCGTGATCTTGCCCTGATGGACGCCCTCGAGCATCACCGGGAGATGCATCTCGACCCTCGAGGTGAATCCGGTCTTCAGCTCCCAGATGTTCTCGTTGTAGGAGCTCTCGTAGTCGGCAGGCTCCCAGGCGACCACGTGGTCTGAGCCGACCGAGTCGATGATCCCGGCCTGGATCGCCGTCCAGATGTTCGGGTTGTTCTCGCGCGAGCGAAGTGGCACGTTGATCCGCCAGGCGTTGTGCTCGCCCTTGCCGAAGTGCAACCAGTGTGGCCCGGTCTGGGCATAGATTTCGACCCCGCGTCCGCGCAGTTCGAGCACCTCGCGGTAACTCTCCGGGGTGGTCGTGTGCTGGATGTAGATCGGGCAACCGGTCTCGGCGGCCATGTCCCCATAAGTCCTGATGTGGGTCGCCTCGAGGAAGTGGGGCGAGCGGTCCGACCAGGTGGCCCAGTCGGTCCTGCCCTCCGCCTTCAGCCTCTTGTCGAAGATCCGGGCGATCTCCCAGTTCTCGCAATGCATGCAGACGATCCCCGGGCGGCCGATGGCGGCCACGTTCTCCATCGTCACCCAGCAGACGCCGTCATCGAAGCCCGCACCTAGGCCGGCCCGCCGGCCCGGCCAGTTGGGTTCGGCCTCCGGGCTCATCGCCTGGAGGTAGAGCTTGTAGGAGGTAACGCCATGCTCGGCCGCGTACTGGGGGATCTCCTCTGCCTGCTGGTCCGTCTCCAGCATGTAGGTGAGGAAGACGTCGATCGCCGAGTCCTCTTCGACCGCCTCCTCGAAGTAGGGGAAGCTGTCGTTGAAGGAGATCACGTCTTCCTTCTGGACGTACTCGACGAAGTCGGGGTGGCCCATGCGGGTCGAGGGGGCATGGACGCCCCACGTCGTCACGCCGGCCGCGGCGGCAGCCCGGGACTCCGAGCCCATGTCGTCCCGGAGCGGGGAGTAGCAACCGGGGTGCGCCTCGGTGTCGACCAGGCCGGGAATCACGTGGAGCCCCGATGCGTCGACCGTCTCCCGAGCGGGGGGCAGAAGTTCGTCCTCGGTGACGGCCACGATCTTGCCCTTGTCGACGGCGATCCCCACCTTTCGGGTGCCGCCAGAGCTGACCACGGTCCCGCCCTTGATTACGAGATCGACCTCACGACCGTTACTCATCCGATGCTCCTCCTCACCTGACCATCACTGTTTAGGTTCAGTATGTTGAACCCTGTTCCAAATCAGAAACGAGCCTAACACAGGAATACGGGCTTGGGAAGTCAGCCACCGGCCCCGGTGGCACCTGCTTCTGAGGAGCGGTGCCCGGATCAGGCCGACGGCACTGAGGCCGAAGAAACGCCGGCCTCAGCCATGACGTCTCGTGCGACTGAGACCAGCAGGCGACCGACCTCCTCGAGCCGCTCGTCGTCGAGCTGCGACGGGAAGCCGAGCGCCAGGACCACCAGTTCGAGGTCGCCCGATTGGCCGTTGATCCCAGCCGCCACCGCGTTGTTCGCGTTTAGCTCCCCGCGGCTGGTTGCCCAGCCGGCCTCCCTGACCTCCGACACCTCGGCGAGCAGCTGCTCGGGGCTGGTGATGCTCGCCTCGGTGTGGGCCGGAAGCCTGCCCGAACCGAGGACCCTGCTCGCCCTCTTCTCATCGAGTTCGGCCAGGATGACCTTCCCGAGGGCTCCATCCATTGGCCCGTAGGTACTCCCCACCGTGATCCCCACGTGGACGTCCGAGGGAGGGTAGACGCGGTCGACGATCTGAACCTCGAGCTCGCCGACCCTCTGTGCGACGGCAAAGGAGAGTCCGTATTCACCGGCGAGCGCGGTGACCCGCTCGACCGTCGAGTTCAGCAGCTTTACCTGGCTAGTGGCTGCCGCACCAAGCGGGATCAGGGCCGGGCCGAGGAAGTAGATCCGGGTATCCGGATCGCGCCGGACGAAGTCGTTCTCCTCAAGGGTCGCGAGCAGGTTGTGCATGGTGCTTTTCGAAAGGCCCGTCGACTCGACCAGGCCAGCCTGGTTTGCCCCCTTGTCTCCCCTCTGCCAGAGCTCCCGCAGGACCTTGATCGCGCCCACCACTGCCGGGACCTGGTACCTCTCCGTTCGAGCTTCCTGCGGCATCCGGCCCCTGCTACCCGACCCGTCAGTCCTTCCGGGCCCGAAAGTTCCGCAAGATGATCGGCTTCTCCCTCGTCATTTCTTCAAGGGTGTACCCCAGCCCCTCCCGGCCGCGGCCTGACATCTTCACGCCGCTGAAGGGGATGATCGGCGGGCGGTAGTTGTCGGTTCCGTTGATGACCACCCCTCCCGACTCGAGCCTCTCGGCCATCACCAGGGCCCGCTGGATATCTCGGGAAAACACCGAGCTCATCAGCCCGAAGGAAGAAGAATTCGCGACAGCGAGAGCCTCCTGAGCAGAGTCGACCGGAATCAAGTTGAAGACCGGACCGAAGATCTCGTCGTCGCAGGCAATGTCGGCCGAAGTAGGGACATCTGCAAGCAGGGTTGGGGTGAAGTAGGCGCCCTCGGAGTCGCCGCTCCCGGCGGCGATCGCCGCACCCTGTTCCGTTGCCCTGGCGACCTGGGCTGCGACCCGGCTGGCCGCACGCTCGTTGATCAGCGGGCCGATCGTTGTCTCAGGCTCGGTCGCCGGACCGACTTTCTGGGCTGCAACGGCCTCGGTCAAGCGCTCAGCGAGTTCATCGTGGAGCGAGCGGTGGACGATGACACGCTTGCTCGCAGAGCAGGCCTGACCGTTCATCAGTACTCGGCCCTTGAGAACCTCGGAAGCAACCAGGTCGAGGTTCGCGTCCTCGAGAACCAGGCAGGCATTGTTTCCGCCCAGCTCGAGGTGAAGCACCCGGAGTTTCTCTGCCGTCGCAGTGGCCACCGCGACGCCGGCAGCGGTCGATCCGGTGAGCGAAATCGCATCGACCCCCGGTGCGGTCGCGAGCGCGGCGCCGACATCGGCGCCACCCTGGACGACCCCGAGCGCATCGGCCGGCACTCCGGCTTCGACCAGCGCGTCGCGGAACCTGCCCACGACCAGCGGGTCCTCGATTGGTGGCTTGACGACGACCGTATTGCCCCCGACGAGCGCGGCCGCGCACTTCTCGACGAAGAGTTCAACGGGGAAGTTGAACGGCAGGATCGCCGCGACGACACCCAGCGGTTCCCTGCGGGTGTAGGCAAGGTCCCACTCTGTTCCGAAGTTTCCCTCGGTCGGAAGGACCCGACCGGCCAGTCTCCGCCCCTCGATCGCATTACCCCTGAGAAAGTGGATCCCGCCTCCAACCTCGAACTCAGCCTGACCGAGCGGCTTGCCTGACTCAGCGGCGAGAAGGATGCCGAGCTCGGCCTGGAGGGGCTCGAGGGCGTCGGCAGCCCGATCGAGAGCCGCAGCCCGCTCTGCGGCTGGCGTCTCACGCCAGCCGAGCTTCGCCTCGACAGCCCGGGAAACCACGCCCTCGACTGCGGATGGTTCGGTCAGCTCAACTTCGCCGAGCTGCTCCTCCCCCTGGGGGTTGGTGATCTCCAGAGCGGACACGCAGTTCAGCCTACCGAACGATGTTCAACTTGTGGAAGCCGGGGCCGGCTCAGGGCACCCGGTGGACTTCGAACAGGTTCGTGCCGAGGCCGAGGTCGTCGAGCGAGGCGACGATCGCCACCAGGTCGCCCGACTTCGCCGCCCCGAACCGGACCGCCACGTCGGCGCACTCGTAGAGCAGGTCGCGGATCTCGTTGGTCGGGGTGTGGTGGACCGGCTCGACACCGAAGTAGATGCGAAGCCTGCGCTGGGTCTGGATCGAGTGGGTGACCGCGAGGATCGGGACCCTGGGCCGGTGGGCAGCGACCACGGCGGCCGTCCTCCCGGATGCGGTCGGCACGACGATCGCGGTCAGGTCGAGCCGGTAGGCGGAGATGACGGCGCTCTGGGTGACGGACTCCGAAACGTCCATCCCGTGCTGACTGGTCCGGTTGAGCAGCCACTCCCAGTAGGGGAGCCCGGGCTCGGTCGCCCTCGCAATCTCGTCCATCGTCTTCACGGCCTCGATCGGGTTGTCCCCGACCGCGGTCTCCTCGGAGAGCATCACGGCATCCGTGCCGTCCGAGATCGCGGTCGCAACGTCGGTCACCTCGGCCCGGGTCGGCCGGTTGGCACTGACCATCGAGGCCAGCATCTGGGTTGCCGTGATCGAGAGCTTGGACCAGTCACCGGCCTTGCTGATCAGCCGCTTCTGGAGCGAGGGGACCTCGGCGATCGGGACCTCGATCCCGAGGTCACCCCGGGCGATCATGATCCCACCCCCGATCGAGGCGAGAATGCCGTCGAGCGCCTCGTCGGTCGTCGCCTCCGGCTTTTCGATCTTCGCGATCACCGGCATCTCGGAGCCCAGCGAATCGAGCCGCTCGGTCACCGGCTTCAGGTCTTCGGCGGACTTGATGAAGGAGACGGCAAGCAGGTCGAGCTCCTGCTCGACCGAGAAGTCGATCCAGCGAAGGTCGGCCTCCGAGACCGCCTCGATCCCGGTGTCGACGCCGGGCAGGTTGAGGCCCTTGTGCGAGGAGAGCGGGCCACCGACCTCGACCAGGGCATCGACCCCGCCCTCGGCCGCACCCGTGACCTTGAGCCGGATCGAGCCGTCGGCCATGTAGACGATCGCCCCGGGCTCGAGCGCATCGAGGATCTCGGCCCTGGGGATCGGAATCCTCTCGGCCGTTCCTTCGCCTTCACCATGGACCAGGGTGACCGCCGAACCGGGGACCAGCCGAACCACCCCTTCCGGGATGTTGCCCACCCGGAGCTTCGGCCCGGGCAGGTCGCCTAGGATCGCGACCTCGCGTTCCAGCTCGGCGCTCGCCTCCCGAATGTTGCGAACGACCTCGGCATGCTTTGCCTCGTCGGAGTGGGAGAAGTTGAGGCGCAATACGTCGGCCCCGGCCCCGATCAGGCCACGCAGCGTCTCCGGGTCCCAGCTGGCAGGGCCAACCGTGGCGACGATCTTCGTTCGACGGGGGAGCGGTTCGGTCATCGAGGTGATTCTGACGATCGGTGGCTGCAAGGCCATTCCTGCCGAACGACCGGGGGTCCGATTTCAGGCCGATGTCGAGAGCGGGGCAGATGAATGGCCCCTTCGCATCAGGCCCCAATCCATTGACAAATCCGGCCCGGGCCTTACTATGGGAAAGGTGAGGCGATTGATTCTTCTGCTCTCGGCCGTGATCGCGGTTGCCCTTCTGGCCCCCGGCTCGGCCTCGGCCGCCGAACGGCCGCATCCCGGCGAGCCGAACTGCACCGAGGCCGGCAGCTGCGAGGTACCGCCCGAACCCGGCTGTTACGAGGGTCCGAACGGGGAGTGCGTGCCGCCCTGGTGCGATCCCGCCCGTCCGCTCTCGGACTGCCCGATCGAGCCACCGGCCCCGATCTGCGAGGACGGAGCCGAGTGGTGCATCCCGCCTATGCCCCCCTGGTGCGACGAGGCCGGCAACTGCGAGCCGCCCCCGCGGCCGCCGATCTGCGAAGAGGGAGTCGCGACGACGGGTGACTGCATCGAACTCCCGCCCTACTGCTGGGTGGAGAGCGCTACCGGGGCCATCGACTGCCTGCCGCCCTGGTGCGACCCCTCCCAGCCGATCTCGGACTGCCCGTCCGAACCCCCGCCTCCGCCGCTCTGCGATGAGAACTCCGGCCCCGAAGACTTCTGCATTCCGCCCCGCTGCGACCCGAGCCTCGATTCGCTGCCCTGCGTCTACCCTCCGCCCCAGTGCTGGATGGATGAGGAGGGCATGAATCCGATCGCCTGCCTGGCATTGCTTAACCCGGGCGTCCCGGACAAGACCAAGGAGGACGAGGCCGAGCGGAAGAGGAAGGAACGGGCTCGGAAGGCCAAGGCCCGCGCAAGGGCCAAGGCGAAGGCCCGCGCCAAAGCCAAGAAGGCCAAAGCAAAGGCCAAGGCCCGCCGCTGAATCCCGGGGCCGGAAGGCCCCGCTCTGTATCCCTTACCCCCTGCTACTCCCCGGTCCTGACCACCAGCACCGGCCGGTCGGTCAGGTTGAGGAGCTTGTGGGGCGTCGCCCCGAGCAGGGCCCCCTTGAGCGGTGCCTCGCCGGCCCCGCCGACGATCACCATGCGGGCGTCGCGCTCCTCGGCCACCTGGGCCAGCCCCGGCGCCGGGCGGGAGTCGATCAGGATCAGCTCATGCTCGATCCCGGCCTGGGCGAGCCGCTCGTGGGCCGATACCTCGAGCTCGGCACCCATCTCCTTCAGCGTCGCCCTAAGGTCGGCCACCTCGCCACCGGCCCGGGCGGCCGGCTCGTACGCGAAAACGAGAACCAGCCGGCAGTCGAGCTCCCGACCCATCCGGATCGCCTCGTCCAGTGCAGCCTCACCGCCGTCACGTCCGTCATATCCCACCACCAGGGTCCCGCTCACCTGAATCTCCTTTCCGTGTGCCGCCAGACGACCACTCGCCCCTCGAACCCTCTCACTTCGCCACCGGCGCCTTGGCCAGGGCCTCGCTGGTCACCGTCTCGAGCTTGCGGGCGAAGTAGGGCTTCGAATGGAGCGAGCGCCAGATGAACATCGCGATCACGCCGACCAGCATGAATCCGACCCCCATCACCAGGGCCGGGGTGACGCCTAGCCAGACGTCCCCGGAGGACGAGGTGTCGGGGTTGGCAAGGTCGAGCACCGAGCGGATCAGGACGAAGCCGAGCATGAAGGCCCCGGCCAGGGGGGCAATGCCGATGAAGATCGCCGACTTGAGGCTCTGAGCACCGGCCAGGACGGTGACGAGCAGCAGGACGGCCAGGCCCGCCCCGATCCAGACGAGGGCGTTGAACAGGCCGCCCAGGTCGTAGTAGTCGCCGATCCCGCCGACCGCTAACGCCAGCCCGGCGGCCGCGATCAGCGTGATCGCGGCCGGAATCCAGACTCCGGGCCGGAGGATCTCGTTGCGGTAGAAGGCGAAGCAGGAGAGGCCGTTGATCGCGTAGTAGAAGGCGATCAGGAGGCTGAGGGCCTGGAGGGAGTCGAACAGCGACCCCTGGGCGAACAGATTGAGCGGTACGTACCAGGCGATCGCGAGGACAGCGATCACGATGGTCGAGAAGGCCGGGGTGAAGTAGCGGGGGCTTACCTCGCCGAACCGGTCGGGGAAGGCCTTGTGGAAGGCCATCGAGAGGGTGGTCCGGGCGCCGGGCAGGATCGTCGTCTGGGTCGAGGCGAGGGCCGAGGTGAGGACCGCAATCAGGACGAGCTTGTCGAGCGGCGAGCCGAGGATCGGGGTGGCGAGGTCGTCGAAGATCGCCGACTCGATTCCCTGCCTGTCGGCGGCCGCGAAGGCGTCGAGACCGGCGTAGGCGACGAGTGCCGTGCCGACCAGCACGTAGGTAAAGACCAGGAGCACGGTCGAGGCGATCCCGGCCCGGCCGGAGGCGTTCGAGTCCTCGTTCTCCTCGTTCAGGCTGAGCGAGCTCTCCCAACCCCAGTAGATGAAGACCCCGATCAACAGGCCGGCCGTAAGCGCAGTGGTCGACCCGATCTCCCATGGCAGGAACCAGGAGAGCTCGATCGTCGGGTTGGTCAGGGAGACCTGGGTAGAGCCGATCTCGACCGGGCTGGCCGGGACGTCCCCGGCGATCGCCTTCGCGAGCCCGACCCCGGCCAAGAGCAGGAGGCCACCGATCTGGAAGGCCGAGAGCACGGTCTGGAAGTTGGCCGCGATCTCGGTCCCGATCACGCAGAGTGCGGTGGTGAGGATGATGAACAGGACTGCCAGGCCGGTGACCGCGATGACCGAGCCATAGAGGCCGTCCAGCCCGAACAGGCTGTAGGTATAGAGCGCCGCGACGTCGGCCAGCGAGCCGATCACCAGGATCCCGGTCATCGTCACGGCCCAGCCGGCGATCCAGCCGGCCCACGGCCCTAACGCCCGGGTGACCCAGGTGAAGGTGGTGCCGCAGTCCGGGTCGGCCCGGTTCATGTAGTAGAAGCTCGCCGCGATCAGGAACATCGGGATGAAGGAGACGATCAGCGAGGCCGGGGCCTCGAGGCCGACCGCGACCACGATCCCGGCCAGGACTGCGGCCAGCGAGTAAGCAGGAGCGGTCGAGTTCAGGCCGATGATCAGGGTCGAGAAGAACCCGAGGTCCTTCTTCAGTCCCTTGTCCTGCTCCTCGACGATCACGGCCGGGTCGGCCAACCGAACTCCTCCCCTCTCCTCTGGGCGGAATATACCCCGGTCGGTCGAGTTGACAAGTTGGCAACACCCGGGTTTACGGGCCGACCTAGCGTGGCGTTGGGAGAGCAAAGGGACCGACCGGCCCCCGGATAAATGAAAGAGAAGCGACCCAACCTGCCGCGTCGTTGCGCCGCCGAAGGGCTGGCGGCGTTCGCGCTGGTCTTTGCCGGGTGCGGGGCGATCATCACCGACGCGATCGGGGACGGGGCGCTCGGAACGGTCGGGGTCGCCCTTGTCTTCGGGTTGGTCGTAATGGCGATGATCTACGCGACCGGCCACCTCTCGGGAGCTCACATCAACCCGGCAGTGACCATCGCTTTCACCCTGACCCGTCACTTCCCGGGCCGCGACGCGATCGCCTACATCGCAGCGCAGCTGGCCGGGGCAACGGTTGCCGCGCTGGTCCTGCTCTGGGCCTGGCCCGAAGCACCTGCCGACCTCGGTGCCACGGTGCCCTCGATCGAAGTCGGGACCGCGCTCCTCTACGAGGCGCTCATGACGGCGATGCTGATGTTCGTGATCATTTCGGTCGCAACCGACACGCGGGCGGTCGGCGCCGGGGCGGCAATCGCAATCGGCGGCACGGTAGCGCTCGATGCGATCTTCGGCGGCCCGCTCACCGGAGCCTCGATGAACCCGGCGAGGAGCTTCGGACCGGCTGTTGCCTCCGGAACCTGGACCGATTTCTGGATCTACCTGGTCGGACCGATCGCCGGGGCCCTGCTGGGCGCGCTGGCCTACCAGCTGGTCAGAACACCCGAAACCCCACCCGGAGCCGAGAACTGATGGCGCACGTCCTGTTCGTCTGTCTCCACAACGCCGGCCGCTCCCAGATGAGCCAGGCGCTCTTCGAGCGTGAGGCTGCCGGGCGCCACACCGCTTCCTCGGCCGGCAGCAGGGCCGACCCGGACGGCTCGGTCCACCCGCCGGTGACCACCGTGATGGAGGAGATCGGGATCGACCTCTCCGGTCACCGGCCGGTTCGGCTGACGGGCGAGATGGCCCGGGAAGCAGACGTGGTGGTGACGATGGGTTGCGGCGACGAATGCCCCATCTTCCCCGGCAAGCGCTATCTCGACTGGGAT
>JAUMBO010000077.1:0-25518 GCA_032119635.1 Solirubrobacterales bacterium
CGGCGTCGACATCGAGATCAGGCTCTAGGAAATTCACGTGTCGGCGATCCTCGGCAGGAAACTAGGCATGACCCAGCTCTTTCGAGAGGACGGGGAGGTCGTCCCGGTGACCGTAATCGAGGCCGGACCCTGCCCGGTGACCGCGATCCGCCGGCCGGATCGCGACGGCTACTCGGCCGTCCAGCTCGCATTCGACGAGGTTTCGGAGTCGAAGCTGAGCAAGGGCGAGCTCGGCCACCTGGCCAAGTCCGACGCCCAGCCGATGAGGGTCCTGGTCGAGTTCCGCGACGCCGAGATTCCGGTCGTCTCGGGCGGCGACGGCGAGGCCGATGAGGCCGGGGCCGGCGAGGAAGCGGCCGCCGAGGGCGAGGAGCCCACGGAGGGCGCGGCGGAGGCGCAGGACGAAGGCGGCCTGAAGCTCGGGCACGAGGTCACCGTCGCAACTTTCGAGAAGGGCGAGAAGGTCAAGGTTTCGGGGATAACGATCGGCAAGGGTTTCCAGGGGACGGTCAAGCGGCACGGCTTCGGTCGTGGCCCGGTGACCCACGGCTCGCACAACGTCCGGGCCCCCGGTTCGATCGGTGCGAGCGCCTGGCCGGCCCGGGTCTTCAAGGGGATGAGGCTTCCTGGCCAGATGGGCGGCCGCAGGGCGACCCAGTCGGGCCTCGAGATCGCCGAGGTCGATGCCGACCGCAACCTGCTGATGGTCAAGGGCTCGGTGCCCGGGGCGAAGGACTCGATCGTCGAGGTGCGCTCCGATGGCTAGCCCGAAGGCGCCGGTGCTCGGCAAGACGACCAAGGCCGACCTGCCCGAGAGGCTGTTCGGTGAGGATTTCCACCACTCGCTGGTCCACGAGGCCGCCCGGGCCGACGCCAACGCAAGGCGCCGGGGCACGGCCTCGACCCTGACCCGTGGCGAGGTCTCGATGACCACGGCCAAGGCCTGGCGCCAGAAGGGGACCGGCCGGGCCAGGGTAGGCGCACTCAGCGTCCCCAACCGTTACGGAGGCGGTGTCGCCTTCGGTCCGAGGCCGCGCAGGTACCTGGTCAAGGTCAACCGGAAGGCCCGTCGCCGGGCGATGCGCTCGGCCCTCTCGGTCCACGCCGACCGCGGCAGCGTCGCCGTGCTCGAGCCGGCGGCCTTCGTGACCCCATCGACCGCGACGGCGGCCGCCCAGCTGGAGAAGTGGGGCGCCGCGAGGCCGACCCTGGTCCTGGTCCTCGCCGACGAGACGTCGGTGATGAAGAGCTTTCGGAACATCCCCCGGGTCAAGGTCGTCGAGGCCGGTGCGGTCGGGGTGGTGGATGTGATCGGGGCCGCTTCGATCGTCCTTTCGCCCGGCGCACTCGAGGTGCTCGAGCGGAGCGCCGGGGCCGAGGTCAGGGCCGAAGCCGCCTCGGAAGGGGGCGAGGAGTGATGGATCCCCGCAGCGTGATCATCAGGCCGGTCATCTCCGAGAAGACGTACGCACTGATCGCGGCCGGGAAGTACACCTTCCGGGTCGACGACCGGGCCCACAAGTTCGAGATCCGGGACGCGGTCGAGAAGGCATTTGACGTCGACGTGATCAAGGTCAGGACATCGAAGGTCCGCTCGAAGCCGAAGCGGCGCGGCATGGTCAAGGGCCGGAGCCGCTCGTGGAAGAAGGCCGTGGTCGAGCTCGCCCCCGGTCAGACGATCGAGCTGTTCGAAGGCGCGGCGGTGGAGGGCTAGGCAATGGCAATCAGGAAGACGAAACCGACCAGCCCGGGACGGCGCTTCGCGACCTACCAGCTGCGCGAGCAGCTGACCGCTTCGGAGCCCGAGAAGAGCCTGACCGAGGGAATCTCGAAGACCGGTGGGCGCAACGTCAACGGCCGGGTCACCTCCCGGCACCGGGGCGGCGGCGCCAAGCGGCGGTACCGGAAGATCGACTTCAAGCGGCTCAAGGACGGCGTGCCGGCGAAGGTCGCGACGATCGAGTACGACCCGAACCGGAGCGCCTACATCGCGCTGCTCAACTACGCCGACGGCGAGAAGGCATACATCCTCGCCCCGAGCGAGATCGCGGTCGGTGACGTGGTCAGCTCCGGCCCGGGTTCGGACATCCGGCCCGGCAACTGCCTCGCCCTCGGCGAGATGCCGGTCGGTACCACGGTCCACAACGTCGAACTCCGGTCCGGTCAGGGCGGCAAGCTCGGCCGCTCGGCCGGAACCTCGATCCAGCTGGTCGCCAAGGAAGGCGAGATGGTCACCCTTCGGCTGCCCTCCTCCGAGATGAGGATGGTCCGGGCCGAGTGCCGGGCGACCGTCGGGACGCTCTCCAACGCCGACCACCAGAACGTCAAGATCGGCAAGGCCGGCCGGAACCGTCACAAGGGTCGCCGCCCCCAGACCAGGGGCGTGGCGATGAACCCGGTCGACCACCCGCACGGCGGTGGCGAGGCCCACCACACCCCGGGTGGCCACCCGGTGACCCCGTGGGGCAAGCCGACCCTCGGCTACCGGACCCGGAAGAAGGGCAAGGATTCCGACCGCTACATCGTGCGCGGACGCAGGCGCGGAAAGAAGAAGAGGTAGATCGGGATGGGCAGATCGACCAAGAAGGGACCGTACGTGGAGGAGCGCCTGATGGGGCGGGTCACCGCGATGAACGAGTCCGGCGACAAGCAGATGCTGAAGACCTGGTCGCGCCGTTCGACGATCTTCCCCGAGATGGTCGGCCACACGATCGCCGTCCACGACGGCCGCAAGCACGTGCCGGTATTCATCACCGAGTCGATGGTCGGCCACAAGCTGGGCGAGTTCGCACCGACCCGGACCTTCAAGTCCCACGGAACGGGCGGGGGTGAGTGACGGTGGCCGGTGCCGCGAGCAAGAAGGAAGGGGCCGATGAGGTCCAGGTCAGAGCGACCGCGAAGTTCGTCCGGATCTCGCCGCGCAAGGTCCGCCTGGTCGCCGACCAGGTCCGCGGCAAGCACATCGACGACGCCCGGTCGCTGCTCGCATTCTCGCCCCGCTCGGCGGCGGTCGAGGTGTCGAAGGTGATCGAGTCGGCCGCCGCCAATGCCGAGGCCAACCACGACCTGATCGGCGACGAGATGATCGTCCGCGAGATCCGGGTCGACGAGGGCCCGACGATCAAGCGGTTCCGCCCCCGCGCGATGGGCCGCGCCACCCCGATCAACAAGCGCACCTGCCACATCAGCGTGGCTCTGGTGCCCGAGGAAGAGGAGTAGCGAGCGATGGGCCAGAAGATCCATCCCGAAGGTTTCCGCGTCGGCTACATCCACGACTGGAAGTCGAACTGGTTCGCCGGGCACGACTACTCCGACCTGCTGCTCGAGGACATGGCGATCCGCGACCACATCGAGCAGAAGCTCGCCCACGCCGGACTCTCCGACATCACGATCCAGCGCCGTGGCGAGGTCGAGGTGGACATCCACACGGCCCGGCCCGGAATCGTGATCGGCAAGTCGGGCAGCGAGGTCGACGCACTGCGCAAGGAACTCCACAAGATCACCGGCACCCCGGTCAAGGTCAACATCCGTGAGGTCAAGCGGCCGGAGCTCGACGCCAAGCTGGTCGCCCAGTCGATAGCCGAGCAGCTCCAGAACAGGGTCGCCTTCCGGCGGGCGATGAAGCGGGCGCTCACCTCGGCGATGCGGTCAGGGGCCAAGGGCGTGAAGGTTCAGGTTTCGGGCAGGCTCGGCGGGGCCGAGATGGCCCGCACCGAGGGCTACTCGGACGGCCGCGTGCCGCTCCACACCCTGAGGGCCGACATCGACTACGGCTTCGTCGAGGCAAAGACCGGAACCGGCCGGATCGGCGTCAAGTGCTGGATCAACAAGGGTGAAGTGATGCCCGAGGGCTTCGAGTCCGACCGAAGCGACGGCCAGGACGAGCCGCTCGGCGGCGACCGCGGCCGGCCCGGGGGTGGTCGCTGATGCTGATGCCGAAGCGGGTCAAGCACCGCAAGGTGATGCGGGGTCGTCGTCGGGGCAACTCGAAGGGCGGAACTTCGGTTGCCTTCGGCGAGTACGGGCTCAAGGCCCTCGAGCGCGGCTGGATAACCAACCGCCAGATCGAGGCCGCTCGTGTCGCGATGACCAGGAAGATCAAGCGTGGCGGGAAGGTCTGGATCAACGTCTTCCCGGACAAGCCGGTGACCAAGAAGCCGGCCGAGACCCGGATGGGTTCCGGAAAGGGCAACCCCGAGGCGTGGGTCGCCGTCGTCAAGCCCGGCCGGGTGATGTTCGAGCTGGCCGGCGTCGACGAGGAGCTGGCCCGGGAGGCGATGCGGGTCGCCGGACACAAGTTGCCGATCAAGACCAAGTTCGTGGCTCGGGAAGGGGTTGGCGAGTGAAGGCCGCCGACGTACATGCGCTGAGCGACGTGGAACTGGTCGAGAAGCTGAACGAGGCTCGCGACGAGCACTTCGCGCTGCGCCTGAAGCACGCGACCGGAGAGCTCGAGGACTCGGCCGCCCTTAACAAGGTCCGCCGGGACGTGGCCCGACTGCTGACCGTGGCCAGGCAGAGGAAGATCGATCTCGAACTGGATACAGCCCGGAGCCAGGGCTAGACGGAGACGAGGATGGCGGAAGAAGAGGAAAAGGAAGAGACGACCGAGGAGGCCCCTGTGGAGGAAGCTCCGGAAGAGGCTGCTGCCGAGGCTCCGGCCGAGGAGGAGGAGGCCCCTGCCGAAGAGCCCGCCGCCGAGGAGGCGCCGGCTGAGGAGGAAGCTCCTGCTGAGGACGCACCGGCGGAAGAGGAAGCCCCCGCCGGGGGCGACGCCCCTGCCGCAGCGGCCGGAGGCGACGAGGACGATGATTCCGACTGGAAGGCGAAGCGGAGGCTCGAGAAGTCCCGCCAGCCGGCTGAGGAAAAGCCGCAGCGGAGCCCGGAAGAGCGCCAGGCCGAGCGTGAGCAGCACCGGGCCGGTCTCACCCGTGCCCGTCGTGCCCGCCGCGAGAAGGCCCGCGGGGCGCACCAGCCCGGTACGGGCACGCCGGCGGCCGAGCGGGTCCGTACCGGCAAGCCGAAGGAGCGCCAGGGCAAGGTCGTCTCGAACCGCGCCGACAAGACGATCACGGTCCGGATCGATACTGCCCGCAGGCACCCCGTCTACGAGAAGATCGTCCGCCAAAGCCACAAGATCCACGCCCACGACGAGCGGAACGAGGCCTCCGAGGGCGATGTCGTCCGGGTGGTCGAGACCCGCAAGCTCTCCAGGACCAAGCACTGGAAGCTGGTCGAGATCGTGGAGAAGGCGAGGTAGTCGACTCGTGATCCAGCAGGAATCGAGACTGACCGTCGCCGACAACTCGGGCGCGAGGGAACTCCTCTGCATCCGGGTCAAGGGCGGCTCCCACCGTCGTTATGGCTCGATCGGCGACGTGATCACCGCGACCGTGAAATCGGCGAGTCCCCAGGGCTCGGTCCGCAAGGGCGAGGTGGTCGAGGCCGTGATCGTCCGGACCCGCAAGGAGCTGGGCCGGCCCGACGGCACGTACATCGCCTTCGACGAGAACGCAGCCGTGCTGATCGACGACCAGAAGAACCCCCGCGGCACCCGGATCTTCGGTCCGGTTGCCCGCGAACTCCGCGATCGCGACTTCATGAAGATCATCTCGCTCGCCCCGGAGGTGCTTTGAGATGGCAACCAGTTCGATGAGGATCAAGACGGGTGACCAGGTCCAGGTGATCGCCGGGAAGGACGCCGGCAAGCAGGGGACGGTCTCGCGCACCGAGCCCCGCCGCGAGGTCGTCTACGTCGAGGGCCTGAACATGATCAAGCGCCACCAGCGCGCCCAGCCGTCGCCGAGTGGCCAGGGTCCCGGCAAGGATGGCGGGATCATCGAGATGGAGGGCCCGATCCACGTTTCGAACGTGATGCTGCTCGACCCGACCGACAACCGGCCGACCCGGATCGGGATCCGGGTCAACGAGGACGGCACCCGTCAGCGGTACTCGAAGCGAAGCGGGGAGGTGGTTTGAGGATGGAGTCAGCCACGCAGACCCAGCAGGCCGCTCCGCCACCCCGGCTGAAGGACACCTACCGCCGGGAGATCCACCCGATGCTGCTCGAGAAGTTCGCCTACGGCAACCCGATGGAGGTGCCGAGGCTGGTCAAGATCACGCTCAACATGGGCCTCAGCTCGGACACCGACACCAGGGCCCGGGAGAAGGCGGCCGAGGAGCTCGCCCTGATCGCAGGCCAGCGGCCCAACTTCCGCCAGGCGAAGAAGTCGATTGCCTCGTTCAAGGTTCGTGAGGGCATGCCGGTCGGCACCTCGGTAACCCTGCGTGGGGCGAGGATGTGGGAGTTCCTAGACCGGCTCTGCTCGATCGCGATTCCCCGGATCCGGGACTTCCGCGGGATCAAGGCGACCTCGTTCGACGGCCGGGGCAACTACTCGCTCGGAATCCGGGAGCAGCTGATCTTCCCCGAGATCGACTACGACTCGGTCGACACGACCCGCGGTCTCGACATCACGATCACGACGACCGCGAAGACCGACGAAGAGGCTTTCGAACTCCTGCTGGCGCTCGGCATGCCGTTCGCCCAGGAGGGCAGGCCGACCGCCGAGGGCAAGGCCGAGCGCGAAGCGGCCGAGGCCGCCGCGAAGGCGGAGGCCGAGGAGAGGGCAGCCCAGGCCGAGGCGCTCAAGGCCCAGGCGGCCGACCTCGCGCCGGCTTCGACCGCACCGGCGGCCTCGGAAGAGGACGAAGAAGGCGGAGAAGGCGAAGCTGGGGGCGACGAGTCCGGCGATGGCGGCGAAGAGTCCGCCGAGGCCGGCGAGCAGGACGAATCGAACGACGGAAACGACGACCAGGAGGGCTGAGGGCAGGATGGCGAAGACTTCCCAGAAGGTAAGGCAGAGGCGCAAGGCGAAGTTCAAGACCCGCGAGTACAACCGGTGCAAGCGGTGCGGCAGGCCCCGTGCTTACTACCGCAAGTTCGGCCTCTGCCGGATCTGCCTCAGGGATGCCGCCCACGAGGGCTACGTGCCCGGAATGACCAAGTCGAGCTGGTAGGGACGAAATGCTGACCGATCCGATCTCCGATTACCTGACCCGCATCCGCAACGGCCTGGGCGCCGGCCAGCCGACGGTCGAGATCCCCTGCTCGAAGCTGAAGCTGGAGATCTCCCGGATCCTGACCGAGCAGGGCTACATCTCGGGCTATGAGAAGCAGCCGGCCGAGGTCGGCGAGAAGATCACGGTCCGGCTCAAGTACACCGAGGACCGTCGCCCGGTCATCTCGGGCCTCGAGAGGGTTTCCCGACCGGGCCGCAGGCGTTACGTGGACCACGCCTCGGTACCGAGGGTCCAGGGCGGAACGGGCACCGCGATCGTCACCACCTCCCACGGCGTGATGACCGGCCACGAGGCCCGCAAGGAAGGAATCGGCGGGGAGGTGCTCGCTTACGTCTGGTGACCTGCCCGCCGTATCGGACCGCGAGGTCCGGACGGGCCCCTGAGCGAATAGACCATGAGCAGAATCGGAAACAAGCCAGTCGAGATCCCGGACGGGGTCGAGGTCGCGATCGAGCCCGGACGGGTGACCGTCAAGGGTCCGAAGGGCGAGCTGACCCAGGACGTCTCTCCCGACATGACGGTCAAGCTCGACGACGGAGTGGTCACGGTCGAGCGGCCGACCGATCGCGGGCCGCACCGTGCCCTCCATGGGCTGACCCGGAGCCTGGTCCAGAACATGGTCATCGGGGTCACCGATGGCTACGAGAAGCACCTCGAACTCCAGGGTGTCGGCTACCGGGCCCAGTCGAAGGGCAAGGGGATCGAGCTTGCTCTCGGCTACTCCCACCCGGTCGTGGTCGAGGCGCCCGACGGGATCGAGTTCGACGTGCCGGAGCCGACCGCGATCGTGGTCCGGGGAATCGACAAGCAGCAGGTCGGCCAGATCGCGGCCGACATACGGGACAAGCGGCCGCCCGAGCCCTACAAGGGCAAGGGGATCCGGTACCGCGGCGAGCGCGTCCTGAGGAAGGTAGGCAAGCGGGTATGACGGTGATGACCAGCAGGGAGCGCCGCCAGCGCCGCCGGTACAGGGTCCGGGCCCGCGTTTCCGGCACGGCCGAGTGCCCGAGGCTCTCGGTCTACCGGTCGAACCGCGGGATCTTCGCCCAGCTGATCGACGACCGCGACGGCCGCACCCTCGCCCAGGCCAACTGGACCGAGGCCGAGCTGCGCGACCTCGGCCGGATGGAGCAGGCGACGAAGGCCGGCCAGTTGCTGGCCGAGCGGGCCAGGGCGGCCGGGATCGAGCGCTGCGTCTTCGATCGCAGTGGCTACAGGTATCACGGACGGGTCAAGGCTCTTGCCGAAGGCGCCCGGGAAGGTGGTCTGGAGTTCTAGTCGACTCCGCTACGGTGACTGATTCGTAAATGAAGGGCATGGACACATACATGGTCGAGACCGTCTCCCCGAAGGACATCAAGGGCGAGCTGCAGGAACGGGTGATCGAGATCAACCGGGTCGCCAAGGTGGTCAAGGGCGGCCGCCGGTTCCAGTTCACCGCCCTGGTCGCCCTCGGCGACGAGGACTCGGTGGTCGGGATCGGCTACGGCAAGGCGCAGGAAGTCCCGCTGGCGATCCAGAAGGCGGTCGAGAACGCCCGCAAGAACCTGATCCGGATCCCCAAGTATGGCGACACGATCACCCACAAGATCATCGGTCGCTACGGCGCCGGTCATGTCGTCCTCCGGCCGGCCAGCCCGGGGACCGGCGTTATCGCCGGCGGCGGCGTGCGGGCCGTGCTCGAGCTCGGCGGCGTCCGGGACGTCCTGACCAAGAGCGTCGGCACCCAGAACCCGATCAACCTCGTCAAGGCGACGATGGACGGGATCATGAAGCTGAGGCGGCCCGAGGACGTCGCCCGGATGCGGGGCATCTCGATCTCCGAGGTGCTGGGCATCGATCACGACGCGAAGCCGAACGGCGACGGGGGCGGCGAGGAGGACGTGGCCAGCACCGAGGCCGTCGAAGAGGCGGCCGACGCAGCGGCGGCAGCGTCCGCGGCCACCCCGGCCGACATCGCCCGCCTCGAGGCCAAGGCCGACGAAGAACTGCACGCCAACCAGACCGTGGTCGAGCCCGACTCCGACACGATCGCCTCGACTGAGGTCGAGGCCGAGCTGAAGGCCGAGGCCGCTCTCGGCGAGGGAGCGGTGGAGGAAGCGAAGGCGGTCGAGGCCGAGCTGGAGGAAAAGGACGACAAGAATCTGGAGCACGGCGATGGCTAAGCTCGTGATCCGGCAGGTCCGCTCCGCGATCCGGACCAACCCGCACCAGCGCGGAACCCTCCGGGCGCTCGGCCTGAGCAGGCCCGGCAGCAAGGTGGAGCGCGAGGACTCGCCCCAGCTGAGGGGTCAGGTCAAGGTGGTCTCTCACCTGGTCGAGGTCGAGGAGGCCTGATGGCCGAGGAAGAAAAGGACGAGGAGGCGACCGGCCGGGCGGCCGAGATCGGCCTGCACAACCTCCGGCCGAAGCCCGGATCCCGCAAGCGACGCAAGCGGATCGGGCGGGGCCAGGGCTCCGGCAAGGGCAAGACTTCCGGCCGCGGCCACGGAGGCCAGGGCCAGCGCTCGGGCAACCGGCGGAAGGTCGGCCTCGAGGGCGGTCAGAACCCGATCCAGATGCGGATGCGCAAGCTCCGCGGCCCCCACATGAAGAAGTCGATGCCGTTCGAGAACTTCCGGACCACTACCCAGCCGGTCAACGTGTCCGACCTCGAGGAGAGATTCGAGGCCGGGGCGGAGGTGACCCCGGAGACGCTCCGCAAGGCCGGTCTCGCGACCCGCCGGGACCCGGTCAAGATCCTCGCCCGGGGCGGGATCTCGAAGGCCCTGACCGTCAAGGCGCACGGGTTCAGCGGTACGGCGCGCGAGAAGATCGAGGCGGCAGGCGGAACCTGCGAGGTGATCGAAGGCCAATGATCGCGACAGTCGCGAAGGCCTTCTCGGTCCCTGACATCCGCCGCAAGCTGCTCTTCGTTGCGGCAATCCTCGCGCTCTACCGCCTCGGTGCCTACATCCCGGTCCCGGGAGTCAACGTCGACGCGATCGAGCAGCTCGAGAGCCAGCTGACCGGCTCGAACATCCTCGGCTTCCTCAACCTCTTCTCGGGCGGCAGCCTTTCCCGGCTCTCCCTCTTCGCGCTCGGGATCATGCCGTACATCACGGCCTCGATCATCCTCCAGCTGCTGACCGTCGTGCTGCCGTCGCTCGAGAAACTGCAGAAGGAGGGCGAAGTCGGCCAGCAGAAGATCACCCAGTACACCCGCTACCTCACGGTCGGCCTCTCGGCGATGCAGTCGTTCGCCTACGTCTTCCTGTTCAACTCGCTCGCCCCGGCCGGTGGCGAGAGCGTGGTCACCAGCCTGACCGGCCCGAACGTCTTCCTGATCGTCACCTGCCTGACTGCCGGCACCGTGCTCCTGATGTGGATGGGTGAGCTGATCACCCAGCGAGGGGTCGGCAACGGGATCTCGCTGCTGATCTTCGCCTCGATCGTCTCGGGCGTCCTGCCCGGCATCCAGCAGTGGTGGAACAACCCGGACCAGGTGTTCGTCGTGCTGCTCCCGTTCGTGATCCTCGGGGTGATCGTGGCGATCGTCTACGTCCAGGAAGGGCAACGGAGGATCCCGGTCCAGTACGCGAAGCGGGTGGTCGGCCGCCGGATGACCTCGGGAGGGTCGACCTACCTGCCGCTCCGGGTCAACATGGCCGGCGTCATCCCGGTCATCTTCGCCGCCTCGATCATGGCCCTGCCCCCGACGGTCGGCCAGCTGATCAACACCCCGGCTGCGCTCGACTTCGCCGCCTTCCTCAGCCCCGGCGGCTGGGCCTACGTGATCGGCGAGGTCTTCTTCATCATCATCTTCACCTACTTCTACACGGCCGTCACTTTCAACCCGGTCGACCAGGCCGACAACCTGAAGAAGTACGGCGGCTTCATACCCGGGGTCCGTCCCGGCCGGCCGACCGCCGAGTACCTCGACCGGGTGCTCTCGCGCCTGACCTTCCCCGGCGCCCTCTACCTCGGTGCGGTCGCGGCCTTTCCGACGATCCTGTTCAACAACGTGGGTGGCGGCTTCTTCTTCGCCGGTACCTCGATCCTGATCGTGGTCGGCGTCGCGCTCGACTTCGTCAAGCAGCTCGAGGCCCAGCTGATGATGCGGAACTACGAGGGCTTCCTCAAGTAGGTGTCCGACCTGAACCTGATCCTCCTCGGCCCGCCCGGCTCCGGCAAGGGGACCCAGGGCGAGCGTCTCCAGGAAGATCTGGAACTCCCCTACTACGCGACCGGTGACATCCTCCGGGCTGCGGTCCGGGAGGGGACCGAGATCGGCCTGCAGGCGAAGGAGTACATGGACCGGGGCGATCTGGTTCCCGACGAGGTCAGCATCGGGGTGATCGTCGAGCGCCTCTCCAACCCCGAGGCCTCCCGCGGCTTCATCCTCGACGGTTTCCCCCGCACCCTGCCCCAGGCCGAGGCACTCGACGCCAAGCTCGAGGAGATCTCCCGCCGGCTGGCGGCCGTGATCCTGATCGACGTACCCGACGAGGAGATCGTCCGGCGCCTGGGTGGCAGGCGGGTCTGCGCCGAAGCCGACCACGTCTACCACGTCGACTTCAACCCGCCCGAGCAGGAGGGCATCTGCGATATCGACGGCTCCGAGCTGGTGATTCGCGACGACGACTCGTCCGAGACGGTGCGCAACCGGCTGGCCACCTACAACGAGAAGACGGCACCCCTGATCGACTTCTACGAGGGCCAGGCGTTGCTCGACCGGGTCGATGGAGCCCGCTCGCCGGACGAAGTCGCCGAGTCGATTCGGGCGCTGGTCTCGACGCTCAGTCTCGAAGAGGAAAACTAGGTTCCTCCGGCCGGGCCGGCACCAGAAGATGATCATCCGCAAGACGGAGGAACAGATCGAGGCGATGGCCGCGGCCGGCGACCTCCACGCCAGATGCCTGGCGTTGCTGAGGTCCAAGATCGGCCCCGGCGTGACCACGGCCGAGCTCGACGAGGCAGCCGAGCGATTCATCGTCTCGGCCGGCGGGATCCCGACCTTCAAGGGCTACCGGGGCTTCCCGGCCTCGATCTGTACCTCGCCCAACTCGCTGGTCGTCCACGGGATCCCGGGCCCCTACGAACTCGAGGAGGGGGACGTGCTCGCGGTCGATGTAGGGGTGACCCTCGACGGCTGGATCGCCGACGGGGCCTTCACGGTCGGGGTGGGCGAGATCGAACCCGAGACCGATCGCCTGCTCGAGGTGACCCACCAGGCGCTTCGGGAGGCGGCCGACAGGGTGGTCCCCGGGAACCGGATCAGCGACATCTCGAACCAGGTCCAGACCACGGTCGAGGCGGCCGGCTTCTCGGTCATCCGGTCCCTGGTCGGGCACGGGATCGGGCGCTCGATGCACGAGGAGCCCCAGATCCCCAACTTCGGTCCGGCAGGGAAGGGGCCCGTGATCGAGTCCGGGATGGTCTTTGCGATCGAGCCGATGGTCAACGCCGGTGGCCCCGGCGTCTACATGGCCGACGACGGCTGGTCGGTCTATTCCGAGGATGGCTCGATGGCGGCCCACTTCGAGTACACGGTCGCGGCGACCGACGACGGACCGAGGATTCTCACCCCGTGGGACGAGCAGTGACCGGCCGCCCCCTTAGTGCTATTGTGGGCCGTCGCTCTTTGCGGCGATTTTTCGCGCCTGAAGTCCGACTACTGGGACTCTCGGGGGATCTCTTCCAAAGGATTGTGGATCGATGAAGGTCCGGGCCTCGGTAAAACCGATTTGTGAGAAGTGCAAGATCATCCGCCGGCGTGGCCGGGTGATGGTGATCTGCGAGAACCCCCGCCACAAGCAGAGGCAGGGCTGACGATGGCGCGTATCGCGGGAGTCAACCTGCCGCCCAACAAGCGGGCCGAAGTGGGGCTGACCTATATCTTCGGGATCGGCCGGACCACGGCCGGAAAGCTGCTCGACGAGGCCGGAATCTCGCGGGATACCCAGATCAAGGACCTCACCGAGCAGGAAGAGATCAAACTGCGGGAGGCGATCGAGGCACTCGAGGTCGAGGGTGACCTGAGGCGGGATCGCTCCCAGAACGTCAAGAGGCTGATGGAGATCGGCGCCTACCGGGGGCTTCGCCACCGACGGGGACTGCCGGTACGTGGCCAGCGCACCAAGACCAATGCCCGGGGACGGAAGGGTCCGAAGAAGATGAGCGTCACCGGCAAGAAGAGGGCCCCGAGCCCCAAGTAGGCACCTACCGGAAGAGCTAACCGATGGCAGAACAGAAACCACAGAAGCCGAAGGGCAGGCGCAGGGCCCGAAAGAACGTCGAGGTCGGCCAGGCCCACATCAAGACGTCGTTCAACAACACGATCGTCACCCTTACCGATCCCGAGGGCAACGTGATCGCCTGGGAGTCGGCCGGTAGCGCCGGCTTCAAGGGTTCGCGCAAGAACACGCCGTTCGCCGCGCAGGTGACGGCCGATGCCGCGGCCCGGAAGGGCATGGAGCATGGCCTGAAGAAGGTCGAAGTCTTCGCCAAGGGCGCGGGCTCGGGCAAGGACACCGCGATCAGGTCGCTCCAGGCGGCCGGGCTCGAGGTGACCGGCGTCCGTGACGTGACCCCGCAGGCCCACAACGGTTGCCGCCCTCCCAAGCGGCGCCGTGTCTAGACCCCCTGACTAGGGGTCCTCGCAGGAATCCAGAGGGGCCGAGCGCCCGACCCGAACAAGAAAGACGAAGGATCAAAACCGAGAGATGACCACCGACTTCCAGGTACCCAAGATCACAGCCGAGACGATCGACGACACGAAGGGAACCTTCGTGATCGAGCCGCTCGACAAGGGCTTCGGCTACACCTACGGATCCAGCCTGCGCCGAGTCCTCCTCTCCTCGCTCGCCGGGGCGGCGATCACGTCGGTTCGGATCGAAGGCGTCTCGCACGAGTTCTCCGACATCGCCGGGGTAAAGGAGGACGTCACAGACATCGTCCTCAACCTCAAGGAGCTGGTCATCAAGATGCACACCGACGCCGACTCGGTCGAGGCTCCGCTGGTCGTGACCGGTCCGGGTGACGTGACCGCGGGCGACATCGACCTCCCGGCCGGGGTCGAGATCCTCAACCCGAAGGCCCCGATCGCGACCCTCGACAAGAAGGTCAAGCTCGAGATCTACCTGACGATCGGGCGGGGACGTGGCTACCGGCCTGCCGAGGAGAACAAGGACGACGAGCAGCCGATCGGCGTGATCCCGATCGACTCGATCTTCTCCCCGATCCGTCGCGCCTCGTACACCGTCGAGGCGGCCCGCGTCGGTCAGCGGACCGACTTCGACAAGCTGACCCTCGACCTCGAGACCGACGGCTCGATCGAGCCGGACACGGCGCTGAGGGAGGCATCCGAGATCCTGATCAAGACTCTGGCGATCTTCACCGATCCCGACCGGGTCGAGGAGCTGACCGCGAAGGAGCCGGTGGTCGAGGCGATCGAGACCGAAGTCGCGATCGATGCCGGTCCGGACGGCGACATCCTGATCGACGAGCTCGAGCTGAGCGTCCGTTCGTACAACTGCCTCAAGCGGGCCGGAGTCGAGACGATCGGTCAGCTGGTCACCAAGTCGAGGTCGGAACTCTCGGCGATCCCTAACTTCGGCGAGAAGTCGATCGACGAAGTGATCGAGACCCTGAGCGACCGCGGTTACCAGCTGCGGGGAGCCTGAGCCGGGGCGGAGTCGAACCGATGCGTCACGCGAAGAAGAGGAACAAGCTGGGCCGCGACCCGGCTCACCGCAAGGCGCTCCTGATGAACCTCTCGCGTGAGCTGATCCAGCACGAGAGGATCAAGACCAGCCAGGCGAAGGCCAAGGCGGCCAAGCCGGAGGTCGAGAAGCTCGTCACCCTGGCCAAGCGAGGCGACCTCCATGCGAGGCGCCAGGCGCTGGCGACCCTCCGACAGGACAAGTTCCTCGTCCACAAGCTGTTCGAGGAGATCGGGCCGCGGTACGCCGAACGCGACGGCGGCTACACCCGGATCGTCAAGCTCGGACCGCGCCGGTCGGACTCGACCGAGATGGTCTACCTGGAATTCGTATGACCCCGACCGGTCGGGTCGCCGTCGGGCGATTCGACCGGGAGTGAGCAAGTTGCCGGCAGCAATCGTCACGGGATCAGGCGGTTTGATCGGCTCGGAGGCTGCGGCCCACTTTGCCGGCCTCGGTCTCGAGGTCCACGGCGTGGACAACGATCTCCGTCGCACCTTCTTCGGCGAGGAAGCCTCGACCGCCTGGAACGTGGAGCGCCTCGGGCAGGAGCTCGGAGCGTCCTATGCCCACCACGACTTCGACATCCGCGACCGGGAGGCGGTCGACAGGCTCTTCGACGAACTCGGTGACTCGGTCGAGCTGGTGGTCCACGCTGCGGCCCAGCCCTCACACGACTGGGCGGCCGGGGATCCGGCCACCGACTTCGAGGTCAACGCGGTCGGGACGCTGAACCTGCTCGAGGCCTGCCGTCGGTCCGCCCCAGCGGCGCCCTTCGTCTTCTGCTCGACCAACAAGGTGTACGGCGACCGTCCGAACCAGCTCCCCCTGGTCGAGCAGGAGACGAGGTGGGAGCTCCCGCCCGACCATCCCTTCAGTGAGGGGATCACGGAGGAGATGTCGATCGACCGGACCCTGCACAGTCTGTTCGGGGTCTCGAAGGCCTCGGCCGACCTGATGGTCCAGGAGTACGGCCGGTACTTCGGGATGGCGACCGTCTGTTTCCGGGGCGGGACCCTGACCGGCCCCCGCCACTCGGCCACCCGGCTCCACGGGTTCCTCGCCTACGTGATGCGGTGTGCGATGACCGGGACCCCCTACACCGTGTTCGGCTACGGAGGCAGGCAGGTCAGGGACGTGATCCACTCGGCCGACCTGATCTCGGCCTTCGAGCACTTCTACCGGGCGCCGAAGCCCGGCGGCCGGGTGTACAACATCGGAGGAGGGCGGCACTCCAACTGCTCGGTCCTCGAGGCGATCGCGATCGCCGAGCGGGTGACCGGCCGGCCGATGGAGTGGAGCTACGAGGACCGGCCGAGGGTGGGGGACCACATCTGGTGGATCGGGTCGAACGCCCGGTTCGCCGGTGACTACCCGGAGTGGCGACTGACCCGTGACGTCGAGGTGATCGCCCGGGAGATCTTCGACGAGAACCGGGACCTCTGGAAGCCCGGGGGCCCGGCCGGGGAAGGCTGACCCGTCGTGGCGCCAGACGTCGGCCCGGAGCCGAACGGGGTGGTCAGGAAGCCGATCCTCGGGGTCGGGGTGGACCTCATCGGACCGGACGAGGCCCCGGCGGTACTGCTCGGGGCGGCCCGCGAGGGGAGGCCACTCCCGGCCACGGCCCTCGCCGTCCACGGGGTGATGACCGGATGGCGGGAGCCCGCCTTCCGGGACGTCCTCGACCGGACCGGACTCGTCCTCGCCGACGGCCAGCCGGTCCGGTGGGCGCTGAACTGGCTCTTCTCGGCAGGTCTCGACCGGCGGGTCTACGGACCCGACCTGATGCTCGACCTCTGTGAAGGGATGGCGGCCGAAGGGCTGCCCGTCTTCCTCTACGGCAGTACCGACGAGGTGCTCGGTCGGCTCGCCGGCAACCTGGTCACCCGGTATCCCGGCCTGGTGATCGCCGGCACCATGCCGTCTGCCTTCGGCCCGCTCGGCCGGGACGGACAGCAGGAGGTCGCTCGCCGGGTGAAGGACTCGGGAGCGAAGCTCTGCTTCGTCGGTACGGGCTGCCCGAGGCAGGAGGTGTTCGCCTGCCGGATGGCACCGCTCGCCGGGATCCCGATGGTTGCGGTCGGTGCAGCCTTCGATTTCCACGCCGGCACCAGCCCGATGGCCCCTCGCTGGATGCAGGATGCAGGACTCGAGTGGCTGTTCCGACTGATGCACGAGCCAGGACGGCTGTTGCGCCGGTACGCCCTGCTCAACCCCGTCTACCTGGTCCTGCTGGCCGGGCAGAAGGCCGGCCTCCAGGTGACCGGCCGGCCGGGGCCCGGTGCGCCCGAAGAAGGACCGATCCCGGGTTAGGCACGTGGACTGGCGGATCGACCTGGGTTATGACGGGCAGCCCTTCCGGGGCTGGGCCAGGCAGGAGGGGGTGCCGACCGTCCAGGGGGCGCTCGAAGGGGCCCTCGAAATCCTGCTCGGCGAGCCGGTGGCGCTGACCGTGGCCGGACGGACGGACGCCGGCGTCCATGCGCTCGGTCAGGTGGCGAGCTTCGGGTACGGTGGGGAGGTCCCGACGGACGCGGCCCGGAGCCTCAACGGGCTGACCCCGCCGGCGATTTCGGTCGACTCTGTCCGGGCCGTGCCGGAAGGCTTCGACGCGCGGCGCGATGCCCGCTCACGGACCTACTGCTATCGGGTCCTCGCCCGGCCCAATCCCAGCCCATTCGCCGAGGGCAGGGCCTGGTGGGTCAGGTCGAAGCTCGATCGCGACACCCTCGACCGGGCTGCCGAAGCGATCCAGGGGGAGCACGACTTCACCGCCTTCACCCCGACCGACACCTACCACCAGAGGTTCGAGCGGGTGATCGAGTCGGCGGCCTGGGTCGAGGAGCGTTCGTTCGTCTCGCCAGCCGGATCGGTGGCCGAGCCCGGCGTGCTCCAGTTCTGGGTGACCGGGGACTCCTTCATGCGGAACATGGTCCGGATCCTGGTCGGCACGATGGTCGAGGTTGCCACGGGGGACCGTTCGGAGCAGGAGTTCCGCCGGCTGCTCGAGGGTGCCAGCCGCCCCGAGGCCGGCCGGACCGCCCCGCCCGAGGGCCTCTACCTGGTCGAAGTCGGGTACTGAGCCGGGGCGGCCGCGGCCGTCGCCTGCCATATCCTTGACCGGTGAGGATTCTGGTCACCAACGACGACGGGATCGCCGCCAGCGGCATCCAGGCCCTTCGACGCGAGTTGAGGCAGATCGACGGGGTTACCGTCGGCCTGATCGCGCCGGATTCAAACCGGAGCGCCTCGGCCCGGAGCATCACCACCCGCTCCCCCCTGACGGTCGAGGAGGTCCGCTTCGACGACGGCGACATCGGCCACGCGACCGACGGCACCCCGGTCGACTGCGTCCGGTTCGCCGAGGTGGGCCTGCTCGGGGATCGTCCGGACCTGATCGTCTCGGGGATCAATCACGGCCTCAACCTGGGCGACGACGTGACCTACTCCGGCACGGTCGCCGCCGCCTTCGAGGGGGTTGTGCTCGGTATCCCGGCGATAGCGGTCTCCCAGCAGTCGCTCGAGCGGGAGATGGGCTACGCCCCGAGGCGGGACTACGACTTCGGGCTGGCGGCCAGGTTCACTGCCTCGGTGGTCAGGGAGCTGGCCGAGCACCCGCTGCCGGAGGGAACGCTCCTCAACATCAACGTACCCGGCGGCGAGCCGGCCGGGGTTGCGGTGACCAGGCTCGGCAAACGGCTCTACCGGGACGAGCTGGAGCTGGTCGGGGAGGGCGATCCCGGCTCGGGCCGGCGTACCTACCGGATCTACGGCTACGAGCCGGGGCTCGACGACGAGCCGGGGACCGACGTGGGCGAGATCGCGCGATCGAAGATCGCGGTCACCCCGCTCCATCTCGACCTGACCCACCACGGCAGCATCGAGGGCCTCAGGCAACGCGACTTCGAGCGGGTGCTGGAGGGCTCGCTTGGCTGACGATCCCGGGTCCGGGGAGGGGACCGGCGGCGAGGTCCCGGTGGAGAGGCGAATCGCGGAGCTCCGCGAGCAGCTGAACCACCACATCTACCTCTACTACACGAAGGACAGCCCCGAGATTTCCGACGAGGAGTACGACGGGCTCTACGCCGAACTGGTCGCGCTCGAGAAGGAGAACCCGGAGCTGATCTCCGGCGACTCGCCGACCCAGCGGGTCGGTGCCCCGCCGAGCGAGGGGTTCGAGCCGGTCGAGCACGCCCTGCCGATGCTTTCGCTGGCAAACGCGAGGACGGCCGAGGAACTGCTCGCCTGGGACAGGAGGATCCGGAACCACCTCGAGCGCGAAGGGGTCGATCCCGGACCGATCACCTGGGTCACCGAGCCGAAGATCGATGGCCTGGCAATTTCGCTCACCTACGAGGACGGTCGGCTGGTCCGGGCGGCGACCCGGGGCGATGGACGGATCGGCGAGGACGTGACCCGGAACGTCGAGACGATCGCCGGGCTGCCGAAGGAGATTCCCGGTGCCCCGCCGCTGATCGAGGTGAGGGGCGAGGTCTACCTGCCGATCGAGGCCTTCTCGGAGCTGAACGAACGGCGGGTGACCGCCGGGGAGCCGGCCTTTGCCAACCCTCGGAACTCGGCCGCCGGATCGATCCGCCAGCACGACCCGAAGATCGCGGCCGAGCGGCCGCTCGCGGTCTGGGCCTACGGGATCGGTGCCCTCGACGGAGCCTCGTTCGCAACCCACTCCGAGGAAATCGAGTGGCTGGGGGAGGCCGGTTTCCCGGTCAACCCCGACATCGCTCGCCACGACACGATCGAGCAGGTGCTCGAGCGGTGCGAGTGGTGGCGCGACGGCCGGGACGACCTCGACTTCGAGATCGACGGGGTCGTGATCAAGGTCGACTCGCTGGCCCTCTGGGAGGACCTCGGCGCGGCCGGCCGGGAACCGCGCTGGGCGATCGCCTGGAAGTTCCCGCCCTCGACCGCGACGACCCTGCTTCGCGAGGTCGACTGGAACGTCGGCAGGACGGGACACCTGGTGCCCTGGGCGCTGCTCGAGCCGGTCCGGGTCGGCGGGGTGACGGTCTCGACCGCGACCCTCCACAACGAGGAGGACCTCGCCCGCAAGGACGTCCGGGCCGGTGACGAGGTAATCGTCCTGCGGGCCGGCGACGTAATCCCCCAGGTCGTCTCGGCCGTGACCAGCGACCGGCCGAAGGGGAGACGGAAGCCGAAGCCGCCGGCCGAGTGCCCCTCCTGCGGCACCGCGACCGTCAAGCCCGGGGACTCGGTCTTCACGATCTGCCCGAACAGCAAGGGCTGCCCGGGGCAGGCCTTCCAGCACCTCAAGCACTTCGTCCACCGGGGAGCGATGGACATCGAAGGTCTCGGCGAGAAGCAGGTCAAGCGACTGCTCGACGAGGGGATGATCGCTGACGTGGCCGACATCTACACGCTGGAAAAGGACCGGTTGGCCGACCTGAGCGGGATGGGGGAGGTCTCGGCCTCGAACCTGGTCGCCGAGATCGAGCGCTCGAAGGAGCAGCCCTTTCCCCGGGTCCTGTTCGCGCTCGGCTTGACCGGGGTCGGCGCGGTGACGGCCGAGGCGCTGGCCGAGGAGTTCGGGGACATCGATGCGCTCCGGGACGCCGACCCGGGGGGGATCGAGCGAACGGAGGGGGTCGGCCCGGTGATGGCCAACCAGATCACCGAGTCGCTCTCCGACGAGCGGACCTGGGAGATCATCGAGCGACTGAAGGGGTACGGGCTGAAGCTCCGGCTGGAAGAAGGCGAACGCCGGGCCGAGGGTGGCCTGCTCGACGGCGTGACGGTGGTCCTGACCGGCTCCCTGCCCGACATGAGCCGCGACGAGGCGGCGGCCCTGGTAAAGGCGGCGGGTGGCAAGGTGACCGGCTCGGTCTCGAAGAAGACCGACTTCGTGGTCGCCGGCGAGAGTGCCGGCTCGAAGCTGGCAAAAGCCGAGTCGCTGGGAGTGACGGTGCTCGACCGCGATGGTCTCGATCGGCTGCTGGCCGGCGAGTTGACCGACCGGGACTAGAGTCCGGCCAGGAGGACTGCGATCCGGTCCTGGGCGGCCCGGGCCTCGTACGTGTTCGAGACATCGTTCATCAGGACCGAGAAGGCGAACTTCTTCTTCGAGCGGTTGAAGCAGTAGCCCGAGAGGGCGCTTACCCCGGTCAGCGTCCCGGTCTTGGTCCGGCACCGCCCTTCGGCTGCGGTGCCTTCCATCCGGTCGGCGACCGTCCCTTCCCTGCCGGCCCTGGGGAGCGAGCGGTAGAAGTGGCCCCACCACTGCTCCTCCCGGGAGCGGGCGAGCAGGCCGGCCAGCCCCCAGGCGGTGCCGCGGTTGGAGAAGGTGAGCCCCGACCCGTCGACCGGGTCGACGGTCGACCCGAGCGAGGCCGCGAACGACCTGACCACCCGGGTCCCGGCCGAAGTGCTCCCGCCGCGGCCCTTTGCGGCCCCGAGTGCCTTGACGAGCATCTCGGCGAAGAAGTTGTTCGAGTAGAGGTTGGTTATCCGGGCCATGAAGGCCATGTCCTCGGACTCGACTCTGGCGAGCGGGCTGCCCCTCATCGGGGTCCGCGGCGTCTTGCCCATGGCCGTCCGGTCGCTGACCGAGATGCCCCGTTTCCTGAGGCGCTGGACGAGGGCCTTCGCCGCAAGGCGGGCCGGGTTGGTACTGAACCTCTCGAGCGAGGCACCGGTGTAGCCGGCGTTCAGCGAGAGGCCCGAGAGGGGACCGATCCAGGGGCTCGTCGCAAACCCGGAATCGGCCACGCCGCGTAACGAGTCGAACACCGACTCGTCCCCGTAGACCCGGCCCGTGACTCGCTTCAGTCCGGCCGCCCGGGCCTGTCTGGCAAGGGAATCGACGTCGGTGCCGGCCCCGGGGAGGTAGCGCTCGAGGAAGGAGCCCGTGCCGAGGCCCGGGTCGCCGCCGCCCTTCAGGTAGAGATCACCGTCGAGGACGCCATTCCGGCCGATCTCGCCGTCGGCGAACAGCCGGGTCTGGAAGCGGTGGGAGGGACCGAGCCTGCCGAGGATCGCGGCGGTCGTGAGAATCTTCGTGTTCGAGGCGAGCGACCGGGCCTTCTTCGGATTGAGGGAGCAGACCCGCTCTCCGGAGCCCAGCTCGACCACGGCGAGGGAGGGGGCGGAGTTGCCACGGCGCACCTGCCTGCGCATCTCCTCGCAGGTCCGGGTGACTGAGCGGACCGTGGGCGAATCGAGGGTCCGGGGCTGGGGGATGACCGCTGGCGCATCCGGGTTCGGCAGTGGCAGGGGAGGATCGGAAGCGGCGGCCGTCCCGGCCAACGGCCCGGGGATCAGGAGCGCGCCCAGGACCAGGGCGGCAACCGTTCCCACCGCGCGCTGGTCGAATGAGTCCCTCTTCGAATCGAACATCGCTCTCCTGAATCTAGCCGGGGTCACCTCCGCGTCCGCCGTCACGCCCCGCCGGCACCGTCGATTTCGCCACCGGTCGGGCGCACGGGTACCCGGATTACCGGCCCCGGGGTCGCATTCCGTGGCGCTTCGCCCGTCCCCGGCGCTTGGCATAATCCGGCCGATGGGCAAGGTGGTCGACATCGACCGGCGCTCCAGGCGGCGCAGGTCGAAGAAGGGCAGGCGTGCCTCGAAGACCGCACTGGTCCTCGGGGGCGGAGGCCTGACCGGAGGGACCTACGAGATCGGTGCCCTCAGGGCTCTCGACCTGCTGGCGGTGAACGCCGGGGTCAACGACTTCGACATGTTCGTCGGCACCAGCGCCGGCTCCTTCGTCGGCACGATGCTTGCCGCCGGTGTCACGCCGGACGAGATGATGCGCGTCCTCACCGAGGAGGATGGGGCGCCGATCGAGCGGATGACCCAGAACACGATGCTCCGTCCGACCTTCGGCGAATACGCCCGCCGGGCCGTCTCGTTCCCCGGTCACGTGGCCGGCATGGCCCGCAACATGATCCCCAGGGCCCGGGACATCTCGGTGATGGACGTCGGCTGGGGCCTCGCTGAGCACCTGCCGACCGGCCTCTACTCGAACGAGGGCATCGAGGACTACGTCCGGGAGGCGCTCGCCACCCAGGGGATCAACGATTCCTTCGACTCTTTGGAGCGCGACCTCTACATAACCGCGACCGACCTCGACTCGGGCGAGCGGGTCGTGCTCGGTGAACCGGACGGGCCCTGGAGCGGGGTCCCGATCTCGAAGGCCGTCCAGTGCTCGACCGCCCTGCCGCTGGTCTACGAACCGGTCGAGGTCAACGGCCGGACGCTGGTCGACGGTGGGATCTACTCGACCACCAACGTCGACGTGGCGGTCGACCGGGGGGCCGAGTTCGTCGTCGTGGTGAACCCGCTGGTCCCATACGTGAACGACCGTGAGGAGGGGATTCCGACCCCCGGCGGGCGGGAAGTCAGGCGGATCTCCGACATGGGCCTGCCTGCGATCGCCAACCAGACATTCCGGCTGCTGGTTCACCAGCGCCTGAAGGTGGCGGTCCAGTTCTGGAACGAGAAGTACCCGGGGGTCGACATACTCCTGATCGAGCCCGAGCTGGACGACGAGCTGATGTTCGGCACTTCGATCATGGACTACTCCCGCAGGCTCGAGATCGCAGGCCACGGCTTCGAGTCGGTGACCGCCCGGCTGGCCGACAACTACGAGTGGTTCAAGGAAATCACCGAGCGTCACGGCCTCGAGATCTCGGCCACCCGCCTGAAGAAGGTGATCCGGACGGTCAAGGAGCAGGAGTCGAACGATGCCTCCGTCTGGCGAAGGATCTTCGACCAGACGACCGGCTCGCTGCTGCGTCAGACCGGGGCTGACCGGACGACCGGCTGACCCGGCCGCCCCGCCCCCCGATTCCGGGCCGCGGACCTACTTCGCGTAGAGCGCTTCGATCTCCCCGTCGTACTTCTCGGCGATCACCGGCCGCTTGAGCTTGAGCGTCGGGGTCAGTTCGCCGGCCTCCTGGCTCAGGTCCCTCGGGAGGATCGTGATCTTCTTGACCTGCTGGACCTGGGCGAGGTTCTTGTTGACCTCGTCCACGTGGGCCTCGATCGAGGCGACGACCTCGGGATCGCGGTACAGCTCGGCCGGATCCTTGCCGTTCTCCTCGGCGTAGGTGACTGCCGTTTCGGGATCGATCGTGACCAGGGCGACCAGGTATGGCCGGCGGTCGCCGATCACCACGCACTGGGCGACCAGCGGGTGGCGCTTGACCTGGGCCTCGATGTTGACCGGGGTGATGTTCTTGCCCCCGGCCGTGATGATGATCTCCTTGATCCGGCCGGTGATCGAGACGTAGCCCTCGTCGTCGATCGTCGCGATGTCTCCGGTGTGGAGCCATCCGTCCCGGATCGTCTCGCGGGTTGCCTCCTCATTCCTGTAGTAACCCTTGAACACGTTCGGTCCCTTGACCAGCAGCTCGCCCTCGTCCGAGAGCTTGAGTTCGACCCCGGGCAGGGCACGTCCGACCGTGCCGACCTTCGAGGCCCCGGGCAGGTTGGTCGTCCCGCCGGTCGAGGTCTCGGTCATCCCCCACGCTTCGTAGACCGGAACACCGGCCGCGTGGAAGAAGGTGATGATCTCGGGGTCGATCGGGGCCGCCCCGGTCAGCGCCAGCTGCACGTTTCCACCGAAGATCTCGCGGATCTTGCTGAGGACCAGCTTGTCGGCCAGGCCGTGCTTCAGCTTGGTCAAGGCACCCGGTGAGCGACCTTCGGCGATCGCCTCCTGGTACTCGGCGCCTACCCCGAGTGCCCAGTCGAAGATCTTGCCCTTGGGCCCACCCTCGTTCGAGGCGGCCTTCGCCATGTCGTGGACCTTCTCAAAGATCCTTGGTACCGACGGGAAGTTCTCGGGCCTCACCTCGGCCAGGTTCGGCACGATCTTGGTGGTGTCGCCCTCCCAGTAGGCGATGCAGCCGCCGACGTCGACCACTCCGTACTGGAGAAGCAGCGCGAAGACGTGGGCCAGGGGCAGGTAGAGGTAGGTCTTCTCTCCCGGGCCGAGGATGTCGACCTCGTCGGCCATGTCGAGCATCGCCCGGTAGTTGCCGTGGGAGATCAGGCAGCCCTTGGGCGGACCGGTGGTGCCTGAGGTGTAGACGATCTTGCAGAAGTCGTCCGGCGTGACCTCGGAGATCCGCTGATCG
Organism: Solirubrobacterales bacterium; assembly: GCA_032119635.1. Taxonomy (GTDB): domain Bacteria; phylum Actinomycetota; class Thermoleophilia; order Solirubrobacterales; family 70-9; genus 67-14. The sequence goes on from JAUMBO010000077.1 coordinate 24,908, forward strand.
AGCGCCGCCCGGTCGCCGCCGGCACCCTTCGCTTCGAGCTCTTCCATCGCCGTGGCGTCGTCGGCCGAGCCGAGCATCATCACGACCAGCTCGAGCTCCGGCAGGGAGTTCCGGATCTCACGGATCTTGGCCAGCTGGTCCTCGTTCTCGACCATCACCACCCTCGACCCGGAGTGCTCGAGAACGTACTGGCACTCGGCCGGCGAGTTGGTCTGGTAGATCGGGACCACGGTCGCCCCGGCCGACATCGCGGCGAGGTCGCAGATCGTCCACTCGGCTCTGGTGCTGCCCAGGATCGCGACCCGATCGCCACGAACGATCCCCCAGTCCATGAGCCCGAGGGCCAGGTTCGAGACCCGGTCGTGGGCCTCGGCGAAAGTCATCGTCTTCCAGGTCCCGGCGTCGGTCTTGAACATGAAGACGTCCGAGGACGGGTGCTCGGCTGCGGCCTTCGGCAGCAGGTCTGCGAGCGTGTTGGACTTGGTTGCTGGTGTGGCGGTGGTCAACGGGTCTCCCTTCGTCACGTTCTCCGATCCCCCGGTCCGGCTTTCCTCTCTTACACCGGGTTCGGTATGTCGATGAACTCCTCTTCGACACCGAACCGGCCTGCT
>JAUMBO010000077.1:25528-25821 GCA_032119635.1 Solirubrobacterales bacterium
GGCCCTCGCGTGCATCGGCCATCACGTGTTCGGACGGTTCGCCGGTGATGAACGCATCGAGGCCGAGCCCGATGGCTTCGTGGATCGAGGAGGCCGCCGCCCCGGTAACCACTCCGACCGTCTCGACCCGCTCCGGACCCGAGTCGAAGAGGAGCGGCTCGCGCCCGCCGGTCGTCTCCCGGACCCGCTTCACCAGCTCATCGACCGTTACCGCCTCCGGAAAGCGGCCAACCGCACCGACGAAACTGCCCTTTGCCCGGCCGAGCTCGGCCGGTTCGGGTTCGGCCCCGAGC
>JAUMBO010000078.1:0-2925 GCA_032119635.1 Solirubrobacterales bacterium
CGAAGGGGTTCACCTGCTCTCGACCTCGGGGATGATCGAGCACGTCAAGGAGAACCCGGACGGGGAGTTCGTGATCGCGACCGAGAACGGGATGCTCTACCCGATCTCCCAGGCCGCGCCGGAGGCGAACCTGATCGAGGCCAACCGGATGGCCTTCTGCCGGTATATGAAGATGATCACCCTGCCGAAGCTCCGGGACTCGCTCCGGGACCTGAAGTTCGAGGTCAAGGTGGACCCGGAGATCGCCGAGCGTGCCAGGGTTCCGATCGAGCGCATGGTGGCGATCGGCTAGGCGGGCCTTCCGGCCGCCGTAACGGATATACGTTCAGGCTGGGTACCCGGTGATCGAACTAATCTCGACAATAGGCGCACCCTTCCCGGTGGTCGACCAGAACTACCTGCTCGAGGCCCGCCAGATGCAGGCGCTCTCGTTCGCCATGCACATCCCGTTCGTCTGTTTCGGTGTCGCGTTCCCTGCCCTGGTCGTCTTCATGGAGTGGCTCGGGCAGAGGACTGGTCAACCCCACTACACCGAGATCGCCCGCCGGTGGTCGAAGGTGATGATCACCCTGTTCGCGGCTGGGGTCGTTACCGGCACGCTGCTCAGTTTCGAGCTCGGGATCCTCTGGCCCGGCTTCATGTCGAACTTCGGCGATGTCTTCGGTCTCGCCTTCGGCCTGGAGGGCTTCTCCTTCTTCATCGAGGCGATCTTCATCGCGATCTACGTCTACGGCTGGGACCGGATGTCGCCACGACTCCACCTGCTGACCGGGGTCCCGGTGATCGCCGCCGGGATCACCGGCTCGCTGATGGTGATCGCCGTCAACGCCTGGATGAACAATCCCGGTGGCTTCGACATGGCCGGTACCGAGGTGACCGACGTCAGGCCCTGGGAGGCCCTGTTCGGCAACTCCCATCTCTGGCCCCAGCTGACCCACATGTACGTTGCGGCCTACATCGCCGTCGGCTTCCTGATGGCCGGCGTCTACGCCTTCCTCTGGCTGAAGGGCCGGCGGGACAGGTACGTGAGGACCGCCATGCTCGTCCCCCTCGCACTCGCGGTCGTCGCCGCACCGGTACAGCTCGTGATCGGCGACTGGTCTGCGAAGAACGTCGCCGAGAGCCAGCCGGTCAAGCTGGCCGCCATGGAGGGCCTCTACAAGACGACCGATGGAGCGCCGGAGACGATCGGCGGCTGGTACAACGAAAAGACCAACGAGATCGAGTACGGCATCCAGATTCCGAAGATGCTCTCCCTGCTCGCCTATCACGACCCGAATGCCCGGGTTCAGGGTCTCGAGATCGTTCCGCCCGAAGACCGCCCTCCGGTCAACGTGGTCAGGATCGCCTTCCAGACGATGGTTGGGATCGGCACCTTCATGGTCCTGCTCTCGTTCTGGTTCCTGCTTTCCTGGTTCAGGAAAAAGCAGGTCCCCCGGTCGAAGTGGTTCTACCGCGGCGTCATGCTCGCTGGTCCCGGAGCCCTGATCGCCACTATTTCGGGCTGGGTCGTGACCGAGGTCGGTCGCCAGCCCTGGGTCGTCTACGAGATCCTCAGGACCGAGTCCGCGGTCACGGGCGCTGACGGAATCGTCTTCGGGTTCGCGGCACTCGCGATCGTCTATTCGGTCCTGATTGCCGCAACCATCTGGGTGTTGTTCAGGCTTGCGCGGAAGCCCCTGAGTCCGGGGATCGCCGACGATGCCGTCACCGACGACAGGGGAACCCCGGTTGCTGGCTGAGATACCCGTATTCCTCATGCTCGTGGGCATCGCGGCCTACATCGTCCTAGCCGGGGCGGATTTCGGCGCTCCCTTCTGGGCCTTGACCGCGAGGGGAGACCGGGCGGAGGAGATCCGGGAGCAGACCCATCGTTCGATGGCGCCGGTCTGGGAAGCGAACCACGTCTGGCTGATTTTCGTACTGGTGGTCTGCTGGACGGCCTACCCCGATGTCTTCGGCTCGATCTTCTCCACCCTCTGGATACCGTTGCTCCTCGCCGCGATCGGGATTCTCCTTCGTGCCACCGCTTACGTCGTCGGTGGTGTGGCGGACCGAACTGCGATCGGATGGGTTTCGGCCGTCTCATCCCTCTTGACGCCCTTCATGCTTGGCACGGTCATCGGGGCGATTGCCGATGGCAGGGTCCCCGTCGGGAACGCCGCCGGCGATCCGATCACCAGCTGGCTCAACCCCGTTTCGATCTCGATCGGGATCCTCGCCGTGGCCTTCTGTGCCTATCTTGCGGCGATCTACCTGGCCGCCGATGCCGAGCGGTCCGGCAAGGACGATCTGGCCGAGGCCTTCAGGGTCAGGGCCATCGGTTCGGGGTTCGTATCAGGCGCCCTCGCCCTGGCCGGACTTGGGGTGATGGCCACCGACGACCGGTCGATCTATGACGGGCTCGTCTCGGGCGCGGGACTGATCGCCGTGATCGTCTCGGGTGCGGCCGGGCTGGCAGCGATCGCGCTGCTCTGGCTGAGGCGATACCCCGCGGCCCGGGTCGCCGGCGCCCTCGCAACGGTCGCGGTCGTGGCGGGCTGGGGGCTGGCGCAGTCGCCAGAGATCCTGCCGGGCCTGACGATCGACGAGGCAGCCGCGCCAGAGAACGTGATCATCGCCCTGCTCTTCTCGATCGGGGTTGGACTGCTCGTGCTGATCCCCTCGATGCTCCTTCTCTACGGCCTGGTGCTCGGTGGTCGCTTCGATGCCGACCCCCAGAAGGAGAAGGGGGTACTCGCGCCGCCAGGTGCCGGGATCGACCCGATCTCGAGCCCCGGTCGCAGGGCGGCGATCGGGGCAATCGTGCTGCTCGGTCTGGGTGCCCTGCTCGGTGTCGGTCTCGACGGGGGCTTCCTGATGTACCTCGGAATACTGGTCCTTCTAACCGGGCTCGGAACCGGCGCCGTACTCTTGGCGCGCTCG
>JAUMBO010000079.1:0-1395 GCA_032119635.1 Solirubrobacterales bacterium
CCGGCCCGGGTCGCCTCGACGTGGCGGGAGACGCAATCCCGGACCGCCAGCAGGTCCATGCCGTCGACCTGTTCGCCCTCGATCCCGTACCCCTCGGCCTTCCGGGCCAGCCTGGTCTCGGCGGAGTGGCGCTCCAGCGCCGTACCCATTCCGTAGAGGTTGTTTTCGACCAGGAAGACGACCGGGAGCTGCCAGAGCTTCGCCATGTTCATCGTCTCGCCGAAGTTGCCGGTGTTGGTCGCCCCGTCACCGAACATGCAGACGGTGACGTCGTCTTCCTCCCGGTAGCGCGAGGCGAAGGCGAATCCGGCGGCGATCGGGATGTTGCCCCCGACGATCCCGTAGCCGCCCATGAACCGTCGCTCGCCGTCGAAGACGTGCATCGAACCGCCGCGACCGCCGCTCGCCCCGTCCACCCGGCCGAAGATCTCGGCCATCACCCTGGCCGGGGGGGTGCCCCGGGCGATCGCGTGACCGTGGGTCCGGTAAGTGCCGACCAGGTAGTCGCCCGGCCGCATCGCCCGGGTGGTGCCCACGATCGTCGCCTCCTCACCGATCGCCAGGTGGAGGAAGCCACCGGCCTTGGCCCGCTGGTACTGACGACCGGCCTCCTCCTCGAAACGACGGATCAGGGTCATCTGTCCGAGCAGCTCCAGACAGGTCTCTCGATCGGGGATTTCGGGTCCATTCGCCATCCTTGGCCACCTTACCGATGGCCACTTGCCGGACGGGACCGGGAAGTGAAGGTCAGGTCGGGGCCTGGGGGCTTCAGGCGTGGGTTGCCCAGCCGTCGACCGCCCGGGCGGCGTCGAGCACGGCCTCGGAGATCGTCGGGTGGGGGTGGGTCATCCGGGCGAGTTCCTGGTAGCCACCCTCTAGCGCCATCACGGCGACCAGCTCGGGGATCATGTCGCAGGCCCGGTTGCCGGATATGTGGGCACCGATGATCTCGCCGTAGGCCGGGTCGACGACCAGCTTCACCACTCCGTCGCGATCCTCGTAGACCGACCCCGCCCCGACCCCGCCCAGCTTGAACTTGGCCGTCTTCGGCTCGATCCCCCGCTCCTTCGCCTCGGCCTCGGTCAGGCCGACGCTCGCCACCTGTGGGTGGCAGAAGGTGCCGGACGGGATCAGGTCCATGTCCACCGGGTGGATCGGCTGGCCGGCAGCTGCCTCGGCCGCCACGATCCCTTCCTCCATCGCCTTGTGGGCGAGGGCCGGTCCGGGGGTGAGGTCACCGACCGCGTAGACCTTTTGGTTCGAAGTCAACTGATCGGGGCCGACCACGACCTTGCCGGCCTCGTCGAGTCCGACACCGGCCCCTTCGAGGCCGAGTGGATCGACGTCCGGTCGGCGGCCGCCGGCGATCACCAGGTAGTCGACCTCGGCGGTCGA
>JAUMBO010000079.1:1405-4264 GCA_032119635.1 Solirubrobacterales bacterium
GTACTTCAGGCTGACCGAGTCCTTGCCTGGCTTCACGTCCTCGACCGGGGTGCCGGTCGATATCTCGACTCCCTGCTTCTTGAAGGTCCGCTCGACCACCCGGACCACGTCCGGGTCGTCGGCCGGGAGGATCTGGTCGAGCATCTCGATCAGGACGACCTCGGTTCCGTAACGGATGTAGGCCGAGGCGATTTCGGCCCCGGACGCGCCAGCCCCGGCGACTGCGATCTTCGCCGGCTGCTCGGGGAGCGACCAGGCGCCCCAGGTGTCGACCACCCTGTCGGAGAACTCGGTGCCGGGGATCGGCATCGCGACCGACCCGGTGGCGAGGATCACCTTCGCGGCCTCGTAGACCTTCCCGTCGACCTCGACGTCGGCCCCGGGCGTGAGCGAGGCCTCGCCCTCGATCACGGTGATTCCGTTCTTCTTGAACAGCATTCCGATCCCCGATTCGAGGCCTGCGGAGACTTCGGTCCGCCTGGCCGACAGCGCTTCCCAGTCGAGCTCGACCCCTTCGGTCTTGACGCCGAGGTGGGCACCGTTTCGTGCCTCATCGAGGACCTCGGCCGTGTGGAGCATCGTCTTGGCCGGGATGCAGGCGTAGTTCAGGCACCTGCCGCCGACCTTGTCACGCTCTACCACGGCCGTCTTCAGCCCGAGCTGGGCAGCCCGTATCGCGGCCACGTAGCCGCCGGGGCCGCCTCCTACGACGATCAGGTCGAAGCTCTCGTCTGCCATCCGGGGCCGAGACTACCGGAGCGGGGGCGGCGCGAGTTCCGCCTTCGGATGGTCGGTCGGGACCCTGCCCGGCCCCGGCCGGCTCACTCTTCGGGGCCGCTGCCAGGGGCCCGGTCGGGCATCTGGATCCGGGCCATCGCCTTGACCATGAACCAGAACATCGCGCCCAGCAGGACGACCAGGATGAGGGTGCTGACCGCCTGGACGAGGGTCCCGGCGAGGACCAGTCCGGCCACCCCGGCGATCAGGAGCAGGAGCAGGAGTACCTGGAAGCCGAGTGCCGCCCAGTACCGGGCATTCCAGAGACCCCAGGCGAGGGCGGTGGTGATCAGGCCGGTGAGGGCGAGCTGGGCGACGTTGGGCCGGACCCCGTTCACCTCGGCCCCGGTGAACATGGCAACCCCGGCCGAGGTCCAGGCGATGGCGGCCATCACGGCGCAGAAGACGGCACCGACGGTGATCACGGTCGGCCGCTCCCCTTCCCCCAGTGGTTCGAGCGATTCCCTGACTCGCTGGTTCTTCTCCTCGGCCTTCGCGTAGCCGGCCGTCATCCGGTCGGCCGGGTCATCTGGTTCCCGCTCAGCCACCGGGGGCGACCTCGTCACCCACCGAGGCAAATGCCCGACGAAGTGCCGCAGCGGTGGCGGCGGGGTCCTCGGAATCCCGGATCGCCCTGACCACGCAGAGCCTTCTCGCCCCGGCTTCGAGCACCTGCTCGACGTTTTCGGTGTCGATCCCGCCGATCGCGAAGAATGGAAGCGCCGTCGTCTTCGCTGCGAACGAGATGAACTCGAGACCGGTCGCAGGCCTGCCTTCCTTGGTCGGCGTCTCCCAGATCGGACCGGCACTCAGGTAATCGACCCCGCCGGCCTCGATCGCCGCCTCGAGTTGCTCGGGCGAGTGGGTCGAGACTCCGACCAGGGCCTCGCGCCCCACTACCTTGCGGACTTCGGCCACGGTCATGTCGTCCTGGCCCACGTGGACGCCGTCGGCGCCCAGTCGCTCGACCAGTTCCGGGTCGTCGTTGACGATGAAGGGAACCGAGTAGGCGTCGGCGAGTCGCCGAAAGGTCGTCGCGGCGCGGTCGATCAGCCGCACGTCGCCGGACTTCTCCCTCAGCTGGATGATGTCGACCCCGCCGTCGAGCGCGGCCCGGAGCAGGGGTTCGGGGTCTTCTCCACCCGGCATCGCCTCGCAGACGAAGTAGAGCCGGGCCGTCCGGAGCTGCTCGCGCCGCCGCGCCCCCGGGCCGTCTGCCGTTCCATAGGACATGATCCGATTATCCCAGTCGGCGCGATTCGATCCGGCCGGTAGGATCGGTCTCGTCCTGCGGGAGCCCCGGCGATTCGGGGGCTGAGAGGGCGGACACGCATCCGCCGACCGCCTGAACCTGATCCGGGTAATGCCGGCGATTAGGGAGTGGGTGCCGCCGGACAGGGAATCGGGTCGACTCCGGGCGCGGGGTCGCTACGGGAAAGGCTTTCCAGTTGTCTGATGGTGACCGAGAGCGGAATGGCGGGCGGGTGGGACCGACCCTGCCCGACGGTCCGCTCGACGCGGTCGTCATCGGGGGCGGGATCGTCGGCCTTGCGGTCGCCCGTGAGCTGGCCACCTCCGGGGCATCGGTTGCGCTGCTCGATCGCGACGCCGAGAGGGGGCCGGATGCGACCCGGGTCGCGGCCGGGATGCTCGCCCCGGTGGGCGAGCACGAGTTCGGCGAACAGGCACTCCTGCCGATGAACCTCGCCTCGGCCGACCTCTATCCCGATCTCGCTTCTGCTCTCGAAACCGACACGGGACTCTCGACCGGTTACCGGCGAGAGGGCGGCCTGCACGTCGCCCTGGACGGGGATGAGGCGGCGGTGCTGGAGAGGATGGCTGACCTCCAGGAGGAGTCTGGCCTGAAGCCCGACCGATTGACCCCGAGCGGGGCGCGGGAAATAGAGCCGGGACTCGGCCCGTCGATTCGCAGTGCGGTTCTCGCACCCGGCGACGGTTCGGTCGACCCACGGCTCCTGGCCCAGGCCCTAGAGGCCGATGCGGAGAGGCACGGGGCCACGGTAGTTCGGGGAGTCGTGGTTACCGGCCTGGTCAGGGAGGCCGGGCGGGTCGGCGGAGTCG
>JAUMBO010000080.1:0-23854 GCA_032119635.1 Solirubrobacterales bacterium
GTCACCGGTCACCGAGGCCGTGTTGTCGATGTCGGCCGTGTCGTCGGCGTTCACGATCGCCGAGACCGTCACCTCGACGGACTGGCCGGGGGCGAGTGAGCCGATCGCACACTCGACCTCGGGCGTGACCGTCACCTCGCACGTACCCTGCCCACTCGATACGAGGACGTCCGTGTCGGCCTCTGCCGGGAGGCTGTCGGTCAAGGTGACGCCCGTGGCTGTCGACGGTCCGTTGTTCCTGACCACGATCGTCCACGTAACCCCGGCACCGGTAGCAACGGTCGCCTGGTCGACCGACTTGGTCACCGCCAGGTCGCTGGTCGCGGGTGGAGCCGGCAGGTAGTCGGTTGCGACGTTGTTGACCGGGTTGGGGTCTCCTCCCCCGGTCACCTGGGCCGTGTTCTCGAAGACGGTCGGGGGGGCTGGAGGGGAGTCGAGGGTCGCCTCGACCACGATCGGCGGGTACGTGGCCCCGGCATTCAGCGAGTCCGAGCGAGTGCAGGAGAGGTTCAGGCCGGCCGTCGCCGAGCAGTCCCAGCCGCTCGAAGAGGTGATCGATATCGAACCGAAGGCCGGTGTCGGGAAGGAGTCGGTGACGGTCACCGAGCCAGACGTATTGGCTGAGCCCCCGTTCGCCACCCCGAGGGTGAATACGACCGGCCCGCCGGGCGGGAAATCGGCGTGGTCTTTCGACATGACCAGGTCCGGTGCCAGGGCCTCGAGCACGACTTCGTTCGAGATAACGGACTGTTCGGTGCCGAGGGTCTGGGAGAGGAGGCTGCCGGTCGCCGTGTTGGAGATCGGCCTGTCCGACGTGATGCCGGCATCGACGGTCACCTGGAAGCGGATCGTCGCCGTCGAGGCCGGACCGCCGCCTGCTGCCGGCAGCAGGCCTCCGTTCGTCGGGCTGGCACCCAGGCCGAGCCGGAACCTGACCGAGTTCGATGCCGGGAGGTACTCGGCCCGGTCATCGGCGATCGCGTCGGTCAGCAACGCGGGGTCGTAGCCGGCGGTGATCGCGAGCGAGCCGGGTTCGTAGGTGGTCCCGACCGGGATCGCGTCCTCGGCCGTGAACTGTGTCGCCCCGTCGCCGCCGGAGTTCGTGTACTCGACGAAGTAGCGGAGGACATCCCCGGCAGACGGCCTGTTTCCCGGAGAGGTCAGGTTGACGACCGACTTGGTCGCGGTCACGGTCGGAGAGAAGATCTCGGTCGCGAAGGTGACCACGTGCGGCATGTACTGGTCGCGGTTCGTCTGGAGCCGAATCGTCGCGCTGGTCGCACCGTTGGGCAGCACGCCGTCGGCGTTCACCTGGACCGCGTCGAACCCGAGCTGGTTGTCGTAGTCGGGGTTCTTGTTGGTCACCCGCACCCCGTCCCGGGAGATCGAGCTGTTGAAGAAGTTGTTCGGGGGGTTGGTCGCGCTCGAGAGAACCGTGCCGTTCAGGGTCGCACTGTCACCGCTCGAGCCGCGGTCGCCCTCATAGGTGACGAAGCCGAGGTCGGTCTGGACCGGCCCCGAGGCCGGGGTCTGGAAGCCACTCACGCCGATCGTCTTGACCGTCCCCTGGCTGACCGTCTCGAGCCCGTCGAAGATGGTCAGATTGCGGGCCGGCTGAGCCGGGTCGCGGAAGGCCACGACGAGCGCCCATCCGCCGCCCCGGTCCTCGCCGGTACCGGTCTGGACATTGGCGACCGTGTAGGTACCCGAACCGGCCGTCGCGACCTGGCCGGTCACGTCGACGAACGCGGCGTACTTGCCGGTGGTCGAGTCGTCCACAGAGGCGGTGAGCGTCTGGTAGCCGGAGTCACCGGGTCCGCGAAAGCGGACGGTTCCCCGACTCGATGGAGAGGGCGCTGCCGAACCGCCGACCCCAGCCGTGGTCTGCCCGTCGTAGTAGAGCCCCGCAAAGAGGACCTGGGCACCTGCCGGAACGGTCAGGTCGGCCGCCGACGAGTTGAACGTCGTCGGGTCCGAGTCGATGTCGACGTAGGTCATGTTGAACGAGTTGTTGTTCAGCGTCGAACCCGTCCCCGCCCTGGCTTCCGGGCAGCGGGAGTCCGAGTTCGGGCAGGTCATCACCGTGTTGGCTGCGAACGTGATCGCCCCCTGGACGTTCTGGCTGAACCTGGGCGTGAAGGGCCTCTCGGCAGAAGCCGGACCGGCGACGGAGAGGAGGAGGGCGAAGGCCGTGGTAACGGACAGGACGATCGACGTCATTCGCAACGGCGAGCGCCTGCCGGTCGAGTCGACCGATCCGTTTCCTGACCTCTCCCTCATCGCGCCGATCACAGTTCGTTCGCTTTCACGACCTCGTAGCACTCGGGCAAGCTACACGAGAAATGGGCGGTGCCGCCGCCCTGGACTTGCCGCCGGCCTGATCCATGGAGAGGGAAGTTCGGCGGGTGAGGACCACGGGAGGCAGGGGGTCCGCGCGGTCCTCACCACGCCAGCGCGTCGGTAGCCAGGGAGGGATGCCGACGCGATCGTCTCCGGGGCAGGGCCGCCGGAGACGGGCTTTGGAAACTCTTCAGCGACTCTCCCCTTGCGGGGACCCCCAAACGACGCTCCTTCCGTCTCTACTCCCCTTGCGGAGGAACATCGTTTCCCCCACCTGCCCCCTTTTATATCACCGGCTCCCGCATCTCGCCGGTGAGTTCCGGCCGCTCCGGACCTCCGCCGGGTACGGCTCAGGCGCTCCGGGTCAGCGCTGTGAGGACGATTCGTTCCTGCTCGCGGACGTGGGCGACCGAGTAGCCCTCGCCCGGACTGGCCCTTCCCTGACGGCCGATGTACTCGAGCTTGACACCCTCCGGCAGAAGCTCCGGCAGCCGCCTCCTCATCACGCTCCAGGCACCCTGGTTGCGGGGTTCTTCCTGGACCCAGACGACCTCCTCCAGATTCGGGTAGGAGTCGATCAGGTTCTCCAGCTGCTCCTCGGCGAAGGGGTAGAGGAGTTCGATCCGGCCGACCGCAACGTCGGTCGCCGTCGCGCGGGCCTCGGACGAGTCGAGGTCGTAGTAGATCCGGCCTGAGCAGAGGACGAGGCGACGGATCTCCTCCCGTCGCTCGACCGCCTTCTGGTCCTCGAGGATGAAGTGGAAATGTTCATTGCTCAGCTGGTCGAGCCGGGCTGTCGCGGCCGCCTGGCGGAGCAGCCCCTTCGGCGTGAAGACGACCAGCGGCCGGGGCTTCTCGATCAGGGCCTGGCGCCTCAACAGGTGGAAGTACTGGGCCGCGGTCGAGGGGTTCGCGATCCTCATGTTGCCTTCCGCGGCCAGCGAGAGGAACCTCTCCATCCGGGCACTCGAATGTTCCGGGCCGGCGCCCTCGTGGCCGTGGGGTAGCAGCAGGGTAAGCCGGGTCGTCAATCCCCACTTCGCCTCGCCGGAGGCGATGAAGGTGTCGATGATCACCTGCCCCGAGTTGGCGAAGTCGCCGAACTGGGCTTCCCAGAGGACCAGCGAGTCCGGGTTAGAGGAGCTGTAGCCGTACTCGAAGCCGAGGCAGCCGGCCTCCGAGAGCGGCGAGTTGTAGAGCTCGAACGGGGCCCGGGCCTGAGGCAGGTTCTGGATCGGGGCGAAGGTGTCGCCGGACTTCTCGTCGTGAAGGACGAGGTGGCGCTGGGAGAAGGTGCCCCGCTCGGAGTCCTGGCCGGTCAGTCTGAGGTGGATCCCTTCCTCGAGCAGCGAGGCGAAGGCGAGCGCCTCGGCCTGGGCGAAGTCGATCCCGCCCTCGTTCAGCGCCTCGATCCGGCGGGAGAGCGGCTTGCGGAGTTTCCGCTGGACCGCGAAGCCGTCCGGCACCTCGATCAACGCCTGGTTGAGCGCCCGGAGACGCTCTTCCGGGACGGCCGTGGTGACCGGCGGGCTCGCAGTCCTGTTCAGCTCGCTCGTCCCGGCCGAGGTGATGGTCGGATCCTCGTAGACCCCGGCCTCCATCTTCTCCCGCAGCTCCTCGAGGGTCGCTTTGAGGTAATTCCGGCGCTCGTTCGAGGTCGCCTCGATCCTCTCCCTGGTCACCACTCCCTGGGTCTCCAGTTCGCCGGCGTACAGCGCCGAGACCGGGGGGTGGTCCTTGATCTTCCCGGCCATCAGGGGCTGGGTGTAGGCCGGCTCATCGGTTTCGTTGTGTCCGTAGCGCCGGTACCCGATCACGTCGATCACCACGTCCCGCTGCCACTCGTTCCGGTAAGCCATCGCCAGCCGGACCGCCTGGGAGCAGGCCTCGACGTCGTCGGCGTTCACGTGGATGATCGGGATGTTGAAACCCTTCGCCATGTCGGTCGCGTACGGGGTCGAGCGGGCCTCGATCGGGTCGGTGGTGAAGCCGATCTGGTTGTTCGAGACGAGGTGGATCGTCCCGCCGACCGAGTAGCCGTCGAGGGCCAGCAGGTTGAGCGTCTCGGCCACGACGCCCTGGCCCGGGAAGGCGGCGTCGCCATGGATCAGGACCGGCACGGCCTCGGAGGTGTCGTGGCCGAGGCTGGTCCCGTCGGGTTCGTTCTGGGAGAACCGGGCCGCCCCCGTGACGACCGGGTTGACGTACTCGAGGTGGCTCGGGTTGGGGTAGAGGTGGACCGCGATCTCTTCGCCGGCGTGGTTGGTGTAGGAGCCCTCGTGGCCGTAGTGGTACTTGACGTCGCCCGTTCCGCCGTGGGGGATGGCGGCAACGGCCTTGACGTCCTCCAGCCGCTTCGATCCCTCGAACTCGGCGAACAGCGACTCGATCGGCCGGCCGACGTTGTGGGCGAGCACCGAGAGCCGGCCCCGGTGGGCCATCCCGAGCACGATCTCGCCCGCCCCGGCACGGAGGGCCAGGGTCGAGATCTCGTCCAGCATCGGGACCATCACGTCGAGCCCCTCGATCGAGAAGATCTTCTGGCCGAGGTAGGCCTTCTCGATGAATCGCTCGAACTCGAATACGTCGATCAGCCGCTCGAGCAGCCGGACCTTCTCGTCCGGCTCGAGTGGCGCCGAGAAGGCGCCCGTCTCGATCTTCTCCCGCATCCAGACCCTCTGCTGGTGCGAGGAGAGGTGCTCGAACTGGTAGCCGATCCTGCCCGTGTAGGCGGCCTTCATCCTCGGCAGGGCTTCGAGCAGGGTCTCGCCCGGCACCCCGATCCGGAGGATCGATGCCGGGATCTTCGACATCAGCTCGGGGGTCAGGTGGACCGTCTCGGGATCGAGTGCCGGGTCGCCCTTCGGCTCGTTGCCGAGCGGGTCGAGGTCGGCCGCCAGGTGACCATGGGTCCGGTACGCCTTGAGCAGGGAGGTCGCCGCCTGGACCGCCTGGAGCATCTCGTCCGAGGGCGGCGCTCCGTCCGGCACGGCGGGGGCCGTGGCGACGGCCGTGTTCACCGGTCGGGTGACCACCGCGGTCGCCTGGGATACGGCCGCCGGGTCGATCCCCAGGTCTGCCGCGACGCCCTCGTAGAAGCCGGAGTCGGTCAGGAAGCCGGCGATCGCCTTCAGGAAGTTGCCCGACTCGGCCCCCTGGATGATCCGGTGGTCGTAGGTCGAGGTCATCGTCATCACCTTCGATACGCCGAGTGCCCGGACCTGTTCGGGGTCGGCCTCGGCCCACTCGGGCGGATAGGCGATCGAGCCGGTCGCGACGATCGTTCCCTGGCCCTTCATCAGCCTCGGGACCGAGGCCACCGTGCCGATCCCGCCCGGGTTGGTCAGGGTGAGGTTGGTGCCGGCGAAGTCGTCGGCGGTCAGCTCGTTGTCGCGGGCCCTCGCGACCAGGTCCTCGAAGGCCGCGTGGAACCCGGCAAAGTCGAGTCCATCCGCTCCCTTCACCGAAGGCACGACCAGCGTCCTCGAGCCGTCGTCGCGCTCGAGGTCGACCGCGAGGCCGAAGTTCAACCGGCCGTCATCGATCACGTGGGGCTTGCCGTCGGCGAGGTCGAAGTGGCGGGCCATGACCGGCCAGTCCCGCACGGCCTGGACGATCGCCCAGGCGACCAGGTGGGTGAAGGAGAGCTTCATGCCCCGGTCGGCCAGGGCCGTGTTCAGGGCCTTCCTGCCGGCATCGAGCCGGTTCACGGGGATGGTCCGGAAGGAGGTCGCGGTCGGGACTTCGCGGCTTTCGTCCATCGCCCTCGCGAGGGTTCCGGCTGCGCCACGGAGCGGCGTCGCCTCGCCCGCGGCCCCGGCTCCGTTGCCGCGATCGATGACGTCGGCCTTGGTCACCTTGCCGCCCGGGCCGGTGCCGTCCACCGAGCCGAGGTCGACTCCCTCGGCCGCGGCGACCCTGCGGGCGATCGGGGTGGCCCGGTGGCCGTTTCCGGCCTCGTCCCCGGACTGATCGCCGTTTGCCCCGGGAGTGGCAGCTTCGGTCCCGTTCGAGGCCGCAGCAGAGCCGTTTTCGTTGCCGTCGCCCTCCGGTGGCGTACCTCCAGTCTCGATCTCGGCGAGCAGTGCCCCGACCGCAACGTCCTCGTCGGGTTCGACCGCGAGCCTGGTCACCGTGCCCGCCGCCGGCGCCGGGACTTCCGCATCGACCTTGTCGGTCGAGACTTCGACCAGGGTGTCGCCCTCCTCGACCCAGTCGCCGACCGAGACGTGCCACTCGAGGACGGTTCCCTCGGTCACCGACTCGCCCATTTCGGGCATCGTCACTTCGAGGGTCGCCGTTTCCGCCATCGGGACTGAGTCTAGGACAACCCGACGGCCGGGATGTTGCCAATCAGGGATGAATTCCCACGCCCTTTTTTCGCAGGCTCGGTAAGGTCCGGGCGGTATCGGCCACCGCTCTGAGTGGCAGCTTCGAGGAGGAGTTTCGGGAGGAGACAAGATGGTCTATTTCGTAACCGGTGGGACCGGCTTCATCGGCCGTCACCTGATCGCCAGGCTGCTCGAGCGCGGCGGGACCGTCAAGGTCCTGGTCAGGGAAGGCTCTCGGGGTCGGCTGGAGGAGCTGATCGCATCCTGGGGCGACACTCCTGGAACGGTCGAGCCGGTGGTCGGCGACCTCACCCAGCCGATGCTCGGACTCGACGCCGACGAGGTCGAAGCCTTCACCGGCAAGGTCGACCACTTCTTCCACCTGGCCGCGATCTATGACATGGAGGCCGAGGACGAGGCGATCCGGCTGGCCAACGTCGAGGGGACGATCCACGCGGTCGAGCTCGCCAACCGGATCGACGCCGGCTGCTTCCACCTGGCCAGCTCGATCGCGGTCGCCGGTCTCTACAAAGGGGTCTGGCGCGAGGACATGTTCGACGAGGCCGAGGACCTCAACCGCCACGCTTACTTCCGGACCAAGCACGAGTCGGAGCGGATCGTCCGCGACCAGGTCGAGGTGCCGTTCCGGGTCTACCGGCCGGGCATCGTGGTCGGCAACTCGGAGACCGGCGAGATGGACAAGGTCGACGGGCCGTATTACTTCTTCAAGCTGATTCAGCGGATCCGGGGGACGCTCCCCCAATGGTTCCCCACGGTCGGGGTCGAGGGCAAGGAGATCAACGTCGTTCCGGTCGACTTCGTCGCCGACGCGATGGACCACATAGCCCACCTCGAGGGACGCGACGGGGAGACCTTCCACCTGACCGACCCGAACCCGCTCAAGGCCGGCCAGATCATCAACCTGTTCTCGCGCTCGGCCCATGCCCCCCAGATGTCGATGCGGCTCGATCCCCAGATGCTCGACGTCGTACCGCCGGCCGTCCGGGGCGGCCTGATGATGCTTTCTCCGGTCCAGCGGGTTGTCGACACGGTCCTCGGCGACCTTGGAATCCCGCGCCAGGTGCTGGTCTACGTCAACTACCCGACCAGCTTCGACTGCTCGAACACGCTCGAGGCACTCGAAGGCAGTGGCATCGCCGTACCGCCGCTCGCCACCTACGCCGACCGTCTCTGGGACTACTGGGAGCGAAACCTCGACCCCGACCTCTTCAAGGACCGCTCGCTGGGCGGTGCGATCGGGGGCAAGGTCGTGATGATCACTGGCGCCTCCTCGGGGATCGGCCACGAGACGGCGCTCAGGGTCGGCGAGGCCGGCGGCATCGTACTGCTGGTCGCCCGCTCGGCCGACAAGCTGGAGGAGCTCAAGGCCGAGATCGAGGAGCGGGGCGGCGAGGCCCATGTTCACCCCTGCGACCTCGCCGAGGTCGACGACGTCGAACGGATGGCCAACGAGGTGCTCGCCCAGCACGGTCATGTCGACGTCCTGGTCAACAATGCCGGCCGCTCGATCAGGCGCTCGGTCGAGCTCTCCTACGACCGCTTCCACGACTTCCAGCGGACCATGCAGCTCAACTACTTCGGCTCGCTGAAGCTGATCCTCACCCTGCTGCCACGGATGCGGGAGCGAAAGAGCGGCCACATCATCAACGTCAGCTCGATCGGCGTCCAGACCAATGCCCCGAGGTTCTCGGCTTACGTCGCCTCGAAGGCTGCGCTCGATGCCTTCAGCCGGACGATCGCTTCCGAGGTGGTCGACGACGGGGTCGACATCACGGCCGTCTACATGCCGCTCGTCCGGACCCCGATGATCGCCCCGACCAAGATGTACGACGCCTTCCCCACGATCGGGCCCGGCGAGGCGGCCGAGATGATCACCGACGCGATGATCTCCCGCCCGAAGAAGGTCGCGACCAGGCTGGGCAACTTCGGCGAACTGCTCTACAACCTCTCGCCGAAGACCTCCGACGCGATCCTCAACACGGGCTACAAGCTCTTCCCGGACTCGACTGCGGCCAAGGGTGCCGACGGGGAACCGGCCACGGACGGGGACAAGGCTCCCTCTGCCGAGGCCGTCGCCTTCGCCCACCTGCTGCGCGGCGTCCACTGGTAGTCCCGGGGGTCAGGTGACCGAAGGCGGGGCAGGCTCGAGGCGCAGCCGCTGGGCCTGGGGAAACGAGGATCGCGAGCCGACCGCAGCCGAGCTGGCCGTGGTGGCGACCGGGGTCGGCGAGATGCTCGGCTTCGAGGTCGAGCCGGTCGAGGCCGTGCCGGAGGGTCGGGTCGAGCTTCGCCCGTCGCGGCTCGCACCTCCGGAGGGCTCCCGTCCGGGCCTGATGACCGACGACCGGCACGAACGGCTGGTCCACTCCTACGGCCGGGCCTACCGCGACGTGGTCCGGGCCCACCGCGGCGAGTTTGACTCGCCGCCCGATCTCGTCGCCTTCCCGGCCGACGTCGGCGAGGTTGCCGAGGTGCTCGAGCGGGCCGACTCGCTCGGTGCCGCCGTGATCCCGTTCGGCGGCGGGACCAGCGTGGTAGGGGGGGTCGAACCCAGGCTCGCCGACGAGCGGCCCGTGGTCAGCCTCGACCTGGGCCGCCTCGACCGGGTCCTCGAGGTCGATCCGGTGTCGCAATCGGCACTGATCGAGGCCGGGGCCAGGGGCCCGGTCCTCGAGCAGCAGCTCAAGGCCCACGACCTGACCCTCAGGCACTTCCCGCAGTCCTTCGAGTGGTCGACCCTCGGCGGCTGGATCGCGACCAGGGCCGGCGGCCACTTCGCGACCCGCGAGACCCACATCGACGACCTGGTCGAGTCCGTCACCGCGGTCACTCCGACCGGGGGCTGGGAGAGCCGGAGGCTGCCCGGCTCCGGCGCCGGCCCCTCCCCGGACAGGCTGATGCTCGGGTCAGAGGGGATCCTCGGCGTGATCACCGGGGCCTGGGTCCGGGTCAGGCCGAGGCCGAAGTTCCGGGCCCGGGCGACCGTCGGCCTACCCGACTTCGTCGAGGCCGCGACCGGCCCGGTCCGCGAGATCGCCCAGTCCGGACTCGACCCGGCCAACTGCCGGCTGGTCGATCCGGTCGAGGCGGGCCTGATGGGGGCAGGCGACGGGACCGAGGCCGTCCTGATGCTGGGCTTCGAGTCGGCCTCGGTGCCGGTCGGCGACCGGCTCGACCTGGCGATCGGGATCGCCAGGGAAGGTGGTGGCGAGGTCCGCTCCCGGTCGGTATCCGACGGGGGTGGGGAAGGAGGGGAGGGTGGATCCGGCTCCGACCGGTGGAAGTCGGCCTTTCTCGAGGCGCCCTACCTGCGCGACCGCCTGATCTGCTGCGGCGTCCTCTCCGAGACCTTCGAGAGCGCGATCACCTGGGAGCGAATGGCCGGGTTCCACGCCCGGGTCGTCGAGACGACCCGGGAGGCGGCGGTGGCAGCCGGGCCTCCGGGTGGGGCGGAGCCGCGGGTCACCTGCCGGTTGACCCACCTCTACCGGGACGGCGCGGCCCCCTACTTCACCGTCCTCGGCCCGGCCCGTCGGGGTGAGGAGGAGGCCCAGTGGGACGAGATCAAGGCAGCAGCCTCGGAGGCGATCATCGATGCCGGCGGCACGATCACCCACCACCACGCGGTCGGACGGGACCACCGTCCCTGGTACGACCGGCAGCGCCCGGACGCATTCGCGGCGGCCCTCGGGGCGATGAAGGGGGCGCTCGATCCCGACTGGATGCTCAATCCCGGTGTCCTGATCGATCCGCCATCGGGCCCCGGCCGGTGAAGGCCTGACTTCACCCCGCCCCGCTTTCCGATCCCTGGGGCGCCACTCGCTAGCCTTCCCGACCGGCCTTGCAACCCCTCGACCGGGGGCGGCCGCTACTTCGTATGGAGTCCAGCACGGCCACAACCCCACCCCCGGAGCTGCCTCACCGCTCACCGCTCAGGGCTGCCCTGAAGACCGCCAGACCGAAGGAGTGGATCAAGAACGTCCTGGTCTTCGCCAGCCTGCTCTTCTCGGGGCAGTTCGACGACCCGTGGGCGATCGGGCAGGCCGTCCTCACTTTCATCGCCTTCTGCGCCATTTCGAGCGCCGGTTATTTCGTCAACGACCTGAACGACGTCGAGCTCGACCGCCAGCATCCCCAGAAGCGATTCCGCCCGATCGCTGCCGGCCAGCTCGGGATCGGGCCGGCCTGGATGATCGCCGTCCTGCTCGCGGTCGGTGCCTTCGCCCTCGCCTTCGGTGCGGTCGGGTGGGAGGTCGGCCTGCTCGTGGCCGGCTACGGGGTGATCCAGGTCGCGTACAGCTTCGGTCTCAAGCAGGTCGTGATCATCGACGTGATGACCCTGGCCACCCTGTTCATCCTCCGGGTGATCGCCGGGGCCGTGGCGATCGACACCAGTGCCTCGGAATGGCTGCTGCTCTGCACCGGTGCCCTGGCCAGCTTCCTCGGTTTCACGAAGCGCCGGCAGGAGGCCGTCTCGGAGCTCCACGAAGGCTCCTCGAGCCGGCCCGTCCTCGAGCACTATTCGCTCCCCTTCCTCGACCAGATGGTCGCCATGGTGACCACCGCGACCGTGATCACCTACGCGATCTACACCGTGTACTCACCGCTGATCGGCAGCCGGATGATGTTGACCATTCCACCGGTGGTCTACGGGATCTTCAGGTATCTCTACCTGATCTACGACCGCTCGGACGACCGCTCGACCGCGGCGATCGTCGCCGAGGACAAGGGGATGCTCGCCGCCGGCGCCGTCTTCGCGATCGCGGCCTTCCTGCTGCTCTACGTCTTCAGGTAGCGCTCAGTCACCGACCGGCAGGTCCGAGGCGAACCTGGGACTGCCGTCGACCCGGTACTCGACATCGACCGTCTCGTGGGTCCGGTAGGTACCCCAGAGCCCGATGAACATGATCGTCCACCGGATCAGGCCGACCGGCTCCTCCTTGAGGATCGGTCTCGAGAAGACGATCGTCTCCCTCTCGATCGCGAAGTCTTCGCCCTCGACCTGGGGAACCCCGTTCACGAACACCGCGATCGGCCGCTCGGCACCGGCCGGCAACCTCGCCTTCCGCCCGGCCGCATAGGAGCCCTCGGGGACGGCCCGCTCCTCCGACGCGCCCGCGTCGTTCAACCCGAGAGGGCCTTCCGGATCTCGTCGAAGATCCCGGCCTCGTCGCTGGCCTCGATCGGCTTACGCCGGACCCCACCGATGAAGCCGACCAGGCTCTGGTCTCCCTGGATGTCGAGCCCCGCCGTCGGGGGACGGAGCAGGCCCTTGCCCGTGATTTCGATCCTCGCCTTGACCAGCTCGGACGGCTCGTACTCGCGGAAGGCCTTGGCCGGCGGCAGCGCACCCTCGGCCAGAATGTCCCGGGTCTGGCTCTTCGCCTCGGCGAGCGCCTCGTCGAGGCCGTCGAAGCCCTTGCGCTGGACGTTCGAGCCGTTCCGGACGGTCACCTTCCAGGCGGCCAAATCCGAACCCCCTAGCTCGGTCGGGTCGCCGGCGGTCCCTCGATCCGGTCCGAGCCGGACCGCTCCCCGAGCGGCGTGTAGTCGACGTCGGAGCGGCCCGTGTAGATCTGCCGCGGCCGGGAGATCTTCTTGTCGGGGTCGTCCGACATCTCCAGCCACTGGGCGACCCAGCCTGCGGTCCGCGGGATGGCGAAGATCACGGTGAACATCTCGGGCGGGATCCCGAGCGCCTCGTAGATGATCCCGGAGTAGAAGTCGACGTTCGGGTAGAGCTTCCGCGAGGTGAAGTATTCGTCGTCGAGCGCCCGCTTCTCGAGTTCGGTCGCGATCTCGACCAGTGGGTTGTACTCGGTCGCCTCGAAGACGTCCTCGGCGTGGCTCTTGATGATCCGGGCCCGGGGGTCGTAGTTCTTGTAGACCCGGTGACCGAAGCCCATCAGCCGCTCCTCCTGCTTCTTCACGCCCTCGAGGAAGGCCGGTATCTCGTCGACCGTGCCGATCCGGCGCAGCATCTTCAGCACCGCTTCGTTCGCCCCTCCGTGGAGCGGTCCGTAGAGCGCCGCGACACCGGCCGCGATCGCCGAGTAGGGGTCGACCCCCGATGAGCCGACGTCCCGGACCGCGCTGGTCGAGCAGTTCTGCTCGTGGTCGGCGTGGAGGATGAAGAGCACGTCGAGGGCCCGGGCCAGGCGGGGGTCCGGGTCGTACTTGGCCTCGGTCATCTTGAACAGCATCGAGAGGAAGTTCTCGGGGTAGGAGAGGTCGTTGTCCGGGTAGACGTACGGCAGCCCCATGTTGTGGCGGTAGGAGAAGGCCGCCAGGGTCGGGATCTTCGCGATCAGCCGGATCGTCGCCAGGTACCGCTCGATCTGGTCGTCGGTGTTCTTCGAGTCGGGGTAGAAGGTCGAGAGCGCACCGACCGTCGCCAGCAGCATCCCCATCGGGTGGGCGTCGTACCGAAAGCCCTCGAGGAACTTCTTGATGTCCTCGTGGACGAAGGTGTGGGTGGTGACGTCGAACACCCAGTCCTCGAGCTGCCTGCGAGTCGGCAGCTCGCCGTAGACCAGCAGGTAGGCGACCTCGAGGAAGGTCGAGTGCTCGCACAGCTGCTCGATCGGGATCCCGCGGTGCTGGAGGATCCCGGCCTCACCGTCGATGTAGGTGATCGAGGAGCGGCAGGCGGCCGTGTTCGTGTAGGCCGGGTCGAACGACATCATCCCGAAGTCGTCCTCCTTCACCTTGATCTGCCGCAGGTCGATCGCCCGGATCGTGTCCTCGGTGATCGGGACCTCGTAGGTCTGGCCGGTCCGGTTGTCGGTGACCGTCAGGCTCTCGCCCGATCCGCCCTCACTCACCTCTTTACCCTCGGCCTCGGCCATCGTCTCGCTCCTGAATTGTGGGTTCGGTAAAGCTCTCGGCCACTCGGACTCCGATTATCGCAGCCCCGCTCCGGAGTCGCCTGTCCGCGCCCGGCACCAGGCCGCCTACAGCCCGGTCATCTGCCGGAGTTCGGCCAGCCTCGTCTCGATCTCGTCACGCTCGAGCGAAGCGATCCGCTCGCAGCCGAACATCTCGACGTTGAACGAGGCCAGCACCGTTCCGTACCCCATCGCCAGCCTCAGGTCGGCCTCGTCCGGTTCTCCGCCGACCGCGTCGAGGTACCCGAGGAAGCCACCGGCGAAGCTGTCGCCGGCCCCGGTCGGATCCCGGACGTCTTCGAGCGGAAAGCCCGGAACCGCGAAGAATCCTTCCCTGGTGAAGAGTCCCGCCCCGTACTCGCCCAGCTTGGTCACCACGGTCCGCGGGCCCATCTCGATCACCGACCTGGCCGCCCGGGCCAGGTTCGGTTCGCCGCTCAGCTGCCTCACCTCGGCGTCGTTGATCAGCACACAGTCGACCTCACCGATCGCGCCGACCAGCTCCTCCCGGGCCGACTCGATCCAGAGGTTCATCGAGTCGAGGGCGGCCAGGCCGGCCCCTGGGCACTGGGCCCGGACCCGCCGCTGCACCTCGGGCTGGATGTTGGCCAGGAAGAGCGTGCTGGCCGCAGCCGAGTCGGCCGAGAGCTCGGGGTCGAAGTCGCCGAACACGTTGAGCCGGGTTTCCTCGGTGGTGGCCGTGTTCAGGTCGAAGCCATAGGAACCTCGCCAGAAGAAAGTCTCGCCGCCGGGGACCCGGATGATGTCGGCCGTCTCGATCCCCCGTCCCGCGAGCAGGTCGAACTCCGCCTCGCCGAAGTCGTCGCCGACCGGACCGACCACGCGCACCTCGGTGAACATGCTGGCCGCCAGCGAGAAGTGGACCGCCGATCCGCCGAGCATCCGCTCGCGCTCCCCGAACGGGGTGCGGACCGAATCGAATGCGATCGAACCGACGACGGTAAGCGACAAAGCAGCCTTTCCCAGCCCCTCAGGGCCCACGGATGACGGGGGAATCCTAGAAGGAGTGGTCGGCTGAGGGGCCGAGGCTGTCAGGATGACCTCGGTGAAGGCGATCCAGATCACGGAGCTCGGCGGTCCCGGGATGCCCGACTCGGCCGGCGGCGCGGCTTTCGACCACTCGGTCTTGACGACGACCGGCGGTGCCCGGCCACTTTCAGGGGCCTGCCCGGTACACGAAGGGGTGGTCGCACGCCCTACCGTAGGGACGATGCTTCCCACCTCGAAGACCGGATGACCGAGACCGCCGTCAAGTCCTTCGACGAGCTCGGCCTCGAACCCGACCTGCTCCAGGCGATCCGCGAGATCGGTTTTGCCGAGCCCAGCCCGATCCAGGCCGAGTCGATTCCGGCGCTGATCGCCGGGCACGACGTGATCGGCCAGGCCCAGACCGGGACCGGCAAAACGGCCGCCTTCGGCCTGCCGATGCTCCAGTACCTCGACCCCGAAAGCGACGAGGTCCAGGCGGTCGTCCTCACCCCGACCAGGGAGCTCTGCATCCAGGTCACCCAGGCGCTCCGCTCCTACGCCGAGCACCTCGATATCGAGATCGTCGCCGTGTTCGGTGGTGCCCCGATCAAGGGCCAGCAGGCCCAGCTCCGGGCCGGTGCCCAGGTCGTCGTTGCGACCGTGGGCCGGATGAAGGACCTGATCTCCCGTCACTCCCTCGTTCTGACCGCCGCCCGGTTCGTGGTCCTGGACGAGGCCGACGAGATGCTCGACCTCGGTTTCATCGAGGACGTCGAGAAGATCCTCAGGATGTGTCCATCCGGCCGCCAGACGGCGCTCTTCTCGGCCACCATGCCGCCGCCGATCAAGGCCCTGGCCGAGAACTACATGTACGACCCGGTGACCGTCAAGATCACCCCCCGCACGCTGACCGTCGACTCGGTCAGCCAGGCCTTCGTCGAGGTCCCGGCCAAGGGCAAGACGGAGCGCCTGATCGAGCTCCTCCGGGCCGAGCGGCCCGAGCAGGCGATCATCTTCTGCCGGACCAAGATCGGCGCGAGCAGGCTGGATCGCGACCTGAGGAACCGGGGGATGGGCGTCAAGGCGCTCCACGGCGACATGAGTCAGGGAGCCCGCGACGGGGTGATGATTTCGTTCAAGGACGGCCGCGTACCGCTCTTGGTGGCGACCGATATCGCGGCCCGCGGCCTCGACATCGAGCACGTCACCCACATCATCAACTACGACCTGCCGAACTCCTCCGAGACCTACGTCCACCGGATCGGCAGGACCGGCCGGGCCGGCCGCACCGGACGGGCGATCACCTTCGTCACTCCCGACCAGAGGCCGGACCTGAAGGAGATCGAGAAGGACGCCGGGACGACGATCACGGCCTGGGAGTCCCCCGAGGAGAGGATCGAGCACGCCCGGCCCCCTCGCCGCCGGGAGCGCAAGGGCAAGAAGCCCGCACCCCTCGACGGGGATGGGGACGGCCGGGCTGCCAGCGGGAACGGCGCCGAGCCGCCCGAGGCCTCGGAAAACGGGTCGGCCGAGGGAACCACGAAGCTCTTCGTCAACCGCGGCCGCCAGAGCGGGATCGCCGAGGACGACCTCCGCTGGGCGCTCAGGGAAGGCGCGGTCCTGGCCGACGATCAGATCGCCAGCGTCAAGGTGCTCGACCGGTTTGCCTTCGTGGAGGTCGACTCCGAGGCGGCTGAACAGACCGTCGAGCGACTCGACGGCTCCCGCCTCAAGGGCGCCGACATCAGGGTCGAGGTGGCCCGGCGGTGAGTTCCCTGATCGTCTCGAACAGGTAGTCGAAGTCGAACGGCTTGGCGATGAAGGCGTCCGGCGTCGCCGGGGATTCCACCTCTGCCGGAGGTAACCCGGCGGTGAAGCCGATAACCGGCATCCCTGGCCACTTGTTCCGGATCGCTGCCGTTGCCCCTGCACCATCCAGCCGGGGCATCATCCAGTCGACCAGGGCGAGGTCGACCGCCCCGCTGCACCGGGCCTCGATCAGCTCGATCAGCTCGGCCCCATCGACCGCCTCGATCACCTGGTGACCGGCCGCCTCGAGGCGCCTCCTGAGCAGCAGCCTTATCGGGGTCGAGTCGTCCGCTATCGCGACCTGCGCCATCCGGATCCCCTCGCTCAGGCCGGCCCGGGCCGGTATTCGGGATGGGCATTCTTCCGGTCGATCGGCAGCCGGATCGAGACCCGGGAGCCTTCCAGTCCGCTCGAGACGAAGATCCTTCCGCGGTGTAGCTGGACCAGCCTCTTGGTGAGCGAGAGCCCGATCCCTGCCCCGCTCATCTCGGCCGGGTTCTGGGGGCCTCCGCTCCTGAAGGACCGGAACGCCTCGTCGGGATCCTCGAAGGGAAAGCCCGGCCCGTCGTCTGCGACCTCGATCGCTACTTCGCCCTCCTGACGGTCGGCCGAGAGCGAGACCTCGATCGCCGTGCCCTCCGGGCAGTGGGCGTGGGCGTTGCCGATCAGGTTGGTGAGCATCTGGTTCAGCCTGCCCGAATCGGCCTCGATCCGGGGCAGGTCGTCCTCCACCCGGCATTCGATCGTCTGGCCCTTGGCGGCGATCGAGGGCTCCAGGCTCGCGCAGGCGATCGTCGCCACCGATCCGGAGTCGACCTCCTCGAGGTCGAGTGAGAGCTCGCCGAAGCTGTTTCTGGTCAGGTCGAGGACGTCGTCGACCAGGCGCTTCAGGTAGGTCGCGTTCTGCTCGATCATCGCCACTGCCTCCTGCTGGGCCGTATCCATTCCGTCACCCTCTTCCCTGAGCAGTTCGGCGAAGCCGATGATCGCGGTCAATGGCGAGCGGAGCTCGTGGGCCGCCCCGGCCAGGAAGGCGATCCGCCGGTCGTGCATGTCTTCCGAGATGTCCGGATCCCAGATGTAGAGGAGCAGGTTTCCGTCCGCCATCT
The DNA here is from genome assembly GCA_032119635.1 of Solirubrobacterales bacterium. Lineage (GTDB taxonomy): Bacteria > Actinomycetota > Thermoleophilia > Solirubrobacterales > 70-9 > 67-14. The sequence continues at coordinate 17,488 of JAUMBO010000080.1, forward strand.
CCTGAGGATGCATCAGCCAGTAGAGATCCCGTCCACCCGGCTCGGCCGGGGCGAGGACCCGCTCCCGGTTGAAGAGCAGCCGGTCGATCTTCTGCTCTTCGGTCAGTCCTTCGAGCAGCGGCCGTATCGCACTGCCCTCCTCGAGTCCCGGCGCCACCCTACGGGCAGCGGCGTTCGCCCAGACGACTTCGAGTCCGGGCGTGAGTACGACCATTCCCCCGACCTGCGTGTTGAGGATTTCGAGCGCCGAGGCCGCGGGGGGTACTTCTCCGATTTCGACCTCCGTGCCGGCCATCGTCCGATGATCCTACTCCGTGGGTCGAGGGTCGTAAAGATCCCGGGTTCCGGCCCCGCCGTCCTTGCCCTAGGCTTCTCGCCGATGGCTGTCGAGGAGGAGGCGCTAGCGCGCGGCCCGGTCGGGGCATGGCTCGAGGAACGGATCCCTTCCGCCGAGCCCCCGTTCGACTTCCAGGCGATCCACGGCGGCCTCTCCAACCTCACCTTCCTGGTCACCGACGCCGCTAGCCGGCGATGGGTCCTGAGGCGGCCGCCGCTCGGCAAGGCGCTCGGCAACGCCCACGACATGGGCCGGGAGGTCAAGGTCGTGTCGGCCCTGCACGAGACCGAGGTGCCGGTCCCGCCAGTGGTCGGCTATTGCGACGACGAGGCGGTCACCGGGGCGCCCTTCTACCTGATGGACTTCGTCGACGGGATCGTCCTCCGCGGTCCTGACGAGGCCGCTGCCTACCCCGGTATCGAGACCCGGGGAAAGATCGGCGACGGCCTGGTCGACACTCTGGTCGCGATCCACGGGGTCGACCCGGACGGGGCCGGACTCGGCGACCTCGGCCGCAGGGAGGGCTACGTCGAGCGCCAGCTGACCAGGTGGTCCGGCCAGTGGGAGAAGTCGAGGACCCGCTCCCTTCCGGTCGTCGAGGAGGTCCATCGCAGGCTCGCGGCCTCGATTCCGGAACAGGTCGAGACGACGATCGTCCACGGCGACTACCGGCTCGACAACGTGATCTACGACGCCGACGGGGCGGTTGCCGCGGTGGTCGACTGGGAGCTCTGCACGCTCGGCGACCCACGGGCCGACCTCGGCCTCCTGATGGTCTACTGGGCCGAGCCCGAGGACGAGGGGATAGCCCTCCTCCGGCCGGCCACCTCGGAACCCGGTTTCCCTGGCCGGGCAGCGCTCCTCGCCAGGTACGAGGCGCGAGCCGGTCGCGATCTCTCCGAGATCGAATTCTTCGTCGCCCTCGGCTACTGGAAGCTGGCGATCATCGCCGAGGGCGTCCTCAGCCGGTTCCGTGGCGGTCAGTACGGGGAGGAGTCGAAGGAAGCTGCCGACGCCTTCGCGGCCGCGGTCGTGACGCTGGCCGAGGCCGCGCTGGAGAACACCGACCGCCTCGGCTAGGCGGTCGACCCTTCCTTCTGCTCGCGCTTTTTCAGCTGGCGCCCGACCTCACGCCGGGCGATCACCATCTTGTGGACCTCGTCGGCCCCGTCGGCCAGTCTCAGCATCCGGCTGAACCTCCACATCATCGCCAGCGGTGTGTCGTCGGTCATCCCCAGTCCGCCGTGTACCTGCATCGCCCGGTCGAGCACGTCCATCACCATGTTCGCGGCGACGACCTTGATCATCGAGATCTCCTGCCTGGCCGCCCGCTTGCCGACCGTGTCCATCATCCAGGCCGCCTTCAGGGTCAGTAGCCGGGCCTGGTCGATCTCCAGCCGGGAGAGGGCGATGAAGTCCTGGATGAACTGCTTGTCGGCCAGCGGTCCACCGAACGCCTCCCGCTCGGCCGCCCGGACGCACATCAGCTCCAGGGCCCGCTCGGCCGTACCGACCGCCCTCATGCAGTGGTGGATCCGGCCCGGTCCGAGCCGGTCCTGGGCGATCAGGAAGCCGGCACCGCGGGTTCCCAGCAGGTTCTCCTCCGGGACCCGGCAGTCCTCGTAGCCGACCTCCCAGTGGCCCGGGCCGGCGGTGTGGCCCATCACCGAGAGCGGCCGGATCATCTCGAAGCCGGGGGCATCGGTCGGCACGAGGATCATCGAGGCCCGTTGGTAGGGACCCTGGTCCGGTTCCGTGTTGACCATCGCGATCGCGACAGAGGCACCGTTGGCGCCGGACGTGTACCACTTGCGGCCGTTGATCACCCACTCGCCGTCGATCAGTTCGGCCCTTGCGGCCAGGCCGGTCGGGTCGGAGCCCGAGGTCTCGGGCTCGGTCATCGAGAAGCAGCTCCGGATGCTCCCCTCGAGCAGCGGGTCGAGCCACCTCTCGCGCTGACCCTCGGTTCCGTACTCGGCCAGAATCTCCATGTTGCCGGTGTCGGGCGCCGCGCAGTTGAAGGCCATCGGAGCGAGGATCGGACTCCGGCCCATCTCCTCGCAGAGGAAGGCGTATTGCCAGTTGGTCAGCCCCATCCCGTACTCGCCGTCGGGCAGGAAGAGGTTCCAGAGTCCCTCTGTCCGGGCAGCCTCGCGGATCTCCTCGAGTCCGGCCGGGTACGGGACCCCCGGTCCGACCTCCTCGTCGAGCGCCGCATGCAGCTCGGCCTCGCGCGGGTAGATCCGGGCCTCCATGAAGGCCCTCACTCGCTCGAGTAGCTGCTCGGTCTCCGGGCCGGGATCGAAGTCCATCGGGAGGCAGGCTACCTGCGGGGGCGAAATCGCGTGAACAGCTCGTCGCCCTCGCGGGAGAGCTCGACTAGCTCGAAGGCCTCGATCGAGCCCTCCGGCCCCTCGACGATCCGGGGTGCGTCGGCCTCCCCGGTGATCACCGGATGGAGGGTCAGGAAGAGTTCGTCGACCAGGCCGGCCGCGATCAGCTGGCCGAGCACCTCCGGCCCGCCCTCGCAGAGCACCGACCGGATCCCCTGCCCGTGGAGCCACTCGGCCAGGTCGCCTACCTCGGGATCGCTGCCGACCGCGACCACCTCGACCTCGGTCGCCGTCGGGGGCGGCTCTCGATCGACCCCGGTGTAGATCACCACCCGGCCGACTCCCTCGGTGAACAGCGGGCAGTCCCACGGCAGCTCCATCGACCTGGTCAGGACGACGGCCAGCGGGTCAGGCTCGAGCCCGGCCTCTTCCCGCGCCCTCTTGAGGTCGGGATCCCGGACCAGCGTTCCGTATCGCTCCGACCGCAGGGTCGATGCTCCGACCAGCAGGGCATCGAACTTCGTCCGGAGGCCCATTAGCAGTTCGCCGTCGCGCTCGCTCCCGAGCAGTTTCGACCTGCCGCCGACTGCGGCCCGGCCGTCGAGCGAGGTGACCATGTTCGCCGCGAAGAAGGGCCGGTCGGTGATCGCGGTGCCGGTCGGCTCGTAATCGGCGAGGATCGAAGCCACGGAAACCTCCGTCGGCCCGGCGGAACCTTCGCTTCCGGCGCGGTAAAGCCTCTCCACCCGGCCCAAACTATTCGATCGGGAGGGTCGACCCGACTCTCAGGAGTCCCTCAGGAGTAGTCCCGCCAGCCCTCGAACGGGTGGCCGACCCATTCGCTCAACGAGGCGACGTCTTCGCGGAAGCGGCCCTTCAGGGTCTCCATCAGGTGGTCCGGGATCTCGGGCTTCGGGGCCGGTGGCTTGTCTGGGTTGTGGACGACCTTCTCGACCATCCACCGCATCGACTCGGGCAGCCGGTCGAAGTTCCGGTCCAGTGAGCGGAGGCCCGGCAGCTTGATCAGTTTTTCCATCACCTGGTAGCGCCCCTCCTGCTTGGCACTCGACTTCTCCCACTCGCGGTCGAACTGCTCCGAGGTGAACTCGGGGTCGACCCCGAGGAAGGTGAAGGCCTTTCGCATCGTCCCCTCCCGGTCACGGCTCAGCTCCTCCTGGGAGATCACCTCGATCCGGTCGCGGTCGAACAGCTCGAGGTACGGCCCGAGCTGCATCCAGTACTTCGAGCGCTCGATGTACGAGCTGTCGGGCAGTGCGAGCGTCTCGACGAAGTCCCGGGTCTCGTAACCGGCTCCCGTCGCGTGGACCCAGTGGGAGAGGATCCGGCTGATCGGATCCCGGACCATGTAGATCAGCCGCACGTCCGGGCAGTTCTCCCTGATCCGTTCGGCGACACCGTTGAAGCGCGGCCGGTTCGTGTAATGGGGCGATGACTCGCCGCTGACCGGGAACCGGTCGTCGAACCGGCTCTCGTACCAGTCGAGACCCAGGTCCCAGTTCAGCTCCTCGACGAAGAAGTTGAGTTCCTTCGGCTTCGACATGTGGATCTCGGGGTGGAGGCCGAGGTAGTGGTGGATCGAGGTCGTGCCGCACTTCAGGCCACCGATGATGATCAGCTGGGGTGCCGTTGCGTGGGGGCTCCGCTTCTGCCGGCGGCGGCTCCGGTCGCCGGTGAACCGATCCCGGGCACGGGCGCACATCGCCTGATCGGCGGGATCGAAAGAGGGGTTGGGTCCGTTTTCCTCGGAAGTCGGGGCGCCGTCCTCGGGAGCGGCCGGCCCGGACTCGGGTTGCTGATTCATCGCGGGGTAGTGTAGAGGCGCGATGCCCCGTCTCCTCGAACGAGTGACCGGCCGGTCGGAAGCGCTCGGCGGCCTGCCCTGGCGCGGACCCGGCCCGGGCCGCCCCGACCTGCCCCTGCCTCCGGAGCCGATGCCGTTCGCCTGGGCGGCCAGACCGCTGAAGCGGTGGCGCTACATCGGTTTCTACGGTGACGAGGTGATGCTCTTCATGGCCCGCTTCTCGATCGGCCCGGCCAGGCAGTGCTTCTGGTCGCTCTGGGACCGGATGGAGGGACGGGTGCTCGACAACACCCAGCTCGGACCCGGGCGGCCGGAAGTCTCGATCGACGGCGACTACGCCCGGCTCGAGTCGGACTCGGTCCGGGCGACCCTGGAGCTAGGCGGCGGTGAGCCGATCGAGTGCGTCTGTCCGAGCGGCCGCGGCTGGATCTGGACCCGCAAGCGCGCCGGGATCCCGATCCGGGGAACGATCGAGTCTGGTGGCCGCACCTGGAAGGTAGAGGGCAGGGGAGTGGACGACGAGACGGCCGGCTACCACACGCGCCACACCGCCTGGCTCTGGTCGGCCGGGGTAGGCACCGATACCGAGGGCCGCCCCGTCGCCTGGAACCTGGTCTCGGGCGTCAACAGCCCGCCCGGGAACAGCGAGCGCACCGTCTGGGTCGAGGGTCACCCCCGCGAGGTCGCCCCGGTCGTCTTCCACGACCTGGACGGGGTCTCCTTCGAGACCGGCCCGGACCTGGACTTCCACTTCCGCGACGGGGCCGAGCGGCTTCGCGACGACGACTTCGGCCTGATCCGCTCCCACTACCACCACCGGTTCGGGACCTTCACCGGGGCGGTCGACGGGATCGAACTGGCAGAGGGCGCCGGTGTGATGGAGGAGTGCCGGGCCGTCTGGTGACCGGTCCCCGGCGCGTTCCGGGAACCGGGGTTCCCCGGCCGAAGCGTTACTGGCGCTCGAAGGTGTAGTTCTTGGCCGTTCCCGCTTTGGGATTGGCTTCCAGGTACTGGCCTTCGAGGTTGTCCTCGGTGAACTCGAGGAATGCGTACCCGTCGTCGTCGGTGATCGAGATCACGCCGTCGGCCCCTATCGCACCTCGGATCGTCGTCTTCGGTCCATAGGTCCCGCCCTTCTCCTTGGTCTGCTTCTGACCGAGGAAGGTGTCGCTGTCCTCCCGGACCTCCGTGATCACCATCTTCGCGGTCGTCTCCTGGTAGGAGCTGCCGTCGAAACCGGTGCCTGTACCGATCCATGTGCCTTCAAGCGAAGAGATCTCCGACTCGCTTCCGCAGGCGACCGTGACTGCGGCAACGAGTGGCAGGGCGATCAGCAGTATGCGGTGCACTCGATTTCCTCCTCGGGACGAGAAACGAACTGGACGGACCAGGGGAAGGTAACAGGCGGAACGACGCAAGGCCGGTCGGGACGGGCAGGCCGGTCCTCGGGATCATTCCGTTCGCGAATCGTGGTTCGAGGGGACGGTCCACTGCCAGGGCGGCCGTTCGTTCGGGCCGAACCGGGAGTGGTTCCGGCCGTCGAGTGCCTCGAGCGGCACCAGTAGCGGACTGTCCGAGAGCCGGACGGGGGTTCCCCGGACGGCTGCCGACTCTGCCTGCCCGACCGACCTCCGGTAGGCCTCCCACCCGAGTCCCGGCCTCCAGGCCCACCAGGTCAGGTGGAGCGCTCCCCCGGATCGCGAGGCCTCGGTGAACAGGGTCGTACGCCGGTTCGAGACGGTCAGGTCGAGCTTCGGCCTGCCCGGGTCGACCACCGCGCAGGACGGAATCCGGCACCGTCGGAAGTCGACCGGCAGCAGGTTCCTGCCCTCGCCGTCGGACCGGATCAGGTCGGTCGGCACGAAGGCCCGGAGT
>JAUMBO010000081.1:0-11961 GCA_032119635.1 Solirubrobacterales bacterium
CGTTGGCCGGTCAGCTGTCCGGGCGTCAGGCCGGCAGAGGGCGATGGTTCACTTGCCCCTCCCCCGGTCCGGCCGCCCCCGAAGAGCCCCCAGGCTCCGAGCACCAGGACCGCAGAGCAGGCGAGCGCGGTGAGCACCAACGTTCCTGGCGCCTTCATCCCGCCTCGATCACGTCGAGGGAGTCTTCCGAGAGCTCCACGGTCAGCCCTTCGGACCGGAGCAGGGATGCCACCGCTTCGGCATCGGCCGGCACCTTTTTCGCCGTCAGGACGAGCCGGGCGACATCGCCACGGGTCGCCTTTGCCATGTGGGAGACCGCCTTGCGGACGCCATCCACCTCGGTGAAGGGCCTGACCGGGAGGAGCCTTGCGTTCCGGGGCTTCCAGAACGAGGCGTAGGCCCCGGAGCGCATGTCGAGGATCGTTCTGCCGGGCTCGTCGAAGCCGGCGAGGGCCCGGTCGAGAGGGGGCCGCCACCAGGCCGCCAGCCCCCCGATCCCGGGCAGCTTCGCCTTGGCCGGCAGGCGGTAGTTCGGGATCCTGTCCCCCGGTCCGGTCACTCCCCACAGTCCACTCGCGATCAGGAGGCTCTCCGAGGCCCGCTTTCGGGCGGCGGCCGGCAGCCCGGGGATGTCGAGGTGGTCGTAGAGGACGCCGGTGTAGACCTCGGCGGCCGGCCCGGCGGGGGCATCCGCGAGGGCGGCATCACGGTCCACCTCGTCGGCCTGGCCGGGCGAGACGCCGAGCATCCCGACGGCCTCGTCGCGGTCGATCTTCCCCAGCCCGGCCAATGCCTCCAGCAGCCCGGAGCGGGCTTCGGTCAACTCCCCGGCGAAGGCGAGCTCATCGAGATCGAGCGGCGACGAGCCGGCCGGGGGGTCGGCCTTTCCTTCCGAGGGCGGGAGCAGGATCAGCATGGTCCGAGGATATGCCCCCCGTTGGCCGTTCCCTGCGGGTCAGTCGAAGTCGGCCGGGTCGGGCAGGTCCGGGGCGAGCCGGAAAGGAACGAAGGCGTTGCCGAAGGTGTAGATCGGCATCCCTATTTCGGTCAGGTCGTAGATCCGGGGCTGGTCGGCGATGAAGGTCCTCAGGCAGCCGTGGCTGGCCGGGTAGTTGGGGACCGACTTGTAGCCGTGGATCGCGTAACCACGGATGAAGTAAGAGGAGTAGTACATCCCGATCGCGTTGTAGCCCGGATCCTTCCGGTAGAAGGAGTAAACGCCGAGGATCGTCGGGGTGGCCGGGGCGCCGCTGGCGATCGGGAAGATCGCATACGGCTTCCTGCCCTTGGCGAAGACCATCACCTGGCGCGAGAGCGGAGCCTCGACGTGGTTTCCGAGGTCGGGCCGCCGGACCCGGTAGCGGCCCTTGAGGCTGAAGACCCGCTTGACGATCCTCTTCCCGGCCCTGGCGCTCCGGCCGAGGCCGTTCAGCTTGCGGTAGGCGAGTACCGCCCGCTCGAGCTTGCCGTTGAAGCAGCGGGACCTGGCCGGAACGAAGGCCATCTGGTTGAGCGCCTTGCGGAATCCCTCGACCACAGGACCGCACTGGCCCGCGCGGAGGTCGGGGTACCGGATGCCCCAGCGCATCCGGGGCGTGGCCGACGGGAGGAGGGAGTCCACTCCGGCGTGGCCGTAGTAGCGCACCTGGGCCGCGTAACGGCCACCGACCCGAACCGGGATTGCGGTCCGGAAGGTTCCCCACTCACCACTGCCCTTGGTCGTCGGAAGCAACCGGGTCGAGATCTGGCGACCATTCCGGAAGACGAACAGCCTGACCCGCTGGTCCGGGCGCCACGGGGCGAGGCTGCCGGCGACCGTTACCTCGCCCATGATCCTGACCGTCCCGCCCTTCAGTCCGTACGTCCCTGCCTGGATGACCGAGGGCTCGGCGGCCGGAGCGGCGGTCGGGATGATGGCGATCGAGGCGAAGCCGAGGAAGGCGACTGCAAGCGGTGTCGCCAGACGCTTCGAGAGGTGGACTTCCCTGCCCTTCATCTTCTCCATTCTAGGCGTCCGCCCCTGCGAAAACCGGCCTTTCGCTCACTCCTCGTAGGGCGAGAAGTCTTCCTTGGTCGCGCCACAAACCGGGCAGAACCAGGAGTCGGGGATCTCCTCGAACGGGGTATTGGCCGGTATGCCTCCGTCCGGGTCGCCCTCGGCCGGGTCGTAGATCCAGCCACAGGCGTCGCAGATCCAGCGGCCACTCGTGCTCGTGATCTCGTTCATCGGGAGCAGCGTAGCGGCCCCGGGGTGGACGCTGACACGCGGGGCCCCCGATACCCTTGGCACGTGACCTCGATCCCCGAACCCGGTCCGGCCGAGGCGGTCAACCACGGAACCCCCTCTGAGCCACGACCGGCCGCGACCGTCGTCCTGATGCGCGATAGCGAGGACGACGGAGCGCTCGAGGTCCTGCTGCTGAAGCGGACCGAGACGGCAAGTTTCATGCCCGGCGTCTGGGTATTTCCCGGCGGCGCGCTCGACCCAGAGGACGGCGACGGCGAAGGCGGCCTGGTCGCCTGTGCCCGGCGTGAGCTGGCCGAGGAGGCCGGGATCGAACTCCACCCCGAAGCCGAGCTGGTGCCGCTTTCCCGCTGGATCACCCCGGAAGTGATCCAGACCAGGTTCGACACCTGGTTCTTCCTCGGCCTCTGCCCCCCTGGGGGCTCGGTCCGGCCCGACGGCGAGGAGATGACGGCTGCCCAGTGGATCCGACCGACGGCGGCCCTCGAACTCCACGAGCGCGACGGACTGGAACTCCACTTCCCGACGATCAGGCAGCTCGAAGCGATCGCCGCCCACCGCGACTCCGAGCAGGCACTCGACGCGGCCCGGACGAACCCCGACGCGATCCTGCCGATCCTGCCGAAGGTGGTCGGCACGGAGCGCGAGTTCCGCGTCCTCGTCCCCGGGGACGAGGACTACCCGGAGGGCTGACCCGGAGTCAGCGGGTCGGGCGCTTCTTCGGCGCCGACTTGATCTCGAACCGGAGCTCGAATGGCCCGGCCGAGTTGCCGCCCTGATCGGCTACCCGCAACCTCGCCAGGTAGCTTCCCGGTCGAGCTGCGAAGCGGCTGCTCCGGCGGGCGAACGGAACGGTGTTGTAGCCGATGAAGCCGGTCCAGGTGTCGTAGCCGGCGAACCGCTCCGTCGTCCAGCCGTCGCGCCTGATCAGCCGGAAGTACTCGACGTCGGCCGTCCCCCGCTCGTCGGAGGCGAATTTGAGTGCGGTGCCCTTGCCGCGGAAGCCGAGCTTCGTTTTGAGGAGGAGGACCTCCCGGACGTCGGGGGAGACCCGGTCGAAGCTGATCGGCGGCTGGGGCCCCGGGTCGGAATCCGGATCCCCCAGCTGGTCGGAGACGGTGACCGTGCCCCGGACGATCGGATGGATCTTGCAGGCGAAGGTGAACCGGCCGGGCTGATCGAAGGCAACCGTGAAGCTGTCGCCGGGGAGGCGGTCGGGGAACGGGTTGCCCGGATCGGAGTCGACGAAAACGCCTCCCGGCCCGGTACCGGTGACCGAGTGGGCCGTGTCGGGCCCGATCCAGTCCCAGGTCACGCTTTCGCCGAGGTCGATCCCGGGCTCGTTCGACCAGGCGAAGTCGGAGATCGAGACCCGGGTGTTCGCCGCACCGGCTCCGTCGACCGAAAGGGAGAGCGCCGCGACCGTTACGAGCAGGACCAGGGGAGCCAGGCAGATGCTCCTGAGCCGTCGGACGCAGGACCTCATTCGACGAAGTACCAGCCGCTCATCCCGTCGTGAAGATGGGAGAAGACGTGGCAGTGGTAGAGCCACCGGCCCGGATTGTCCTCGGTGAACCTGACCCCGAAGGAATCGCCCGGCCCGAAGGTCTTGTTGTCGACCACGTTGCCGCCTGGCTCCTCCCAGCGGTGGCCGTGCAGGTGGAAGGTATGGAAGTCGTTGTCGATTCCGAAGATGTGCATCTGGACGTCGTCGCCCACCCTGGCGGTCATGTTCGGCGTCACCCCGGTGAAGGAGCGGCCATTGACGCAGAAGAAGGCCTGCCTGAGGCCGGTCGCCGGCGGCAGGAAGCTGTGGAAGGCGAGTACGTATTCCTGGTCCGGCAGCTGCTCACCGGCCTTGCGGACTACCAGGCCGCCGAACAGGCCACGGTATAGCGGCAGTGGATCGAGCGGTCCGTGATCGTGGTAGAACCACGAACCGGCCGTGCCTTCCGGGCACTCCCAGACGTAGGTCACGGTGCTGCCGCGCTGAACGAAGCCGCCGGGATCAGTGAACTTGCCCTTGTAGGCGCCGTCCATCTCGTTCGAATAGAAGATCCCGTGCGGATGCATGGTGACCGGCGAAGGGCACTGGTTCCGGAAGTGGACGACCAGCGCCTCGCCCTCGGTTGCCTCCAGCATCGGGCCGGGGACCGTGGCCGGGCCAAGGGGCTGGGTGAATCCCGGCGAGTAGGCCCGGTAGGCCCAGGCCGTGAACCGGGTCCTGCCCTTCTGGACCTGCCGGTTCATCATCTGATCGATCTTGCGGGGCATGATGTCCCAGGGCGTCGGCTCTGCCTGGATCCAGTATTCACGCCGGTTCCCCGGCAGGGCCGAAGAGGCAAGGATCGACCGGCCCGAATTCGAGGACACCTTCGGCGGCACCTGGAGCCTCCTGCCGAGCTTCTCCATGTTGGCCGGGCGGTCGGCCTTGACCTCGAATCCGGCGATCGTGCAGATGATCGCTCCCCCGGTGACCCCGAGAAAGCCCCTCCTGTCCATCGATCCGTAATCCATCAGGCCCGATCCTTCTGTTCGTTCAGACGCCGACCCCCGGCTAGCGCGTGACCTTCACCTGCATACGCATCACCGTGGAGTGCAGTGAGCAGTAGAAGTTGTAGGTGCCGGTCTTGGTCAGGTCCCGCGTGAAGCGGTAGTTGATCGCGTGGTTCTGCCCCGTGTCGAGCCGGAAGTAATCGGCAGCGGTCAGGCCCCTCGGCTGGCTCGCGTACGGGTCGAGCATCACGTTGTGGGAGTTGCCGTTCGTCGTGCCCCAGTCCCAGGAGATCCTGCGGCCGGACTTGACCGTCAGGAAGTCGGGCACGAAGTAGTCGTCTCGAACGTCGACCGGGACCGAGGCCAGGAAACGCTGGTTGACCTGGCTCCGGCAGGTAGCCCGCCTCGCCTTCGACTTGATCTTCTGGCACTTGGCCAGCGCCTTCTTCTTCGCCGCCGACGAGGATCTCGGGACCGTTTCGTCACCTGCGCCTGCGGCCTCAGGGGCCGCGACCACGGCGAGCGAGAGGACCAGGCCGAGCAGGAGCGCCCCGACCACGGTTTTGAGGGCCGGATGCCCGATCGCTCGCTCAGCCATGGTCTGTCGCCGCTCCGTCCGGCCCTAGAGGCAGGGCGGATTTCCTCCGGGGGTGCTCGGCCGGTTCTCGGTGTAGGTATCCCCGGTCAGTAGCGAGGTGTAGGTGGCCGGGTCCTCGGGGTCGTAAGCCCTTGCCCTGTTCCAGGAGCATTCCTGGGTCTCTGCCGGATTGCTGCCGGCGTAACCCAGGACGGTGAGCGGGCTGCCCGGGCGGCCCTGGAACATCTCACCCAGCTCGAGCTGGATTCCCAAAGAGGACTGGATGCTGACGGACGCACCGTCGTTCAGCGCCTTGACCCGGGGTGTCTGGCACTCCGGGTAGGCCGTGGCGATCGGTGCCGTGCCCTGGAAGCCCCGATCGAAAGTGACCGAGCCCTGGGCAGCCGTGTTGCCCGAGAAGCAGTTGCCGCCGCCCGAGCCGTCGTTCAGGAAGTCGGTCGCGTTCGGGTCGCCGTTCCCACTCACGACATTGTCGATGAACGCGTTGTTCAGGTTCTTTGCGTCATCGCCGTTGTTGGACACGACTGCTCCGGCGAGGACCGGGGATGAGAAGGATGCCGTTCCCCACTTCTCGTGACCGAAGATCCGGTTGCCCCGGACCTCGATCCCGTCGTTGCCGTAAAGCATGATCCCGATCCCGGTCGGGTAGTTGACCGGGATGCCGGGAGCGATCTCCCCGAGGCCGTTGGAGACGGTGCTGAACTCCGAGTCCTCCCGGTAGTAGTTGTAGTTGTTCCAGAAGATGTCGTTGTTGGTGAACTTCGACCATCCACCGGGCTCGAAGCGCTCCGAATCGAGCGTGTTCGGGACCAGGCCGGCGCCGTTGTTGTAGATCACCGAATCCTTGATGTGGACGTACTTGGCGTTTGTTCCGGAGTAACCGAGCACGTTCTGGTAGCTCTCGATGTTCTCGAGGATCGTCCACTTCGGCTTCTTCTGGCAGGGCGGGACGTCGCCCTCGTAGCCGAGGAATCCGCCCTCCTGGTCGCTGCCCTCGAAGGCCCGGATCGGGTCGTACGTCCGGTTCGACCAGGTGGCGCTGTCGCACGGGGTCTCACCGACGTAGAAGGCCGAGTCGCCGTGGTTCCAGCCGACCGAATCGATCATCTTGCCGCCGAAGCAGTTCCTTGCGAAGAGACCGTAGGCCCGGGTGTCCGAGCTGATCAGGTTCTTCATCAGGTAGCCATCACAGCGCTCGAGGGGGCTGATCGCGGCCCAGACGAAGAAGGTGTTCGCGGTGTAGTTCTTCGCGTACATGTTGAGCAGCCTCAGGTCGTTGACCGAGCGGGCCTCGATCGCATCGCTGACCTCGCCCTCACCGTCCAGTACGACCTGCTCGGCCTGCTCCCGGCTGGCGGCCGGGGTCAGGTTCGCCTTGACGCCCATGATCGTCAGGCCGTCGTAGTCGAAGGCCGGGTTCCGGCCGTCTAGGAAGGCCTCGCTCCGGGAGTAGGTGCCGGGCTTGACCCTTACCGTCGCCTTCACGCCGGTCCGCTTCTGGAACTCCCCAGCCGCATCGGCTCCCTCCTGGATCGTCCGGCTCGGGCAGCCTCCGTCGCAGACGTTGAAGAACCGGTTCTTCCTCGCCTGGGCGAGCTGGCGGCCGAGGGCCTTCGCCTTGTTCTTCGCCTTGGCGCAGTCCCGCTTGCCCTTGACCGTCTTCGTCTTCGACGCCTTGCAGGCAGCCTTGGCGGCCCTGTTGGCCTGATTGGCCTCGGAGACCAGGGTCTTCGCTTCGGCCTGGCCGGGTCCGACCAGAAGCAGGAGCGAAAGGGCTCCTGCCATGGCGGAAAGAAGAAGAACGTTGAAAGTGCGGGCTGACGTGGTCTTCATGGGTGTCGGCTCTCCCTTGTCTGGATTCCTTGTCTGGAAATCACCGCCGGACGAACGGATCGCCCACCGGATGGCCGGGATTCCCTACCCGTTCCCGTGCCGTCCGGAAACGATAACCCAACCAACCCGGGAAAGGTTCGGTTGCGTCCCCGCGGAATCCACCGGCCGACCTACAATGCGCAGATGGCTGGCGACGGCGTGAACGACTCGGTCCGGGCGGAAGGGGTGCCCGGGGAACTGCCCCCCGACGACGGGGAGTTCGACTTCGACTGGGTGATCGTCGGCTCCGGCTTCGGCGGCAGCGTCTCGGCGCTCAGGCTGGCCGAGAAGGGGTACCGGGTGGCGGTGATCGAGGTCGGCCGGAGGTTCAGCGAGCGCGACTACGCGAAGACGGCCTGGAACCTCCGCCGGTACTTCTGGATGCCCCGCCTCGGGTTGCGGGGAATCCTCCGGATGACTCCGTTCAAGGACCTGTTCGTGGTGTCGGGCAGCGGGGTCGGGGGCGGCAGCCTGGGCTACGCCAACACGCTCTACCGGCCCCGCCCGGCCTTCTACACCGCGGTCCAGTGGGACTCGATGGCCGACTGGGAGAAAGAGCTCGGCCCGCACTACCTGACCGCCGAACGGATGCTCGGGGTGACCCTCTACCGGGACGAGGGCCCGGCCGACCGGCTGCTCCACGAGTACGCCGCCGAAACCGGGGCCGACGACACCTACGCCCACACCCAGGTCGGGGTCTTCTTCGACCGCCCGGGCGTGACCGTCGCGGACCCGTACTTCGGCGGCGAGGGGCCGGAGCGGACGGGCTGCATGAAGTGCGGCTCCTGCATGATCGGGTGCCGTCACGGAGCCAAGAACACCCTGGTCAAGAACTACCTCTGGTTCGCCGAGAAGCTCGGGGTCGAGGTCCGGCCGGAGCGTCAGGTGACCGAGATCCGACCGCTGGGTGCCGAGGATGGAAGCGAAGGCTACCGGCTCACGACGCAGCGCTCCGGCGCGATCATCCGGCGCCGGCGCGAGGAGATCACGGCCCGGGGCGTGGTCGTCTCGGCCGGGGCGATCGGGACCAACCAGCTGCTGGCCGACTGCCGCCATTCGGGCGCCCTGCCCCGGATCTCGGACCGGCTCGGCCACGTCGTCCGCTCGAACTCGGAGTCGATCCAGGCGGTCACCGTTCCTTCCGGCGAGTACGACTTCAGCCGGTCGATCGCGATCACCTCGAGCATCTACCCCGACCCCGATACCCACATCGAGGTCGTGACCTACGGTGAGGGCGGCACGATCCTCAGCCGACTGTTCACGATCGCGACTGGCAACGGGACCCGCCTGACCCGGCCGGTCAAGTGGATCGGGGCGATGCTCCGCCACCCGCTGAAGACGGCCCGACTCCTCTTCTGGCCCCGCAACTGGTCGCGGAACACGGTGATCCTGCTGGTCATGCAGTCGCTCGACTCGGCGATGCGGCTGAAGCCGAAGCGAAAGCTGTTCGGCCGCGGCGTCCGGCTCCAGACCGAGCAGGACCCCGAACGACCGAACCCGACCTTCATCCAGGCGGCCGAGGACGTGACCAACTGGTTCGCCGAGCGGACCGGCGGGATCGCCCAGAGCGGGATCACCGAGCCGACCCTGAACATCCCGACCACGGCCCACATCCTCGGTGGGGCAGTGGTCGGCGAGGGACCCGAAACCGGAGTGATCGACGGCGACAACCAGGTCTTCGGTTACCGCAACCTGCTGGTCTGCGACGGCTCGGCCGTCCCGGCCAACCCCGGGGTGAACCCGAGCCTGACGATCACGGCGATGAGCGAGAGGGCGATGAGCCGGATCCCGATGGCCGAGGCCGCGGACGGACTGCTGCACCTGCCCGACGAGGCCCGGGCCGCGCGGACCCCCGAGGACGTAGAGCCGATCTCGATCGACGGCCTGGCCGCCGCAGCCGACACCTGGTCCTAGGCGTCGGGGCCCGGCCTCAGGCCGCTTCCGACTTCTTCAGCCGCTCGACTGCCTGGCCGAGCTCTTCGACCCCGAAGGCTCCTTCGAGTCGCTCCTTTATCCGGCCGTCCGAGCCAACCAGGAAGACCCAGGGCTCGGTCGGCAGGCCGAATGCCTCGACCTGGGGCCGGAAACCCTTGCCGGGGTCGTTGTCCTCGTAGATCTCCATGTGGATGAACTCGACCCCGTCGCCGACCTCGTCCTTGACCTGCTCGGTCGCGTCGACCACCGGGCCGCAAACCCGGCTCTGGCAGAAGGCCGGTGTCGCGAACACGAGCACGATGGGCTTCTTGCCGAGTACGTCGCGGAAGTCGGCGTCGTGCATTGTCGAAGGCGGCAGGCGGGTGTCGATCTTCGAGAGGTCGCCCGCGACCGAATCGGCAGTCGGGGTGCTGACGGCCGGGGCCTTCTGGCCGACCGCGGCGACCAGCGGGAACTTGCCGACCACGGGACTCGGCAGCCTGGTCGCCTCTGCCTCGCCGTCGACGTTGACCATCGCGATACCCAGCCACGGTCCGGCCCGGTCGAACCGGACGTCGTCGACCACGTAGTAGGAGCGTGGCTCGCCGGCCGTCCCGGCCCCCTGGGCCCGGTAGGCCGGCTTCGTTTCCAGCGAGCGGACCGAGGCCGGCAGCGGCCCTTCGACGGGGCTGTTCGGACTCTTGGCGAAGTAGAGGGCGACCTCGGCATCGTCGACCGGGGTTCCGTCGAGCTCGAAGACCCCGAATGCGTACCGGTTCCTCCCGGTCTCGAAGGTCAGTCCGGCCGGGGAGACGACGTACCGGGCCTCCGGCTGGGCGGAGAAGACCTGCTCGATCGTCCGGCCCTCGACCTGGGGGAAGTCCGATGCCGACGGCGTCGTCGACCCGGTCGACGGCTCGTCGGAGCCGGAGCAGGCGACCAGCGATCCGGCCGCGACGAGGACGGCCAGGGTTGCGGAGAGCGACCTGATCGTCGAGCGTCCGGGCATGGGCCGGTCAGGCTACCGAAGCGCCCGACCGGCCCCGCCGAAACGACGTGAAGCCTGCTCGCTCAGCCCTTCGCCTGATTGAGGCGATCGGCGACGTAGTCCCAGTCGACCACGTTCCAGAAGGCGTCCAGATAATCGGGGCGGCGGTTCTGGTAGTTCAGGTAGTAGGCGTGCTCCCAGACGTCGGCCCCGAGCAGCGGCACCTGGCCGTTGGAGATCGGCGAATCCTGGTTGGCCGTCGAGACGATCGCCAGCCCGGAGCCGTCCCAGACCAGCCAGGCCCAGCCGGAGCCGAACCGGTTGATCCCGGCGTTCTTGAACTCCTCCTTGAAGGCGTCGAACGAGCCGAAGGCCTCGTCGATCGCCGCCCCGAGGTCGCCCGCGGGGGCGCCACCGCCGTCCGGGCTCATCATCTTCCAGAACAGCGAGTGGTTGTAGTGGCCGCCGGCGTTGTTGCGGACGGGGCCCTGCTTGTCGGCGGGCAGCGAGTCGAGCTCCCTGAGTACGTCTTCGACGTCGCGGTCGGCCCACTCCGTCCCTTCGAGGGCGGCATTTGCCTTGTCGACGTAGGCCTGGTGGTGCTTGTCGTGATGGACCTTCATCGTCGCCTCGTCGATGTGGGGCTCGAGGGCGTCGTAGGCGTACGGCAGGTCTGGAACTTCGTAAGCCATCGTGGGTAGCTCCTTCGGTCGGTCGCTTCTTTTCTGGAAATCCGTCTCCCGGCAGGCCGGGCCATCGAGATTACCGGTCGGGGACCCAACGGTCGCCCCTGCCCGGGTCCTTCCGGGGCCGCGGGCCGGTCTAGGATCGGACCATGACCGATCCCGGAAAGGGCGGCCGCAGGTGAAGGTCGTCTGCGCCTCCGACTCCCCGACCTGGCGCCTGCTGCTGGAAAGGTCGGTCGAAGCGCTCGGCCACGAGCCGGTGCTCGCCGAGGACGGCGAAGAGGCCTGGAAGCTGGTCGAAGACGACCCGACGGTCGACGTCTGCGTGACCGATCGCCAGATGCCGGGAATGAGCGGCGAAGAGCTGGTCGAGAAGATCCGAACCGAACTCGAGGGCCGGTACGTCTACACGGTGCTGCTGACCGCCCAGGACACCTCGGAGGAGGTGATCGAGGGCATGGAGGCCGGCGCCGACGACTACCTGGTCAAGCCGCTCGACCAGGTCGCGCTGGCAACCAGGCTGGTCGCGGCCGAGCGGGTGACCGCCCTACACCGGACGATCGCCGAGCAGCGGGCCGAGATCGAACGCCTCTACGGAAAGCTCAAGGACGCCTTCAAGAGGTTCGTCCCGGAGTCGGTGGCCGAGCAGATCATCACCCGGAGCGACGAGGGAGTGAAGCTGGGTGGGGTGTCGAGGGTGGCGACCGTGATGTTCACCGACCTGCGCGGGTTCACCCAGTTCTCCGAGCACCAGGACCCGGCCCAGGTGATCGAGGTGGTCAACCGGTACCTCGGCGAGATGTCAGAGGCGATCCTGAACGAAGAGGGCACGATCGTCGCCTACATGGGCGACGGGATCATGGCCGTGTTCGGAGCCCCGCTCGAGCAGGAGGACCACGCCGACCGGGCGCTCAGGGCGTCGCGGGCGATGCTCGACCACCACCTGCCGAGGTTCGGGGCGTGGATGAAGGAGCAGGGCTTCGGGGAGGGTTTCCGGATGGGAATCGGGCTGAACTCGGGTGACGTCGTCTCCGGTAACGTCGGCTCGGAGAAGCGGCTCGAGTACACCGCGCTCGGTGACACCACCAACACTGCGGCCCGGCTGGAGGGGATGACCAAGGGGACGGCCCACCAGCTCTACTGCTCGGAGACGACGAAAGAG
>JAUMBO010000082.1:0-2927 GCA_032119635.1 Solirubrobacterales bacterium
GTCGGTCGTCACCTGACCGGACGGGGCTGGCAGATCCTCGCCCGCAACTGGCGGATCGGGGCCGGGGAGATCGACCTCGTATGCCTGAGCGCTCGGACGATCGTCTTCGTCGAGGTGAAAGCACTGCGCTCCGGCGGACGGAGGGGTCCGGAGCGACCGGTGCTGGCGGTCGGCCCGCGGAAGCAGGAGCGCCTGGTCCGGCTGGGAGAAGCATGGCTGGCAGGCCCCGGACGGACCCTGGCGGACCGCTGGGACGAGGTCAGGTTCGACGTGATCGGGATCGAGTTCGGAGTGGACGGGCCGGGGGCCACCCTCGAACACGTCGTCGACGCCTTCCGGCCGGGAGACCTTCCGGTCAGGCAGCCCGGGCAACGTCGTCGGGGTCTGCGATGAGCCGGAAGGAAAGCCGGTGGATCGGGCACGGTCCGAGCTCGGCGATCGCGTCCCGATGGGCGGCGCTCCCGTAGCCCTTGTGACCCTCGAACCCGTATCCCGGATGGATTTCGGCCGCCTCTCGCATCAGGGCGTCGCGGGTCACCTTGGCGACCACCGAGGCGGCGGCGACGGCGGCGCTGAGCGTGTCTCCCTTGACCAGGCGAAGGTGTGGCGGGGCGCTGTCGCCGAGCCCGAAGCCATCGACCAGTCTGGTCAAGTCGGCAAGGCCTTCGCTGCCGGCGAGCGCGTCGGCGAGCGCCTCGAGGTTGGCCCGCTGGATGCCCTCGGAATCGATGAACCGGGAGGAACGGACGACAACCCTGACCGAGCCGGCGGTCCCGAGAATGGCCGGGTAGAGCGCCTCCCTGCGCTTCTCGGTCAGCCGCTTCGAATCGAACAGGCCGTCGAGCCGGCCCCGGCCCCGGCCCTCGAGGGTCGCCCGGTCGAAGAGCACCGAAGCGGCGACCAGCGGTCCGGCCAGACAGCCCCTCCCGGCTTCGTCGGCCCCGACGACCGACCCACTACCGAGCTCGAGGTCGTGCCGGAAGAGATCGTGGTCCCCGGAGGGCCGTTTGGCCGCCATCCGGGCAAGCGTAACCGGCCACCGGGGCGGATCGGAACGCCTAGAGCCCGCCGATGCGGTCCGGTGGCCAGTAGGTGCCGAACGCCTTGCCGATCAGCCACTCCTCGGGGAGCGGACCCCAGAACCGGGAGTCGTCGCTCTGGCCGCGGTTGTCGCCCATCACGAAGTAGTGACCGGGCGGAACCCGGATCGGCACCGGCAGGTCGCAGCCCAGCCCGGCCACTCCGCAGGGGGTGATCTCGTATCCCTCGGGCTGCGTGACCTCGCCGTCGACCACCGGAAGGCCGTTCCGGATCGAGACGGTGTCGCCCGGGCCGGCGACGATCCGCTTGATGAAGGTCTCCGAGGACTTGCGGATCGCCGGCCGGGGGCAGCTCTGGCCTTCGCGCGGAACCGCACCACACTCGGGTCCGACGCCGGCCACTGCCTCGGGCGGATGGAAGACGACGACGTCGCCGGGCTTCGGGTCTGTGAGGTCGAAGATGAACCTGTTGACCAGGACCCTCTGGCCGATCTCGAGCGTCGGCAGCATAGAACCCGAAGGGATCTGGTACGGCTTGACCACGAAGGCCTGAACGAGGAGCGCCAGCCCGACGGCGACCGCCACGATCACGATCAGCTCGAAGAAGCTTCCCCGGGCCGTCTTCGGCTTGGGGATGAGCGGGGTCAGTCCTCTTCCCTGACTTCCTCTGCGTCGGAGCCGTCACTCTTGGCCTCGTCGGCCGGCTGGTCGGCTTCCGCGGCCTCTGTCCCGGAATCTTCGACCTCGCCCTCCGGGGCACCGTCCTCGCCACCCGATTCGGCATCCGGCGAAGTCTCCTCACCGGCCGCCTCGGCCTCGGTGGCTGCTTCCTCGTCGCCCTCGGCGACCGGCTGCTCCTCGGGGATCTCTTCGGGCGCCAGGCCCTCTCCCGAGGCATCGACCGCCCCGACCGCCTCGGCCGCGATCACCTCGTCGTCGATTCCCCAACGGCGCTCGGCGACCCGGGCCGCCTTGCCGGTACGTCCGCGCAGGTAGTAGAGCTTTGCCCGCCGGACCCGGCCGCGCGATGCGACCTCGAGCTTCTCGATCTTCGGCGAATGCAGTGGAAAGGTCCGCTCCACGCCGACCCCGAAGGACTGCTTCCGGACGGTGAAGGTCTCGCGTACCCCGGAGCCCTGGCGCCTGATCACGACCCCCTCGAATACCTGGGGACGACTCCGGTTCCCCTCGATCACGAGGAAGTGGACCCGCACCCGGTCGCCCGGAGCGAAATCGGGCAGTCCTGACTGGAGCTGGCCCTTTTCGATGTCGTCGATGATCGTGCTCATGTCTTTTCCTGATCGGAGTCGCCGGAGGGACCGTCTAAGTCCGAGTCCGGGTCGCGGCCCGGGGATGCTACCGAGTCACCGCCCCGGCCGTCTCGATCTCGGACGGCGCGAAGCTCGCTCTGCTCGCTCCGCCATCGCTCGACCGCGGCGTGATCGCCCGAAAGCAGCACCTCAGGGACAGTCCAGCCGCCGTACTCGGGAGGACGGGTGTAGTGGGGGTACTCGGGCCGGCCTCCCAGGGCTTCGGAGAACGATTCCTCCACCGCACTGTCGGGATCACCCAGCGCACCCGGGAGTCGCCGGACGACTGCGTCGGCGAGCACCATGGCCGGTAGCTCCCCGCCGGCCAGCACGTAGGGGCCGATCGACACCTCGTCGTCGGCCAGGTGGTCGTGGATCCGCTGGTCGAAGCCCTCGTACCGTCCGCAGAGCAGGGCCAGGGAATCCTCCCCGGCCAGCTCGGTTACCAATGGCTCGTCCAGCCGGCGGCCTGCCGGGCTGAGCAGGATCGTCCGGGGTCGCTCACCGTCCCCGTAGAGGCCCCGCAGCGCCGCATCGACGACGTCGACCCGGATCACCATCCCCGAGCCACCGCCAT
>JAUMBO010000083.1:0-16682 GCA_032119635.1 Solirubrobacterales bacterium
GCTCGAGGTGATCCGGCAGATCCTGGGGCCGTCGCACGCCCTTGTCCTTCAATTCCCAGTTCATGGCATGGCTCCGAACAAGAGAAGTGTTGTCTTCGTACTACACGAGTATTCGTTCATTCCGCCCCCCGAGGAGCCCCGATGAACCCACCCCGAGCGCCGCTCGCCGAGCCGCGCGTCTCGCAGTCGAGCCCCTCCGGCATCGAGGTCCCGGTGCAGGTCACTGAAGGCGAGGATCCTCATTGCCTCCGGACTCTATCGCCGGCGGCACGGACCGGCCGATCCAGTGGCCTCTTCGAGGGGCGGGAGGTTCGATCCCGTAAGATCGACAGGCACCATCCAAGGGGACGACAGGCTTCGACGCGGTCGGTTCGTGCGGAGGGTTGCAGGTCGAGGATGTCGATGGCCTCGTAAAAAATCGGCAAAAACCAATACGTGCGGACCATGAGTTCGCCCTCGCTGCTTAGTTAGAACCTAAGCGATGAGAGTCGGTCCTCCCTCGGCCCGTGGGGAGGGGAACCGGCTTCAGAAACGGGCTAGCCCGTCGGGGATCGTCCCGGCCCCGCGGGGACGCTTTTCGGGACTCGGTCCTCCGCAGTGCCGGCCGGTGCGGACCCCGGAGGACGAGAACAAAGCACCGGCTAAGCCTGTAGACGCCTTTCGTCACGCGGCCACGGACGCGGGTTCGATTCCCGCCGTCTCCACTAAGTGATGAACCGGTACCGGGGCCCCTCAGGGGCTCTGGTACCGGCTTCGTGCCCGAGAGACCTCAGGCCAGCTGCCAGGCCGTCAGGGTGAGTACGGTCGCGAATACGACGTTCATCGGGATTCCGGCCCTGAGGTAGTCGGTGAACTTGTAGCCACCCGGCCCGTAGACCATCGTGTTGGTCTGGTAGCCCATCGGTGTCAGGAATGAGGAGGAGGCCGCGACCGCGAGGGTCATCACGATGATCCGCTCGTCGATCCCGGCTTCGGCCGCGATCGCTATCGCGATCGGGAAGATGACGACCACCGCCGCATTGTTGGTGATCACCTCGGTCAGCAGGGTCGTCGCGATGACTATCGCGAAGATGATCCCCAGGGTTCCCCAGTCACCGAAGGCATCGACCAGACCGGTCGCGACGGTCTCGGCGAGCCCGGTGGTCTGCATCGCTTCGCCGACCCCGAACGCAGCAGCGATCAGGAGGATCACGCTGAAGTCGATCGCCTGGCCGGCCTCGGAAAACGAAATCGTCTTCGTTGCGATCAGGAAGCCGGCTGCGAGCAGCGCCAGCTCGAGGATCGAGAGGACGTCGAAGGCGGCGAGGACGATCACGGTCAGCGCAATGAAGCCGACCAGCGGAGCCCGTCTGGTTGCGGAGGGGGGTGGACCACCGATGCGGGCGACGAGCAGGAAGTCCTTGTTCCGCCGGGACCGCCTGTGGAAGTCGGGGCCGGCGAGCAGGATCAGGGTGTCGCCGATCTGGAGGGTCACCCTTCCGAGTCCCTTGTCGATCCGTTCTCCAGACCTGTGGAGCGCGACGATCGCCGCCTGGTAGCGGCCCCGGAATCCGATCCCAGCCGGCGTCCGGCCAACCAGTCGGGAGTCGGCCCCGACGACTGCCTCGAAGAACGTATGCTCGGGACTGTCGATCTCGAGCATGTGCTCGGTCTCGGCTGACTTCAGACCGGCGGTTCGCTGGAAGTCGACCACCGATGAAGCATCGCCAGTGAAGGTCAGACGGTCCCCACCGAGGAGTTCCTGCTCCGGACCGACCGCCGAGATCCGGTGACCGTCCCTCTCGATCTCGACCAGGAAGATGCCCTTCAGGTTCCGCAGGCCTGCCTCGGTGACAGTCTTTCCGTCCAGCGGGCCGTTTTCGATGACCCTCATCTGAACGGTGAAGTCGCGCATCTCATCGGTGAACTCTTCGATCGCCGACTGCCGGGTGGGGAGGATGCGGGGCACCACGAAGACGAGCACCACCATCCCGGCGAGCACGGCCAGCCAGCTGACCTTGGTGATCTCGAAGAGTCCGATCGGGGCCTGGCCGGTCTCTTCGAGAAGGCCCGAAGCGACGAGGTTGGTCGAGGTTCCGATCACGGTGAGGGTGCCGCCCAGGATCGCGGCGTACGAGATAGGCAGCAACAGCTTCGACGGCGAGACCCCCATCCGCGAGCACCAGGAGTTCACCTGTCCGATCAGCATCGCGACCAGCGGCGTGTTGTTGATGAAGGCGGAGATCCCGGCCGTGGGGAGGTTCAGCTTCGCGATCGCGGTCTGGCTGATCCGGTTCTCCTTGCCGAGCAGCCTGTTGACGAGCGGCCCGAGCAGGCCCGTCTTGTCGGCGGCAAAGGCGACGATGTAAAGGGCGGCGACCGTTAGTGGTGCCGAGTTCGAGAAGCCGGAGAAGGCCTGGGTCTCATCGATCACTCCGGTCACGAGGAGCATCACGGTCGCCGCCAGGACCGTGGCTGCCGGTGGCATCAGCTCGGTTGCGAGGGCAATCAACATCGCCACAACCACCGCTGCCGTTATCCATGCTTCAACGCTCATCAGACGATTAGCCGCCGCCGGACGAAGGCCGAAGTGGCCGCCGCCCTTTTCGAGGATTCGGCACCTTACAAGAGCGACCGACCCCACTCAACGGGTTGCCGGGACCGGGGGAGTCCTTTCAGGCGGTTTCGGAGAGTGGACTCAGCAGACGGCCTGGACGGCCCGGCAGGTCGGCGCATCGGGCATCTGGTCGATGTACCCGGCCCCCCGGTTCCTCAGGGTCGTAACCAGCTGGAACTGCTTCGTCCGCACGGATCTGGTCGCCGCGACGTCGTCTGCATAGATCGTCTTCCAGGTCGACCTGACCTGATTGATCAAGCCCTTGTAGTAGGCGCGGGTACTGGCGATCTTGCCAGCGAACTTGTCCCGAATCGCAGAGACCTTCTGCTGGTGGATCGAGGTCGCGTTGCCGATGTTCCTCGTCCGGGCCTTCTTCAACTGGTCCATGTCGTTCTCGATCGTCTCGATGTGACTGAGGATTATCTGGCGCTGGAACGGATCCGTCGTCCTGCGGAGATTCCGTTCGAGTCGCTTTAGCTGCCGGCTGTCGGTGGCGAGTGCGGTCGCGTACCGGTCACGGATCTGCGCGATCCGGGTGGCGAAGTTCGCCTTCTCGGTCGCGAGCTTTCCGGAACGCTGATTGACGAGCTGACCGACTTGGCGGTCGGCGGAGTTCTGGAGCTTCTGGATCTGCTTCTTTTCCTTCGCCTTGTCACGGTTGATGATCCTCTGGAGGCGCTGGCTGTAGAGCTTCTTCACCCTTTCGTTGGCCGCGGTCTGCTTCGTGTTGAGCCGAAGTCGGTAGTTCGCCTTCTGCTGGGCGGTGGCCGGGGTGCTGCTGAGGCCCTGGAGTTGATTGACGTAGGACTTGAGCACCTGCCACTGCGCGGTCTGGGTTATCCCGGGGATCGGCTGCTTGGACTGGGCCGGGGCGGCGACCAGTAAGCCGGTCGCGATCAACGGAATGATTGCTGCTGCTACTCGAGTCTTCATGGTGGTCAACCTACCAGTGCCTGCGGCCCGCCCCGGTGACCAACCCGTGACCGGACGCGTTCCGCCTCAGGTCGAGGCCGCGTCCTGCTCGGCCCGGATCACGTGCATAACGGCGTTGATCAGGGCTAGGTGGGTGAAGGCCTGAGGGAAGTTGCCCAGATGGCGGCCCGACTTCGGGTCGAGTTCCTCGGCGTAGAGCTGGAGCGGGCTCGCCAGGCTCAGGACCCTCTCGCACAGTTCGCGGCCCCGGTCGAACTCACCGATCTCGATCAGCGCGCTGACCAGCCAGAAGGAACAGATCGTGAAGGCGCCTTCCCTGCCCGAGAGACCGTCGTCCGTCTCCTCGACCAGGTAGCGGAGAACGAGCCCGTCTACCGTCAGCTCGTCGGCGATCGCCAGTACCGTCTTGACGATCCGGGGGTCGTCCGGGGGAAGGAACCTGAGCAGGGGAAGCAGCAGGCAGGAAGCGTCGAGCGCGTCGGTCTCGTAGTGCTGGGTGAAGACGCCGCGTTCGTCGACCGCGTTCTCACAGACGTCGGCGTGGATCTCGTCGGCCTCCTTCTGCCAGGCTTCCGCAAGGTCGAACTCCTCCCTCAGCCGGGCCAGCCTCGCCCCACGATCGAGTGCCACCCAGCACATCACCTTGGAGGAGGTGAAGTGCTGCGGCTCGCCCCGGACCTCCCAGATACCCCGGTCGGGCTCGCGCCACCTCTCGGTCGCGGCATCGACCTGCTTCCTGAGGATCGGCCAGATCTCCTCCGGCATCGAGTCGCGTGACTTGGTGTGGAGGTAGAACGAGTCGAGGACGGCCCCCCAGACGTCGTGCTGGTCCTGGTTGTAGGCCGCGTTCCCGACCCGGACCGGCGAGGCGCCCCCGTAGCCCTCGAGGTTGGGCAGGATCTCCTCGTCGAGCCGCTTCTCGCCAGCCACGCCGTACATCACCTGGAGGTCGTCCGAGTCCCGGGTCACGTCGGCGAGGAAGTAGAAGAAGTCGTTCGCCTCCCAGTCGAAGCCGAGCGTGTAGAGGCCCCACAGGGTGAAGGTCGAGTCCCGGACCCAGGAGTACCGGTAGTCCCAGTTCCGTTCCCCCCTCGGCGTCTCGGGCAGCGAGGTCGTAGCGGCGGCAATCAGGGCGCCGGTCGGTGAGTAGGTGAGCCCCTTCAGGGTCAGCGCCGACCGTTCCAGGTAGCTCCGCCACGGATGGTCGGGGAAGGTGCCTCTTGCCAGCCAGTTCTGCCAGTGGTGGGCGGTCCAGACCATCCGGCGACGGGCCTCGCCGTACTCCTTCGGCGGTTCGTGCTCGCTCCAGGAGAGGGCCACGAACCGCTCGTCTCCCTCCTTCATCATCGTTCGGGCGGTCGTCCGCGGTCCCTCCAGGCCGAGGTTCAGGTCGGTGGTCAGGGTGAGCTCCACCTCCGTGTCCTCGGCCGAGGCGATGGCCTGGTGGTAGTCGTCGCCCGTGTAGCGCCAGCTGGCCTGCACCCTCCCGTAGTCGAAGACGGGCTTGCAGTCGAGGGTCAGCTGAACTTCGCCATGTACGCACCTGACCAGCCTGAGCAGGACGTGGTCGGCGTCGTAGTCGGTCGGGGCCCGCCGGTGGGTATGAGAACGGTCGCGCTCGTGGTGCCACGGTCCGATCAGCAGCACGTCCTTGACCAGCAGCCAGCCGTCCGGGGTGCCCCAGCTCGTTTCGAGAACCATCGTCCCCGGGATGTAGCGACGGTTGGCGGGCACGTGGATGTCCGCCGGACCGATCCGGAAGTTCCCGGCGCTCCGGTCGAGGATCGAGCCGAAGACGCTGGGGGAATCGAAGCGCGGAATGCACATCCACTCGACGTTTCCGCTCGGGGCGACCAGGGCCGACACCTCTCCGTCGGAGAGGAAGCCGTAGTCGGCGATCGGGGGAAAGGGCGAGACGCCGGGGATCGACTCCTGGATGGGGATCTGGTTCTCCCACCGGGTCCCGTTCGACCCGAGGCCCGTCACCTGATTTTCGACTGTCTTTCGTTCCACGTGGTGTCCGTTTGCCGGTTTCGGGACCGGGGACGTCAAGCCCCGGGGCCGGTCCGGAATCGTCGCACAATCGCCCCGCCCTCCATTCGGCTGGACGGTTTCCGGCAATCGACGACCGGAGAGTCGATCAGGATCGCGAGGCGCGCCAGGCGACCAGCCTGCGTCCCAGCGCAGGCGATGCGCTCGATGCGAGGTGCTCGGCCTCGAGGCCGGCTTCGTCCGGATCGAGTCCGAGTACTTCGCGGGTCAGGTCCCTGGCGGCGTTCCGGCGCGAGGTCAGGACGAGGGCCGCGCTGGTCCCCTCCGTGGTCAGGGCGAGACCCTCCTCTTCGACCAGGCCCATGCCCCTGAGCTTGCGGACCATTTCGAGCACGGAAGGCTGGGAAACGGCGAGTACGCGGGCGAGCTCGGCCTGGGTAGGCCGCTCTTCGGCCTTCGAGAGGTCACTGATTGCGATCAGGTAGCGGGCTACCCCTTCGCTCCACTCGACGCAGGGATGCTCGCCGTCGGTACCGCGTTCAGGATTCCTCTGCTTTTCGGCCACTCGACCTGAGTTTACCCCCGGGCCGGCCGAATTTGGGAAGAAACGGTGTTTCAGGGCCGCACGGAGCCGGACCGGGCAGCCTGCTGGGCGGCGGTCCGGCGGTACCTGGTGTCGGCCTCCTCCGGCAGTTTGTCGTGCGGCATGCCGGGCAGCACCGGATCCACGTAGAAGACGGCCGTGTCGGCGAGACGGTCATCGAATGCCCGGCGGTCCGGCCTGATCAGGGCCCCGATGAATCCCAGTCCGAATGGGATCGTCGCCAGCCAGAAGCCGACCAGACGCTTGAAGGCCGTGCCGGCGGTCAGTCGCCAGTCGCCGTCCTTCTCGATCCGGATGCTGAGGAACCGCATCGCCGGGGTCTGGCCGGCCAGGTTCCAGAAGCTGAACAGGTAGGTCGAGGCGACAACGAACCAGATCACCGAGGTGATCGCCAGCGACCCCAGCCCGAGGCCATCGAAGTTGAAGCCGAGTGTGCTGACCACGGCCTGCACGAGAGCGATCGTGAAGGCGATCAGGAAGTTGATGATCAGAGCGTCGATCCCGATCGAGAGCGCCCTGGTGAAGAATCCGGCCCGCTCGGTCCTCTCGGCCGTCGGATCACGGCGCAGGATCTTTGCCAGCCGCTGCTCGACCCAGTCGTCGATTCTCGCCGTCACGGCCCGTATCTCGATCCCCAGGTCGGTGACCAGCCCGACGCTCTGGGAGGCGATCGCGTCGCGGATCTCGGGCGACTCGGCGATCCGCTTGATCAGGAGCTCGGTCTCGTCGCTGGCCAGGACCCTGGCCCAGACCCGGTCGACCATCTCGCTGTCGACTGTCTCGATCACTGCCTCTTCGACCCTCTTGCTGGCGAGGGCCTCTTCGACCGCCTGGGTCACCACCGGCCCATTGATGATCCGGGCCAGCGCCCGTTCGGTCGTCTCGCTCTCGACGGCCCGGACGATCGCATCCTCGATCGCCTGGTCGAGGCCGGTCACCCCGGCGATCCTCCTCGCACCCCGGCTCCCGCCGCTGACGATCCTCTCGGCGAACGAGTCGTTTCGGGGTCCGCCATTCCCGGGCTCCCGGGGCTGTTCCTGAGGTTCATGCATGGCCAGAGCTTATTCGCCGTTCCCCGGACCGCGTTCGCCCGGGTTGGGGGCGGGAGAGCTGTAGAGGGCCGAACGCTCCCGGGCGAGGGCCCAAGTCGCCGGGTCGAGCTCGTGCTCCTCCAGCTCGACCTCCCCTTCGAATGCCCCGACCAGGGCCCGCTCGACCGATTCGAGGTCGATCCCGTCTTCCCGGTCGTCCAGCGCGCCGGCAGTCGACGGGTCCCACTCCAGGCCGAGGACCCCGTAGATCGGATCCAGCACCTCACGGAGCTGGGAGCTGCCGGACACCGTGATCACCACCCCGACGTGGGCCGCCCCGGGGATCATTCTCTGGCCGAGCCCCGCGACCTTCCTATTCCCGTCGAGGATCACCGAGTGGTCTCCGGGGCAGTACTCGCCGGCCAGCCGACCGGTCTCGACGGCGAGCCCCAGCCTTCCGAGTCCCGAGCAGACCGTGTCGGCCACCCACTCGAACCGCTCGACCGTGCGCCGTGCCGGCTCCCGGTCCGGCAGGGTGATCCCGAGGACGAGGGTCTCCCCGACGTAGGCCGTGGCCCGTCCTCCCGAGAGACGCTCGATGCCGGGGTGGCCCAGTCCCACCGCCACCGCTGCCGCCTCGCGGTAGTGCGGGCTGACCACGTCCCGGCGACCGAAGGCGACCGCCGGACCGGTCCTGGCAACTCGCAGGGTCGCCTGCCGCTGTCCGGCGGCGACCTGGTCGAGCAGGATCCGGGCCAGGGCCGGACCGGTTGCCGGGTCGTCGCCGAACGATGTCCTGATCAGGTCCAAGCAGCCCTTTTCCGGCAGATCGCCCGTCTGGCGGCTACCCTGACGCTTTCGTTCTTCCGCGGCACAGAGAAACAACGATATTCGGCAACTGGACAGCCCTCGCCTTCCTGGTCACCCTCGCCCTGGCGATCGTCGCCGGGAACCTGCTCGTGCGGGGGGAAGAGCCCGACCCGGTGGCGGCAGGCGCGAAGCCACGTCAGATCGTCCTCGTCGGGGCGGCAGCCGACCGGTCGAGGGTCGTCGGCTCGCTCGAGCCGGGGTCCGGGGCGCCGACCCCGACCGTCGCCGCAGCGATCCGGAACCTCGAAGAAGACACCAGGCGGCACCGGGCCGAGCAGAGGCGCATGCGGCTGGTCGAGCGCTTCAGGCCCCTGCCGGAAGGGGTAACGATCGAACGCCTCGAAGAGATCGCCGAGTGCGAGTCGGGCGGGGACCCAGAGATCGTTTCCTCGTCCGGCCTCTACCACGGCAAGTACCAGTTCCATCCCGACACCTGGCGTTCGGTCGGTGGCAAGGGACTGCCATCCGAGGCGCCCGAGGTCGAGCAGGACTACCGGGCCGGCCTGCTGCTGGCCCGATCGGGGCCGGGCCAGTGGCCGGTCTGTGGAGCCTGACCGCCCGGTCCTCTCTGGCGGGATGGGACGGAAGGTGGGAACATGCCGGCGATGACAGGCGGTGCGCTCGAGATAACTCCCACTTCGGTCCGGTACTCGGCCGTCTGCGGTGAGGTCCCCAGCCGGGGCTGCCTGACCGCCGGGATGCGCGAGATCGCCGTCGCGGACTCGCCATTCGAGCAAGTGGAGGCCGCCCTGACCGAGGGGGTTCTAGTCGTTCGCGAGGCCGGGGCTGACCGGATCGGATTGCTCGCCTCGGGAGAGCTGAGAGGGACGAGGGTCGCGGGGCTGCTTTCCGTCCGCGCCCCGAGGCTCGGGCTCGGTGAGATCCAGTTCACCGGTACCGGGGCGGCGATCGCCGCCGACTTCATCAGCAGGAGCGGGGCCGTGGCGATCGAGTCCGGGGCGAATATCCTGGCGGGCGCGTCGTGCGGGGTGCTCGGGATCGGCCATCACTCGATCGGCCTTGCGGTCGGGCCGGCCGGCAGAAGCCCCACCTGGATCGGCTCGCGACCTGTCGGTCTCGCCAGGCTGGCCGAGCTGACCCACCTAGCCGATCCGCCGGAACCGGTCCAGCTCGAGGCGGCCGGTGCCACCGTCGAGCGCTCCCTCGCCGGCCTTACCAACCCCGGCTTCAGCCTGCTGGCGTCGGTCTCGGACTTCTCCCGGGCAACGCGTCTGGTCTGTGGAGAGGTTGCGGACGCCGAGTCGCTCCGGCTCGCGCTCGACTCGTTGACAGGAATGTCGGCCGACGAACTAGGTGCCCGGGTCGGACTCGGTCCCGTCCTCGCACCGCTCCTTCCCCTTGCCCTGACCGTCCAGTACGCCGCGGCCCGGACCTTCTCGGTCGGGATAGCTCCGCTCGATCCCGACCCGGCCGCACTCGAACTCGCCTTGGACGGAAGCGTCCGCCCGGGGGCCTGATTCACTTGCCCGACGGCTCCGGATCGGAAGGGGCGGATCGCGAGCAACGGATGGCGGCGATCACCGGCCTCGAGGTCCACGCTCCGGCCCGGGGAAACGTAAAGCTCGAACGGTTCCTCGAGGCAGTCAACGAAGATCTTCAGGTAAAGGCCTGGTGGTACATGGCCCAGGCGACCTCAGGGCGGCTCGGGATGTCGGACCACTCCCGGGTCCACGTCCAGATCGTGCTGAACATCGCGCTGAAGATCCTCCGGCTCCTGGTCAAGGGCGGGGTCGAGCCGACGATGGTCGTCGAGCACGGGATGGGCAAGAGGGATGCCGAGGTCGTGGTTGCCGGGGGTGCCCTTTTCCACGACATCGGGATGTCGGTCCACCGGACCGATCACGAGGAGTATTCGCTCTTCCTCGCCGAACCCGTCCTCCGTCGACTGCTCGAGAACATCTACCCCGAGCCGGCCCGGACGATCGTCGTCTCGGAGATCCTCCACACGATCATCGGTCACCGCCGAAAGGGCGACCCGATGACGGTCGAGGCCGGGGTGGTCAGGGTCGCCGATGCGCTCGACATGGCCGAGGGTCGTACCCGGATACCCCTCGAGGCCGGTCTCGAGGGCATTCACTCGATCTCGGCCGCCGCGGTCGACGAGGTGACGCTCGGGGCGGGGGAGGGCCGACCGGTCAGGATCGAGATCGACCTCAACAACTCGGCTGGGATCTTCCAGGTCGACGACCTGCTCTCGACCAAGATCCGCGGCACGCCGATCGCCGACCAGATCGAGGTCGTGGCCGAAGTGCGAGGCGAGGCCGAAAAGCGCCTGATGTCCGGCTTCCGGTTGCCGGAATGAACTTCGGAGGTGGACCACCCGCCGGGGTCATCGTCCAGCCGGGCCAGGCACGCCACGATGCGGGTGGCCATCCAGAGAACCCGGACCGGATAGAAGCCGTGGTCGATGCACTGGAGGGGGCCGGGGAACTGGAGGGGCGCCCGGTCGTCGAGGCGACCATGGCCGGGAGGGCGGCGGTCGAGGCCGTCCACACGACCGAGCACGTCGAGGCCGTGCGTGGGCTGGCCGACGGGGGCGGCGGATGGGTCGATGCCGACACCTGGGTCGGACGGGAGAGCTACGAGGTGGCGCTCCAGGCAGCCGGCGGTGCGATTCAGGCTGTCGAGATGGTCCTCGCGGGGGAGGCGCCCTCCTGCTTCGCCCTGGTCCGCCCGCCCGGACATCACGCCACCCCGGACAGGGCAATGGGTTTCTGTCTCTTCAACAACGTCGCCGTCGCGGCCCGCCATGCCCAGGCCGCCCTCGGGATCGAGCGGGTGGCGATCCTCGACTGGGACGTCCACCACGGCAACGGAACCCAGGACGTCTTCTGGGAAGACCCTTCCGTCCTGTTCGTCTCCCTGCACCAGTGGCCGCTCTACCCGGGGACGGGCTGGCTGGACGAGCGGGGGAGTGGGGAGGGGGTCGGATCGACGCTCAACCTGCCGATGCCGCCCGGCGCCGGGGACCGGCAGTGGACCGAGGCCCTCGAAGCGGTTGCCCTGCCGGCGATCGAGGCCTTCGACCCAGGCCTGGTGATCGTCTCGGCCGGACAGGACGGCCACTTCCGGGACGGGCTTTCGGACCAGGGCCTGACCGGGAGGGGCTTCGCCCGGATGGCCGGCATGACCGCCTCGCTGACCGACTCGCTCGGTGCCGGCCTGGTGGCCGTGCACGAGGGCGGCTACAACCCGGCCACCCTGCCTTCGCTCGACCGGGCGATCCTTCGGGCCCTCGACGATCCCGCCGGACCCCTGACGGACGAGGAGGAGTCTCCGGACGTGCAGGAACCGGACCGGGCCGAGTGGGCCGAGCGCCTGGCGGCGATCCGGCAGGCAGTCGGGCGAGCCTGAGTCAGCCTCTGGCCGCGGACCTCCGGTCGAGGAGGTGCCGGCTCAGGCGTTGAAGCGATCGAGGTCGTGCCGGCGCCGCTCCTTGCGGGCGTCGAGCCGACCCTGGATCAGCGACATGACCGTTACGAAGATCGCGAAGAAGGCGATCACGCCGAAGCAGAAGAGGGTTATGTACTTGTCGGTGATCCGGCCGGCGGTGCCGACGCCGCCCTCGCCGGCCAGCGCCGCGGGCGCGAGCAGGCCGAAGATCATCA
This sequence comes from Solirubrobacterales bacterium, assembly GCA_032119635.1. GTDB lineage: Bacteria > Actinomycetota > Thermoleophilia > Solirubrobacterales > 70-9 > 67-14. Next base: position 11,656 of record JAUMBO010000083.1, read on the forward strand.
GGGTGGAGGCGAAGGCCAGAAGGCTCGCGACGAGGGTTCTTGGAAGCGATGCGCTCATCGGGAGGAAAGGTATCGCAGCCGGGCGATGGCCCGACTGACGCTCGGACGACCCCGGCCCCCACCGGTCGCACGGGGGGCACCGACGGGAATCCGACCCCGCACTTTCCGGAACTCATGTGAAAAGTCCGTGAACGTTCCGGAATGCCTGCTCCGGCGTCGCCATATCCCTCTACACTCCGCCGGGATGAGTGAGGGAAGACCCCCGATGCGGGTCGCCGTTATAGACACCGACTCCGGTTTCGTACGCGTCCTGACCAACCGGATGGACACCGCCGGCTGGCAGTACCGGATCATGGCCTCGGCCGTTCCGGTCGAGGAGTTGGTGGCGATGAAGGTGAGCGCCGTCCTGGTCGACATCTCGGTCATGGGCAAGGAAGGGTGGGTCTACCTCGAAAAGGTCTGCAGTTCGCTCCCGGAGCTGGGCGTGGTCGTGACGATGAACGGGGCGACCGTCTCCCAGCGGGTCCGGGGCCTCCGGATCGGGGCAGACGACTGGGTGACCAAGCCCTGCCACCCGGAAGAGGTGTTGGCCAGGATCGAGGCCGTGGTCCGTCGCCGTCGGACAGGGGGCGGTACCCAGTCGGAAGGTCCCGTGTTGGCCGGCGAGCTCGAGATCAGGGCCGACCAGTTCCAGGCCTTCGTCGACGGCGAGAGCATCGGCCTGACCCGCCGCGAGTTCGAACTGCTGGCCCTGCTCGCCGGCCGGGAAGGGAACGTGCTCGAGCGCGAGACGATCTACCAGGAGGTATGGGGATACGCGATGGCTCATGGCGATCGCTCGGTAGACGTCTTCGTGAGGAAGCTGCGCCACAAGCTCGAGAAGCGCTCCCCGGGCTTGCGCTATATCCACACTCACTTCGGAGTCGGCTACCGGTTCGCCCCGGAGCAGTCCTCCGGACTCGATCCGGTGGCCGAGCCGGGAGCGATCGCCGGCGAGGCCGAGTCCGGCCCGCTGGCCGCCACCGCCTGAAGCCCTCGGCGGGACCTGAGTCCGGCCGTACCTGCTCGCCGGCGATCGGCCGGTGTTGAGTAGCTGGTCTTCGGCAGTAAATGGTGCTTCACAGCCGGTTAGCGCTTGCTTCACATTCTTTTTACATTGTCGTCACCGCCTGATTACAGGCTTACGAAGTTGGGTCGTCAGCCTTCGGGATGAAAGACACGTCCATGCGGAGGGGCCGAAGCGGTCCAGACGCGGCCGTTGGAGGAAGATGGTCGGGCGAGGCCCTCGGGCCGCTCCCGGTACCGCCCCACGGCAAACAACAAAGGAGAAAGAGTTGTCCAATCCCAAGCACAAGATTCCCGCGGTGATCGGCGCGCTAGCCGTCCTCGCGGTCGGCGTCGCCGCCTGCAGCGACAGCAGCGACAGCGGCTCGTCCGGAGGCCTTTCGGGCAACATCCGGATCGATGGATCCAGCACCGTGGCCCCGCTGACCGAGGCGATTGCCGAGGGCTTCCAGGCCGAGAACCCGGACGTCAAGGTGACGGTCGGCACCTCGGGCACGGGTGGCGGCTTCGAGAAGTTCTGCGCCGGCGAGACCGATGCCAACGACGCCTCCTCCCAGATCGACGCCGAGCAGACGAAGCTCTGCAAGGAAGGTGGGGTCGAGTGGGAAGAGATCCAGGTCGCGAACGATGCCCTTTCGGTCGTCGTCAACCCGGAGAACCCGGTCAAGTGCATGACGGTCGAGCAGCTCTCCTCGATCTGGGAGAACGGCTCGACGATCTCGAACTGGAATCAGATCGAGGGACTCGATCCTTCCTACGACGCCGAGCTCACCCTGTTCGGCCCGGGAACCGACTCGGGCACCTTCGAGTACTTCACCGAGGCGGTGAACGGCGAGGAGGGTAACCAGCGCAAGAACTACAACAACGTCGGCGAGGACGACGGCCAGACAGTGACCGGCGTCAGCGGTGCCCCGGGAGGCATGGGCTACTTCGGATACTCCTTCCTGCTCGAGAACGAAGGCAGCATCGTCGGGATGGAGATCGACAGCGGCAACGGCTGCGTCCCTCCGTCCGAGGAGACGGTCCAGGACGGCAGCTACACGCCGCTGGCCCGGCCGCTCTTCATCTACCCGTCGGCCGATGCTCTCAAGGAGGAGGTGTTCGACGAGTTCATGAGGTACTACCTCGACAACGTCAACGACGTCGCCTCGACGATCGGCTTCATCGGCCTGACCGACGAGCAGCTGACCGAGAACAAGAACAAGCTCGAGAGCCTGATCGCGGGCTGATCACGGGTCTCCCGTCGGCTGAAGACGAAAGAAAGTGACCACGGGAGACATCAGGGCATTCGGAGTGGGGGGGCCGGCCGCAGAACGGCCGGTCCCCTCGCTCGAGGCCGCCTCCCCGCGTTACGGGGAGAAGGCGATCAGGGTTGTCCTCGCGCTATGCGCACTGCTGTCGGTCCTGACGACGACGGCGATCGTCTTCTCGCTCCTGTTGCCGACCCTCGACTTCCTCGCCGAGGTCCCGCTCGGGGACTTCCTTTTCGGAACGACCTGGGCCCCGACCTTCACACCGGCCGACTTCGGGGTCCTGCCGATCCTGGTCGGGACCCTCAGCACGAGCCTCTGGGGAATGCTGGTGGCCGTTCCGATCGGTCTCGCGGCGGCGATCTTCCTTTCCGAATACGCCTCGCCGCGGACCCGGAAGGTGATCAAGCCGGTACTCGAAGTACTGGCGGGCATACCGACGGTCGCGATCGGCATCTTCGGGCTGATCTTCCTCAGTCCGGTGATCGAGAACGTCGCGCCTTTCATGGTCAACGTACCCCCGTTCAGCGCCGGCATTGCCGGGATCGCGATCGGCCTGATGATCGTCCCGATCATCGCCTCGATCTCCGACGACTCGATGCGGGCCGTGCCGCAGGGCCTGCGTGAGGCCGCCTACGGCCTGGGCGCGACCCGGATGAAGGTCGCGACCAGGGTGGTCTTCCCGGCCGCGATCTCGGGAATCATCGCCTCGCTCGTCCTGGCCGGATCCCGGGCGGTCGGCGAGACGATGATCGTCCTGCTGGTGGCCGGAGCCTCCCCCAACCTGACCCTCGACCCCGGCTCTTCCGTACAGACGATGACTGCTTTCATCGGGACCACGGCGACGGGCGACATCTCGACCGGAACCATCACCTACGACACGATCTTCGCGGTCGGAGCATTGCTCTTCGCGATCACCCTGGTCCTCAACCTGTTTGCGATCAGGATGGTCCGCAAGTACAGGGAGGTCTACGAGTAGATGTCCCCTCCCCCCGGCGAATCCGAAGCGGGCAGGGTCCGTTTCGCTGCGGACGGCGCCCGGGCGGTGACCCTCGAAATGCTCTCGGAGCAGCCGCGCAGTGACCTGATCAAGGGGACGATCTTCTTCGCACTCCTGCTGCTTGCCCTCGCGGTCGCCCTCGTGGGCCTTGCCGCGATCATCATTCAGGCGGCCGTGAACGGTGCCCCGGCATTCGGGCTCGACCTGTTCACGAACGGACCGTCGACGCTCAATCCCTCCGAGGCCGGGTTCAGGCCGGCCCTCGTGGGGACGGTCTACCTGATCCTCGGGGTGATCGTTCTGGTCGTGCCGCTCGGAGTCGGTGCGGCGATCTACCTCGAGGAGTACGGCGACCGGGAGAAGTGGTGGAACCGGACGATCGAGTTGAACGTCCAGAACCTGGCCGGCGTCCCCTCGATCATCTACGGAATCCTCGGCCTCGCCTTCATCGTCCGCGGCCCGCTCGACCTGGGCTTCATTCTGATCGCCGGCTCGATGACGCTCGCCCTGCTGGTCCTGCCGACCGTGATCCTCGCGGCACGGGAGGCGATCCGGGCCGTCCCGCCCTCGATCCGTGAGGGCTCGCTCGCCCTCGGAGCCACCCAGTGGCAGACGATTCGGAGGCAGGTCCTGCCGGCGGCGATACCGGGGGTCGTGACCGGCGTGATCCTCGCGATCTCGCGAGCGATCGGGGAGACCGCCCCCCTGCTGCTGGTCGGCGCGGCGACTTTCGTCACCTTCAACCCGACCTTCCTCGGGGACAACGGGTACTCGGCCCTGCCGGTACTGATCTTCAACTACGCCTCGCGGCCCCAGGACGAGTTCCGGGTGCTCGCATCGGCCGGGGTCGTCGTGATGCTGATCGTGCTGCTGGCGATGAACTCCTTCGCGATCTGGCTCAGAAACCGTTATGAACAGCAGTGGTAGGAGGAATAGAGTGAGCGAGCCGATCCACGGAAATACGACGAGTGAGAAGTCCAGAGAGGAACCATTGAGCGGCAAAGAAGAGCAGGGCGAAGAGCGGGGCCTCAGTCAGGGCATCGTGGTCGGTGAGCATGGCGGCCAGCAGTCGATCGATCCCTGGTCGGGCCAGAAGGTGTTCGAGCTCCGGGACGTCACCGTTTCCTACGCCGGCCAGCCGGCGGTCAAGGACGTCTCGATGGACATCCAGCGCAACGAGATAACCGCCCTGATCGGCCCTTCGGGCTGCGGCAAGAGCACCCTGCTGAGGTGCCTCAACCGGATGAACGACCTGATTCCCAGTGCCAGCGTCGACGGCCAGATCGACTACCACGGCCAGGACCTCTACGGGCCGAAGGTCGACCCGGTCCAGGTACGGAAGATGATCGGCATGGTCTTCCAGAAGCCGAACCCGTTCCCCAAGTCGATCTTCGACAACATCGCCTTCGGTCCGAGGGTGCTCGGACTGGGAGACATCGAGGAGCGGGTCGAGACAGCTCTCAAGGGGGCGGCGCTCTGGGACGAAGTCAAGGACCGACTCGACGACAACGCCTACGGCATGTCCGGCGGCCAGCAGCAGCGGCTCTGCATCGCCCGGACGATGGCCGTCGATCCCGAGGTGATCCTGATGGACGAGCCCTGCTCGGCCCTCGACCCGATCTCGACCGGCAAGATCGAGGACCTGATGCTCGAGCTGAAGGAGAACTTCTCGATCGTGATCGTGACCCACAACATGCAGCAGGCGGCCCGGG
>JAUMBO010000083.1:16692-23112 GCA_032119635.1 Solirubrobacterales bacterium
AGACGGCCTTCCTGATCGTCCGGCTGGACGCCGCCGAGAATGCCAGGTGGGGCGAGCTGATCGAGTACGACGTGACCGAGAAGATATTCACCAACCCGGCCGATCCCCGGACCGAGGACTACGTCACCGGAAAGGTTGGTTGATGGCGACCGCCGGCTCGAAGATCCGGGTCCATTACCAGGAGGAGCTGTTCGCTCTCGAGGATCAGGCGATGGCCGGTTTCGATTTCGTGCTGACCGCCCTGGACCGGACGATGGAGGCGGTGGAGAACCAGGACGTCGAGCTGGCCCAGATCGTGATGGCCGACGACGACAAGATCGACGGCCGCTACCTCGAAGTCCATCAGGGCCTGGTCACGCTGCTGGCCACCCAGTCCCCGGTTGCGACCGACCTCCGGCTGATTGCCGCGCTCCTCCACGTGATCAAGAACATCGAGCGGATGGGTGACCAGTGCGTGAACATCTGCAAGTTGATCCCCCTGGTCGGGCATGAGCCACCCGTCGACTCACGGATGGTGGAGACGATCCTCGAGATGGGAACGAAGGTCAGGACGCAGATCGTCCAGGCCCGCAAGGCCTTCACCGATCGCGATCCTTCGCTGGCCCGGAACCTGGTCGCGCTAGACGACGAGGTCGATCAGCTCAACCGCAACTGCTTCTCGCTCGCGATCGAGATCGGCGACGAGCCCGACCGGCGGGAGTGGGCGATGACGATGCTGCTCGGCGCCCGGGCGCTGGAGCGGATCGGTGACAACACGGTCGACGTCGGCGAGCAGGTGGCCTTCGTGGTCACCGGGCTGTTCCAGGAGTTCGAGGACGCTTCAGAGCCGTCCAGCTCCTGAGGTCGTTCCGGCTGCCCCATCCGGTGAGTCTGGGATGATCGAATCCTCGCCCGCCGATGATTTCTGCTGCGATCGACATAGGCTCGAACACGACCAGGATCCTGGTCGCCGAACCGGTCGAGGGCCAGCTCGTGAAGCTGATGGAGCAGCGCTCCTACACCCGGATCGCCGTCTCCCGCGGGCGCCGCGGCAAGATTCCGAAGGAGAAGGCCGAAGAGGTGGCCGAGGTGGTCGAGACCCAGGTCCGGCTGGCCCGGGAGGTCGGGGCCGAGCAGTTCAGGGCGGTTGCCACGGCGGCCATCCGGGAAGCGCCGAACGGCAAGAAGGTCGCGGCCCGGATCGCCGAGAGGGCCGGGGTCGAGGTCGAGGTGATTTCCGAGGAGGAGGAGGGGCGGCTGGCCTTCCTGGGTGCCACGAAGTCGCTCGGCCATCCCGCCGAGGGCAAGGTGGCGGTGGTCGACGTCGGTGGCGGCTCGACCGAGATCAGTTCCGGCTCGGTCGAGCTCGGGGTCGACGAGGTACGCTCCTGGCCGATCGGGTCGGGCATGCTGGCCGACGAGCTGATCGAGTCCGACCCGCCGGCTCCTTCCGAGATCCGGCGGATCCGGGACCGAATCGAGGACGAGCTCTCGGGCGAGCTGCCGGAATCGATCGATCAGGCCGTCGCGGTCGGGGGATCGGCCACCTCGCTAAGGAGGATGGTCGGCGCGGTGCTCGAGTACGAGACTCTCGAACGGGGCATCCGGGTACTGACCGGCGAGCCGGTCGCCGAGGTGTCCAGGCTCTACGAACTCGATCCGGTGCGGGTCCGGATCCTGCCGACCGGGATCCTGATCCTGGAGAGGGTGTCCGAGATGCTCGGGATGCCGCTCCAGATCGGCAAGGGTGGCCTTCGCGAGGGGATCATCCTCGACCAGCTGAACGGCCTGACCGCCGAGCCGGAGCCCGCCCTCTCCTCCTGAGCTCACGCCGGTCTTCGACCGGTAACCGGGTGGCCCCGGCTCGGGGGTAGGGTGGTCCGGGTGAAGGCAGGAGAACCCGATCCGACCGGTCAGGAGGCCGACTTCCGGGAGGCGGCGATCGCCGTGCTCGCGAGACGGATGGACGAGCTGGTCGAGGCGAGCCGCTCGGTGCTCGATCTCGACCGCCCCGGGTTCGCCGATTCGATGCTCCTGGCGGCCGCAAGGCTCCGGGCGGCCCTCGAGCTGTTCGAGCCGGTGCTCGACGAGAGCCAGTACCGGGGCACCCGGAGCGAGGTTCGGGACCTCGAGAGGGCGATCGCCGGCCGTCGCGACCTCGATGCGGCGCTCAGCCTCTGCTCCGCGGTCGGTGACGAGATGGAGCCGCCATCGCGGGAGGGCGTCGACCTGCTGGTCGGGGCGCTCGACGAGCGGAGGATGGAGGCGAACCGGAGGCTCGCGGTGGCGATCGACGAGCGCCGCCTCCAGGCTCTGCGACTGAGGCTCGAGGACCTGCTCGCTGGAACCGGGCCCGGCAGGTCGGCGGATGGAGGCGATCGCTTCGTCGTCCCGGCCGAGCTGCCGCGCCCTGCCCTCCGGACCGTTTCCCGTCGTCTGAAGCGTCTCCGGCGACGTGCCCCCGAGGCGCTCGAGACCGAAGCCAGTTCCGACCTCCGGCGTTCGTTGACCGCGGCGGCGAGGCTCAGGTACGTGTTGGAGCTCTCCGGTATCGCCCTCGGGGGGCAGGCGGACACTGCCCGGAGGGCGGCCCGGGGGCTGCAGGAGGTGTTGACCGGGGTGGTCGATTGCGACCGGACGCTGCCGCTGGTCGAGGGGGAGATCGCATCGCTCGTCGAAGGTGATGCCGCAACGATCAGGGAGCGGGGGCGCGGCAGCAGGACGCTCGACCCGGTGCTCGTTCTCGCGGCACCGAACCGCGACGCATACAGGGGCCTGATCCTGGTCACGGTCGATCTCCGGGCCCGTCGCGAGATCGAGTTGGAGCGCTTCCGGAGGCTCTGGCTGGAGCAGGCCAGGCAGGGCGCCTGGGTCGCTCTCGAGGCTTCGTTGTCCGGTGGGTGAGTCGCCACGTCACTGCTCGCCCGGCCCGGAGCCAGCGGGTAGGATCGATGGTGGCCATGAGTGAGTCGAAGACCAGCAAGCCCAAGGAGTCCGGCGACCCGTCGATGTTCTTCAACCGGGAGCTCTCCTGGCTCGATTTCAACCAGCGGGTGCTCGAGATCGCCGAGCAGGAGGACGTTCCACTGCTCGAACGGGTCAAGTTCTGTGCGATCTACTCATCGAATCTCGACGAGTTCTTCATGGTCCGGGTGGCCGGGCTCTGGGACCAGGTGGACGCCGGGATCGACGCCCGGGGACCCGACGGACTCTCGCCGACCGAGCAGATCGAAGCGATCAGGTCCCGAACCCTCGAGCTCGACCGTCGGCTGAATAGCTGTTTCTTCGACCGGATCAAGCCCGAACTCGCCGGGGCGGGGATCCGGATTGCTTCGGTCGACGAGCTCGACCCGGTTCTGAGGGAGGAGGCCGACCGACGGTTCGAGCAACAGGTCTTCCCCGCGCTCACCCCGTTGGTGATCGGCCTGGGCAGGCCGATTCCGTACATCTCCAATCTCTCGCTCAGCCTCGCGGTGGCCCTCCGGGACCCCGAGACGTCGACCGACGTGCTGGCTCGGATCAAGGTCCCGACCGAGCTGCTGGGCCGGTTCGTCCAGCTCGAAGACGGCGATGGAACCGTCCTCGTCCCGCTCGAAGAGGTGATCGCGGCCAACCTCCGGATGGTCTTCCCCGGGGTCGACGTGATCGACCACGGTTTCTTCCGGGTCACCCGGGACGCCGACTTCACGGTCAGCGACGAGGCGGACGACCTGCTCGAAGCCGTCCAGACCGAGTTGAGGAGGCGGAAGTTCGGTGAGGTCGTCCGGCTGGAGATCGCCGAGGGCATGGATCCCGCCCTGGCCGAGCAGCTGGTCGAGATGCTCAAGCTGCAGAAGAACGAGGTGGTCGAACTGGGCCCCCTGCTCGGGATGGCCGACCTCTGGGACGTGGTCCGGCTCCCGGGGCACTCCTCGCTCAGGGACGAGTCGTGGTCGCCGGTGACGCCGCCCCGGCTGCTCGGCGACGACGATGAGACGATCGACATGTTCCAGGCGATCCGGCAGCAGGACATCCTGGTTCACCACCCATACGACTCCTTCGGTACCTCGGTCGAGCGGTTCATCTCCCAGGCGGTGAACGACCCGGACGTGCTCGCGATCAAGCAGACCGTCTACCGGACGAGCGACGACTCGCCACTCGTGGCCGCCCTGATCCGTGCCTCGGAGCGGGGCAAGCAGGTCGTCTGCATGCTCGAGCTGAAGGCCCGCTTCGACGAGGCGGCAAACATCGAGTGGGGGAAGCGGCTGGAGGAGGTCGGGGTTCACGTCGTCTACGGAATCCCGGGTCTCAAGACCCACATCAAGGCCCTCCTGATCGTCCGGCGCGAGGGCGACCGGGTCCGTAACTACGTCCACATCGGGACCGGTAACTACCACCCGACCACCGCTCGCCTCTACACCGATCTCGGTCTGTTTACAGCCGACCCCGAGATCTCGGCCGACGTCGCCGAGATGTTCAACGTGCTCACCGGGTACGCCCGGCCGGGCCGCTACCGCAAGGTGCTCGCCTCGCCCGACACGATGAGGGAAGGCATCCTCGAGCAGATCGGCCGGACGATCGAGGCCCATCGGGAGGGCAAGGACGCCCGGATAGCGATCAAGCTGAACGCCCTGGTCGACCGGACCTGTATCGAGGCGCTCTACGAAGCCTCGTCGGTCGGGGTCCCGGTCGAGCTGAACGTGCGGGGGATCTGCTGCCTGAGGCCTGGGGTACCGGGCATCTCGGAGAACATTCGTGTCACCTCGGTGGTCGGCCGTTTCCTCGAACACTCGCGGATCTACTCCTTCACCCGCGGCGATGAGACCGAGGTCCTGATCGGCTCGGCCGACCTGATGCCCCGGAACCTCGACAGCCGGGTCGAGCTGGTGACCCCGATCGAGGATGAGGTAGCGAAGGCCCAGGCACTCGACGTACTCGAACGCTGCCTGGCCGACAACACCAACTCGTGGGTCCTCGACAGCACCGGGACCTGGTCGAGGCTCGACCCCGAGGGTGGGGAGCCGAGGAACGTCCAGGGGGAGCTTTGCGAGCAGCACCTCGCCCTGGCTGCGACCACGGCCCCCCAGGCCGTCGGCTAGCCCCCGACCATGGGCCTGCTGGCTCCAAGAGACGACGTCTTCTTCGATCTGTTCGCCGAGGCCGGCCGGAACGCATCGAAGGCCTCCCGGCAGCTCGAGCGAATGCTGGGCACCTGGCCCGAGGACGAAGGCCTCGCCGGGGAGATCCTGCTCCTGGAGCAGGAGGGCGACCGGATCACCCACGCGATCATCCAGCGACTGAACTCGACCTTCGTCACGCCGATCGACCGGGAGGACATCTACGGACTCGCCACCCAGCTGGACGACGTGGTCGATTACGTCGAGGAGGCGGCCGACTTCCTCGGGCTCTACCAGATCGAGGCCCCGATGGCCCAGGCGATCGAGCTGTCCCGGATCCTGGTCAAGAGCTGTGACGAGCTGGCCGAGGCACTGGTCAAGCTCCCCTCGTTCAAGGGCCTCGATTCCAACTGGGTCGAGATCCACAAGCTCGAGAACGAGGGCGACCGGGTCTCACGGGACGCCGTCGCCTCGCTGTTCTCGAACGGGATCGACCCGATGGTCGTGATCCGCTGGAAGGACATCTTCGCGGTGCTCGAGAAGGCGATCGACGCGACCGAGTCGGCTGCCCACACGCTCGAAGGCATCGCTATCAAGAACGGCTGACTGGACGTGGAATCCGATCTGCTGATGGCCGTCGTGATCGCGACGGCGCTGGGGTTCGGCTTCTCCAACGGAGTCCTCGACGTTCCGACCTTCCTCTCGCCTTTGGTTTCGACCCGCGCGGTCGGACCGGGAGTGCTGCTGGCTGGAGCTGGAATCCTCAACTTCGCCGGAGCCTTCCTGACGCTCGAGGTCGCGATCACGGTGAGCGAGCGGATCTTCGATCCGGCCGCGATCGCCGTCTCGGACGGTCTCGGGGTCGTGCTGGCCGGGCTGGTGGGGGCGCTAGCCTGGACCCTGGTGACCAGCAGCCTCGGCCTGCCTCCGTCCAGCTCCCATTCCCTGATCGGCGGCCTGGCCGGTTCGACCGTGGCGGCGGTCGGGCTCGACGGGATCGGAGTCGACGCCCTCCTCCTCCTTGCTCTGGTCCCGGCGGTCCTGGCTCCACTCGTGGCCTTCCTGCTCGGGGGGCTCCTGATCGCTTTTCTCTACCGGGCCCTTGCCGGGGCCCGGCCGGGCCCGGCAGGTCGGGGCTTCCGGGTGGCCCAGCACTTCTCGGGCGGACTGCTCGCCTTCGCCCACGGCTCGAACGACGCCCAGAAGACGATGGGGGTGATGTTGCTGGCCCTGATCGCGAACGGGACGATCACCGGGGACTCCGCCACGCCATTCTGGGTCGTGCCGGTCTCGGCCCTGGCGATCGGGATCGGAACCGTCCTCGGTGTCCGGCAGGTCCTGGCCC
>JAUMBO010000084.1:0-3004 GCA_032119635.1 Solirubrobacterales bacterium
CTTCAGGCCTACTTCCGGATCAACACTGAGAACATGGGCCAGTTCGAGCGAACATTGATCATCGCCGAGGAGGGCTCCGAAGTCCATTACATCGAGGGCTGCACCGCCCCGGTCTACTCGACCGATTCGCTGCACTCGGCCGTGGTCGAGATCATCTGCAAGCCGGGCTCGAGGGTGCGGTACACGACGGTCCAGAACTGGTCGCAGAACGTCTACAACCTGGTCACCAAGCGGGCCGTCGCCCAGGAGGGCGCGACGATGGAATGGGTCGACTGCAACCTCGGCTCGAAGCTGACAATGAAGTACCCGTCGATCTACCTGACCGGTGAGCGGGCCCACGGCGAGGTCCTCTCGATCGCCTTCGCCGGCGACGGCCAGCATCAGGACGCCGGAGCGAAGATCATCCACGCTGCACCGAAGACGACTTCTTCGATCTTCTCGAAGTCGATCTCCAAGGACGGCGGCCGCTCGACCTACCGTGGACTGCTCGAGGTAGCCGACGGCGCCTCCGAGACCCGTTCGAAGGTCGTCTGCGACGCACTGCTGCTCGACGAGGACTCCCGCTCGGATACCTACCCGACGATCCGGATCGACGAGAACGACGCCGACATCGGCCACGAGGCAACCGTCTCCAAGGTGGGCGACGACATGCTCTTCTACCTGCAGAGCCGCGGACTGTCGGAGGAAGAGGCGTCGAAGATGATCGTCAACGGCTTCATCGAGCCGGTCACCAAGGAGCTGCCGATGGAGTACGCGGTCGAGCTGAACCGGCTGATCGAGCTGCAGATGGAGGGCTCCATTGGGTAGCCCGGTGGCGGCCGAGCCCGAGTGGCTGGCCGGCCGGCGGGAGGAAGCGCGGGAACTGATCGAGAGCCTGCCCCTGCCCGACCGCAAGGTCAAGGGCTGGGAGTTCACGAGCCTCGACCGGCTCGACCTCGAGGCCTACAAGGCGACCCCGGCCGGGGCCGCGATCGAAAGCGGCGGCGAAGCGACCGTCATGCCCCTGGCCGAGGCGATCGATGCACACCCGGACCTGATCGAGGCCCACCTCGGCTCGCTGGTGTCGGCCGACGACCCGTTCGTGGCCCGCAACGACGCCGAATGGGTGGACGGTGTCTTCGTCCACGTCCCCAAGGGCGTGGAGGTCGCCGAGCCGATCAGGATCGGGCTCGATCTCGACTCGGCCGGATCGGCCGTCTACTGGCGAACCCTGGTCGTCCTGGAAGAAGGCGCCAGCGCAGAGGTCTGGGAGGACTACCGCTCGGCCGACGACGGGACCGATGCCCTGCTGAACACAGTGGTCGAGGTCTCGGTAGGCCAGGCGGCGAGACTCCACTACGTAACGACCCAGGACCTCTCGGAGAAGGCGTGGCTCTTCTCGACCCAGCGCGCGACCGTCGACCGGGACGGCCTGCTCGACTGGGCGGCGCTCGGCTTCGGCTCGGGCAACGGGAAGGTCCGGATGACCACCCGGCTGATCGGACAGGGCTCCGAGGCCCGCGTGACCGGCGGCTACGCAGGTGGGAACTCGCAGCACCTCGACTACGACACGCTGCAGGAGCATGCGGCCGAGAACACGGTTTCCGACCTGGCGTTCCGCGGCGTCCTCTCGGACAGCTCGACGGCCGTCTGGAGGGGGATGATCAAGGTCGAGGAAGGTGCCCAGAAGACCGACGCCTTCCAGGAGTGCCGCAACATGCTGCTCTCTCCGGATGCCCACGCCGACGCGATCCCGGGGCTGGAGATCCTGGCCGACGATGTCGCCTGCACCCACGCGGCCGCGATCGCCCAGGTCGACCCGACCCAGATGTTCTACCTCGAGTCCCGGGGACTGGACGAGGAGACTTCCCGTTCGATGGTCGTCGAGGGCTTCCTGCAGTCACTGCTCGAGCGACTCGGCAAAGGGCCGGTCCACGACGAGATCCAGGCCAAGCTCGAAGCCCGGCTGGCCGAAGTCCTCTGAGCCGAACGACCTGCCCTCGCCCGCCCGGTGGGACGCTCAGGCGTTGGTGACCGAGAGCAGGAACAGGCCGAAGCAGGTGAAGGCCACCATTACGGCCAGCATCCAGTACTGCGACTGGGTCGCCGAGCGGTAGTCGCCCCAGATCGCGAGTGCCCGGTCGTGTGCCAGGGCGAGTGCCGCGACGTGGCCGGCGACCAGAGCCGCGACCTGGACGTACCAGGTGAGCTCGGGGGTGATCAGCCCGTAGTCGATCCCACTGCCGGCCGTGCCGAACAGGTCGGTCGTCCCGGTCCCGAGCGGATCGGAGAGCAGGAAGGTGAACTGGGCCTGGACCTGGAAGACGAAGAGGCTGAAATAGTGGGCGACCAGATAGGCGAAGGCGATCGGTATCAGGACGTGCCCGAATGAGCGGGCGAGTTCACGGCGAGGCGGCGCCCCGGGCACGCTCGACATGCCACGGACCCCGGCCGAGAAGATCAGAGCGACCAGGAGGACGCTCAGGCCGAGCACGAAGGTGGCGCCCAGCCTTCCCGAGGCGAGTGGTCCGAAGCCGAGGTCTGCCATCCAGCCCGCGACCGTCTCGAGCGTTCCCGAGAAGACGCCCTCCTGGGCGCCGTCGAAGGTGGTCGTGCCGACCGAGGCGACGGCGACGGCGATCGAGCCGGCCCCGGCAATCCAGGTGGTGGAGCCGGACATGAACTTCCTCACTCCGAGCCTCCCGTCCCGAGCCTGGAGCTTTCCCAGCGACCCGTACATGCCGAAGTAGACGGAAAACACCTCGCCGTTGGCGAACCACTTCTCCCGCCCGAACAGGCCGACCATGACGAATGTGTAGACCGAGTAGAAGACAGCGGCCCTGGCGATGGCGGCAGGCTCCACCCCGACCGAGACGCCGTTGCCCGAGCCGTAGATCAGCTCCAGCCAGACGACGGCCAGCAGCCCGACCGCCGCCGGCCACCGACCGAGCCGCTCGGGATAGACGAGATGCCGGGGCTCGCGACCGCTTGCCTTCCGGACCAGCCAGCCGACAGGGGTAGCGAT
>JAUMBO010000085.1:0-1870 GCA_032119635.1 Solirubrobacterales bacterium
TGTAGACCTCGCCGTCACGGACGATCGTGTGCCCGGCGTTGTTGCCGCCCTGGAAGCGGACGATCGCCGAGGCGTCGGCGGCGAGCAGATCGGTGATCTTGCCCTTCCCCTCGTCCCCCCACTGCGTGCCGACTATTGCCACTCCGGGCATCTCTACTCCAGTCTAGGGGTCGGTCCGCTCCGCTCGCCTAGGACTCCGGCGGGCGGAACTCCAGTCGGTGATCGGTTCCGTAGAGGGGCAGCGGGTCGCCACAGATCTCGACCAGGCGGGAGAGGATCCGGTCGCCCAGCTGCTCCTCGAGCGCACCCTGGTCGAAGTTGGTCGTGACCACGATCGAGTTCTCCCTTTCGTAGCGCTCGTTGATCAGGGCGTAGAGCTGCTCGAGCACCCACTCGGTCCGCTTTTCGGTACCGAGGTCCTCGAGGTGGAGGAGGTCGACCGAGCAGAGCGACTCGAAAAAATCGGTGTAGGAGTCGGCTTCCGGGCCGGCGTCGTAGGTCGCCCGGATGCGGGCGAAGAGCTTCGGCAGCGAGTAGATCGCGACTGTGCGGTCGCGCTTCAACGCCTCCCTCGAAACGAGCATCGCGAGGCTCGTCTTGCCGGTGCCGGTGTCGCCCATCAGCCAGAGGCCCTTGCCATCGGCGAGGTTGCGATCGAGGTTCTCGACCCAGTCGCGGACTGCGTTCACCACGACGGAGTCAATCTCGGTGACAGGTGGCCGGTCGAAGGAGACCCCGCGGTAGCGGGCAGGGATGACCGAGTTGACCCCGGCACTCCTCGCCCGCGCGAGTCGGGGGGCAAGGCAGTCGCACTCGTAGGCGAGGCCGTCATCGCCGAGGATCCAGCCGGAGCCATCGCACTTCCCGACCGGGCAGGCCCGGCCGCTTCCGTTGCGCGAGGCTGACTCGGGGTCAGATGCCATCAGATCTGCTCGGCCTCCTGCTCAGACTCCTGTTCGGCACGGACGGCCGCCGGGGTGCCCTCGCCGGTCGGGTGCTGGGGTGCCCGCTCGGCGAACTTGGGGTAGTCCGGAAGGAAAGTCAGGTTGACCGTGCCTACGGGTCCGTTTCGGTGCTTGGCGAGGATCACCTCTGCAGTGCCGTCGCGCTCCTCGGGCTTTCGGTAGACGTCCTCGCGGTAGAGGAAGGCGACTACGTCGGCATCCTGCTCGATGTTGCCCGAGTCCCTCAGGTCGGAGAGGATCGGCCGCTTGTCGGTCCGGCTCTCGTTAGCCCGGGAGAGCTGGGAGAGCGCGACCACGGGCACCTCGAGCTCGTTGGCCAGCAGCTTGAGTCCCCGGGAGAGCTGGCCGACCTTCTCGACCATCGAGGACCGTGACTCGTCCATCCTCATCAACTGGAGGTAGTCGACGATGATCAGGCCGAGACCCCCGTTGGCCTGCTCCTGGGCGTGGAGACGACGGGCCTTGGCCCTCAGGTCGAGCAGGCCGAGATCGGAGGTGACATCGATCCAGAGCGGTGCCTCGGCCAGTGCGTTACAGGCGGCGACAACCTTGTCCCAGTCGCGCTGGCCGACCTTGCCCTTCCGGAGGCGGTCGCCGTAGACCCGCGCCTGGGAGGCGATGAACCGCTGGGCGAGCTCCATCTCCGACATCTCGAGCGAGAAGAAGGCAACCGGCCGGCCGAGCTTGACGGCGACGTGCTCGGCGACGTTGGCGACGAAGGCCGACTTGCCGACCGAGGGCCGGGCGGCGACGATGATCAGGTTGGAGGGTTGGAATCCGCCGGTCAGATCATCGAGCCGGGGGAAGCCGGTCGGGGTGCCGGTCAGGTCGATTTCGCCCTTGCCGAGCTTCTCGAGCCGTTCGACCTCGTCGTCGAGGACGTCGGCGAGGCGACGGAAGTCCGA
>JAUMBO010000086.1:0-1980 GCA_032119635.1 Solirubrobacterales bacterium
ATATGTGCGGGCGCTGCTGGCGAAGAGGACCTTGTCAGCCGGGTCGAGCTGCCCCAGCACGCGGGCCACCTTCGCGGCCGCCGCCTCGACGTTGGTCGGGTCGTGCCACCAATGGGAGTCGACCTCTTCCCCACCGTGGTCGTGGGAGTGCTCCCTGTCTGCGGTCTTCTGCCCACCGTGGTCGTGGCCGTGTGCCTCGCCTGCCGCTTTCTCCCCACCGTGGTCGTGGCCGTGTGCCTCGCCTGCGGCGCTTTCCCCTCCGTGGTCGTGGGAGTGTTCCCCACCTTCCAGCCTGACCGGGATGTCCGTACCGAGGTCGATCACCCGGGCCCTCGTGCCGCTGTCCTCGATCAACTCTTCGACCCATTCGTCGAGGTGACCGCCGTTGATGAAGACCACGTCGGCATCCGGGAAGGCCTCGACATCCGAGGGTCGGGGTTCGTAATCGTGGGGGTCGGTGTTCGGCTGGAGGAGCTGGGTTACCTCGACTTCCCCACCTCCGATCTCGCGAACCACATCCGCGATCTGGGTCGTGGTCGCGATCGCCCGGACGGACGACCCGTCTCCGCCGCCGGACCCGTCACCGGAGCCGCACCCGGCGAGGAATGCACCACCGGCAACCAGTGCTCCGGCAAGGCCCAGGGCCTTTCGGCCACCTCGACCAGCGATCGCCGCCCTGCCGACCGCGACCAGGCCGAAAACGACTCCGCTGAGGACCGCGATCGTCGCACCCGGAGGAGCGTTCGTCTCGACCGCGAGCCAGATGCCGAGGACTCCCTCGACCGCGGCCAGGGCGAGGGTGCCGGTCCGGAGCGCCGGAAGCCGTTTCGTCACCAGCCTGACGGTGGCGGCCGGAACGACCAGCAGCGCGATCACCAGCAGCGCCCCGATCGCGTTCAGTGCCGCGATCACCACCACGGCCACGGTCACGAGGAGTGCTGTGTCGAACCAGCGCGAGCCGGACCCGACCTCTGGAGCGGTCTGCTCGTCGAATCCCCTGGCCAGCCAGTGTCGGGCGAAGAGGGCCGAGGCGACGATCGCCAGAAGGGCCGCGCCGGCGGCAAAGGTCAGGTCATCCGCCCCGATCGAGAGCAGGGAGCCGAACAGGAGGGAGTCGACGTTTGCGCCCGATTCGAAGACGTCGCTGGCCAGGATCACTCCGGTCGCAAGGAATCCGACAAGGGCGAGGGCCGTGATCGCGTCGGTGGCCGCATTACGGACCCGTCCGAGCAGCGAGGTGAGGGCAGTAAAGGCTCCGGCGGTGCCGAAGGCCAGCAGTTGCGGGGAGAAGCCGATCCCGTCGCCCAGGACCAGCCCGGGGAAGGTCGAGACCCCGACCGCGTGGGAGAAGAATGAGAGCGCCCGGAGCACGATCCAAGGGCCGATCAATCCGGCGGCGACGGCTAGCAACAGCACCTCGAGGGTGGCCCGCTGGACGTACGGGAGGGAGAAGGGGTCCGGCAGAAAATCGATCACTGGGCGCCTTTCGTATTCATCGTCGGGCCACGTCCGACCTGCTGTCAGGGGTCCGGGCCTCAGCAGAATGGGAATCAGTATCAAAAATATACAGAATGAGATCGAATCCCGTCAAGAGACAGCTCTTCTGGCCGGTCCCGTTGCGAGACTTGCCCCGTGGGCCGAACCTCGACCTCTTCGATCTGGGCGTTCAGGGTCGTGGTCGGAGTGATCGCTGCGGTGACTGTGATCGGGATCGCTCTCCTCTGGCCGGACGGCTCCTCTGACGTCGAGCTGGCGGCGGGGCCGTCGGGCGATACCGAACCGGGCCGGATCGTTGCCCTCGAGGCGAATCCCTGTCCGGCACCGGTTCAGGGGGAATGTCTCGAGGGGCGCGTCCTTCTCGAGGGAGGTCTGGAAGCGGGCAAGGAGGTCACGATCGAGCTCTCGGCCGGCGGCCCCGTGCCCGACTTCGACGTCGGCGACGAGGTCCGGGTCGCGAAGGCGAGTTTCGGGGGTTCGCCT
>JAUMBO010000087.1:0-1824 GCA_032119635.1 Solirubrobacterales bacterium
GCGCTCGGTCCAGTCGGCGAGCGGGTTCAGCTTCCAGAGGCCGAACCGGGCGTCCCAGGCGAACTTCGGCGCACCGGCCCTGGTCTGGGAGTCCTGGCGGCGGATTCCCGAGACCCAGCACTCGACTGCCGAGAGGGCCCGCTTCATCGGCTCGACCTTGCGGATCGCGCAGCAGGAATCGGGGTCGCTCTTCCAGAGCTTCTCCCCGTAGAGGCGGGTCTGTTCGTCGAGCGGGATCGAGTCGTACCGCTCGAACTCGACCCCGAACCGCTCGGCGAGCCGGTCGCGGGTGGCGTACGTCTCGGGGAAGAGCAGGTCGGTGTCGAGGTAGAAGAACCGGGCGTCGGAATTGATCGTCGTCGCCAGGTGGAGGATGATCGAGCTCGTCTTCTGGAACGAGCAGGCGAAGTAGAGGTCCTGACCGAACTCCTCGAACCCCCAGGCGATCACCTCCGAGGCGTCCATCGGCTCGAGCCGCTCGGCCACCTCTTCGGCGTCGAAGCGCTCCGGTGAGCGGAGGGCCTCGACCGAGGCCCGGCTTGCGACCGGCTCCATCGTTCAGCGCCCCTTTCGGGAGGCCGAAACCGGCCCGGAATGGGCGACGGAAGCCAGCAGGGCACCGAGAAGGCGCCTTCGATCGTGGAAGGGTCCAGACACGCGACCTACCAAGATACCCCCAGAAGGCTTTCGGCAGGGCCCGTTCCGGCCTCCCGGCCTCCCTTTTTCAGCACTCGAGGCCCTCCTGGCCCGGTTTCGGCCCTCGGACGGGCCCCTCGACCTGCCGTTCAGTCGACTTCCTTGCCCTCGACCAGAAAGGCGACCCTGACGTGGGCGCGGTACTCGTCCAGCTTCTCGCCCCGGATGCCGGTCGAGACGATGTCGACCGCCCGGATGTTCCGGATCGAGTCCTGGGCCTGCTTCAGTGCCTGCTGGGCGGCGTCATCGGTCGAAATCCTGGAACTGCCGACCAGCTCGATGATCTTCACGACGGTCATTCCCTGCTCCTCTCTCTCCGCTCTTTCGTCCCTTGCCCGGGGGTCCGCTCATTCTGCCTGAAAGTCGCGCCGGGCCGCCCGGAGCATCGCCCGGACCCGCGGTCGCCGGGTGCGTCCGGCTCAGCCGAAGCCGGGCGGCTTGCCGGGCCCGAACTCGGCCTTGGCCGAGACCCCGTCGATCAGCGCCTGGCGGAGCCAGGGGTCCATCTGGGGTACTCCGGCCGGGATGGCGACGGGTGCGGTCTCGGTCAGGAACCGCTCGACAGCCGCCGAGATCGCAATCGCCTCGGCGTCCGAGGGAGGGCCGCTGTCTACGTTTGGTTCAGCCATCGCCCGGGCCTCGCTCAGAGGGGGATGTTGCCGTGCTTTCGCTTCGGCTGGGGGACCCGCTTAGTCTTCAGGGTCCGGAGGGCCTGGATCAGCTTCGGCCTGGTCTGGCGGGGTTCGATCACGTCGTCGATGTAGCCGCGCTCGGCGGCCGAGTACGGGTTGGCGAAGTGGGCCTTGTAGTCGGCGATCAGGGTCTCGCGGCGCTCCTCCGGGGTCGGTGATTCGGCGATGTCCTTGCGGTAGATGATGTTGACCGCTCCCTCCGGCCCCATCACTGCCACCTCGGCGGTCGGCCAGGCGAAGTTGAAGTCGGCCAGCATGTGCTTGGAGGACATTACGTCGTAGGCCCCGCCGTACGCCTTGCGGACGACTACGGTCACCTTCGGCACGGTCGCCTCGGTGAAGGCGTAGAGCAGCTTCGCCCCGCGCCGGATGATCCCGCCCCACTCCTGGTCGGTACCGGGCATGAAGCCGGGAACGTCGGTGAAGGTGACCAGCG
>JAUMBO010000088.1:0-2297 GCA_032119635.1 Solirubrobacterales bacterium
CGGCATCCGGGAGGGCCAGGCCCTGGAAGTAGGCTACGAGGTGCCTGACGAGGTCGAGGGACCGATCCGCAGGGGTGCCCGGATAGGGCGTGCGGTCGTCGTCGTCGACGGGGAGCAGGTACGTACCGCCCCCCTGCTGGCCTCCTCAGGGGTATCCGCCCCGACCTTTGCCGAGGAGGTCCGGGCCGCGGTCGAAGAGAACCTCCTGCTGGTCGGAATCGCCGGGTTCGCAATACTGTCGGCAGCGCTGGCGTTCGGCCAGAGCCGCAAGAGGAAGGCGAGGGAAGCCCTGCGACGCATCGGGAGGAAACGGAGTTGATCCTGACGGTCTCACTGAACGTCGCCATCGACCGGTCGGTGATGGTTCCGAACCTTGCCCTGGGGCGTCGTCACCGCTCGGTCGAGAGCACGACCGCCGCAGGCGGAAAAGGACTCAACGTGGCCCGGGCGCTGACCCGCCTCGGCAGCCCCGTCGTCGCCACCGGTTTCATCGGCGGTCTGAACGGTGAGCAGGTCGTCCGGCGACTCGAACGGGAGCGGATCATGGCCGACTTCACCCCGATCGCCGAGGAGACCCGTTTCAACCTTGCGGTGGTCGAGCCGGCGACCGGGGAACAGACCGAGATCAACGAGCGCGGTCCCCTGGTCACCGAGGCCGAGGCCGAGGCCTTCGTCGAGCGACTCGACTACCTGGCGGGGGGTGCGTCCATCTGTGTCCTGGCGGGCAGCCTGCCCCCGGGACTCGAGGAGGACTTCTACGCCCGGCTGATCGCGGTCCTGAAGCAGCGCGGGGTGGAGGTGGTGCTCGATGCCGACGGCGCCGCGATGGCTGAGGGGATGAAGGCCGCCCCCTCGATCATCACCCCGAACCGGGCCGAGGCCGAGGAGCTGGTCGGTCGGGAGTTCGAGACCACGATCGAAATCGTCGAGGCGGTTTCGGAGCTGACCGAGGACGGTCCGACGAATGCCGTGATCACCCTCCCCGACGGCTGTATCGCCAGCCTGCGGGAGGGTGGGGCCGACTCGGTCGTCCGGGCTTCGATCGAGGCGCTCGATCCCCGGTCCAGGGGAGGCTCCGGCGATGCCTTCGTCGCCGGCTACGTGACCGGCCGGCATCGGCGGCTGGGAGGCCGCGAGTGCCTCGCGCTCGGGGTCGCCTGCGGGGCCGAGTCGACCCAGCACTTCGGGGCCGGCATCGTCGACCCTTACGAGGTCGAGCGTTTGGCCGCCGAGGTCGTGCTCGAAGAGGTCGGGTCGCCGGCCTCGACCCGCTGAGCCGGTTTCGGGCGAACCGGAGTTTCTCTCGATCTTCACACCGGACCGAATCCCGGTCCGTACGCTGACGGAGACACGGATAACTCTCCTTCCGGGTCCAGTGACGACAAGTGACCGGAGCGGCCTCGGACCCGAGGGTCCAGGACCGTCACCAGGTCATCTCCCCGAGGAAACCCGGCCCCCGGCCGGGTTTCCCGCCTTGCCGCCGCCTCGCGGCCCGGCGGCTGTGACTAGACTCGTCCGACAGCGGACGTAACCTGCCGCTTTCACTAAACGCCCGGAGGAGTAGCAGTGGAGATAGAGATCGGCCGAGGCAAGAAGGGTCGCAGGGCCTACGGATTCGACGACGTGGCAATCGTCCCGTCGAGGCGGACCCGGGATCCCGACGACATCGACATCTCCTGGACCCTCGGCCCCTACCGCTTCGATCTCCCGCTGGTCGCCTCGGCGATGGACGGCGTGGTCAGCCCGGAGACCGCCGTGCTGGTCAACCGCCTGGGCGGCCTCGGCGTGCTCAACCTGGAGGGAATCTGGGCCCGGTTCGAGGATGCCGACGAGAAGCTCACCCAGATTGCGGGCGCCCCGAAGGACGAGGCGACCCGGATGATGCAGGAGATATACGCCGAGCCGGTGAAGCCCGAGCTGGTCGCGGCGCGGGTCGCCGAGATCAAGGCCGAGGGGGCGGTGGCCTGCGGATCGCTGACCCCGCAGAAGGTCCGCGAGCACTATGAGGTCGCGGTCGAGGCAGGTCTCGACATTCTGGTAATCCAGGGAACCGTTATTTCGGCCGAGCACGTCTCGACCACGGTCGAGCCGCTCAACCTGAAGGAGTTCATCGCCGAAGTCCCGGTGCCGACCGTGGTGGGTGGCTGCGCCTCGTACTCGACCGGCCTCCATCTGATGCGAACCGGCGCGGTCGGGGTGCTGGTCGGGGTAGGCCCCGGTGCCGCCTGTACCACGCGGGGAGTACTCGGGATCGGGGTTCCCCAGGCGACGGCGATCGCCGACGTTGCCGCGGCCCG
>JAUMBO010000089.1:0-1652 GCA_032119635.1 Solirubrobacterales bacterium
GCCTAGATGCCCACCGTCGTCCTCAATGGCGTGAGCGTCGAGGCTCCCGAGGGAGCGACCGTTTCGTGGGCTGCGGCCCGCAGTGGGGTGGATGAGCCGCGCCGAGGTGTCGCCGTCGCCCTCGATGGGGAGGTCGTCCCGTCCAGTCGCTGGAGCGAGGTCGTGTTGGTTGACGGTCAGTCGGTCGAGGTGGTGGCAGCGATCCAGGGCGGGAGCGACCAACCGCTGGAGATCGACGGCCGGAGTTTCGACTCGAGACTGATCCTCGGCACCGGCGGCTTCCGTTCCCTCGATCAGATGGAGGCTGCTCTCGTGGCATCGGGCACCGCGATGGTCACGGTGGCCCTTCGCCGGATAGAGACCGCCGAGCGCGGTTCGATCATCGGTCTGCTCGATCGTCTCGGTCTCTTCCTCCTCCCTAATACCGCCGGTTGCTACACGGCCGCCGATGCCGTCAAGACCGCTCATCTCGCTCGCGAGGCTTTCCAGACCGACTGGATCAAGCTCGAGGTGATCGCCGACGACCGCACCTTGCTGCCAGAGGCCGGCGATCTGGTCACCGCAGCCGAGCAGCTGGTCTCCGACGGGTTCACCGTCCTCCCCTACGCCCCCGACGACCCGGCGACCTGCGCCCGACTCGAGCAGGTCGGCTGCGCGACGGTGATGCCTCTCGGATCACCGATCGGCTCGGGTATGGGCATTCGAGATCCCGAAGCGTTCGAACAGATCGTCGCCTCGGCCGGCGTCCCGGTGATCTGCGATGCCGGTATCGGCACGGCCTCCGACGCGGCTCAGGCCATCGAGCTCGGGTGTGATGCTGTCCTGCTCGCCACCGCGGTATCGCGGGCGGAGGATCCCGCGTTGATGGCCTCGGCGATGCGTTCTGCGGTCATCTCAGGTCGGGAGGCCCTCCTCGCCGGACGCGTGCCGCGTCGCCTGGGGGCGCTTGCCTCCACGCCCCTCGAGGGCACCCCGGAACTCGGCTGAGTCGCGATAATCCCCGAGCGCCCCTAAGTCAACTGGTTAGACGGCCAGACTTTTAATCTGGTAGTCCGGGTTCGAGTCCCGGGGGGCGCACTCGGGCTGCACTGTTTGATCAGTGCCTGAAATGGCGGTGACCGGTCATCACCATCGCCACGCCGGCCTCGTCGCAAGCGGCGATTACCTCATCGTCGCGCTTCGAGCCACCGGGCTGGATCACCGCCGTCGCGCCGGCCTGGATCGCCTGCTCGGGACCGTCGGCGAAAGGGAAGAAGGCATCGGAGGCCACCGCACACCCCTCTAGCAAGGCGTCGGCCCCTCCCTCGAACGCGATTCGGCACTTTTCGACCGCCAGTCGAACGGAATCGACGCGACTCATCTGGCCCGCACCGATACCGATCGTCGCACCGTCTCTGGCGAGGATGATCGCATTCGACTTGACCCGGCGCGACACCTTCCAGGCGAACAGCATGTCCTTCCACTGCTGCTCGGTGGGTTGCGTCTCGGTGGCTACCTCCATCATCTCTCTCGTCTCCGGTGACCCGTCCGGGTCCTGGACGAGGAGTCCTCCGCGCACC
Source organism: Solirubrobacterales bacterium (assembly GCA_032119635.1). Classification (GTDB taxonomy): domain Bacteria; phylum Actinomycetota; class Thermoleophilia; order Solirubrobacterales; family 70-9; genus 67-14. The sequence continues at coordinate 1,560 of JAUMBO010000089.1, forward strand.
CGCTTCAAATCCGGCTCGATCTGATGGTGTCGCGATTCATCGTCGCGGAGGATCCGAATCGCCTCCTTCTGCTGAAGGATCTCGAGCGCCTTC
>JAUMBO010000090.1:0-4528 GCA_032119635.1 Solirubrobacterales bacterium
TGCGCAGGCAGGCCCGACCGGGGTTCAATCGACTTCGAGCAGGGCCTTCGGATGTCTGCTCAGGTTGGCCTCCACCCCGCCTTCCCCGATCACGACCAGATCCTCGACCCTGACCCCGAACTCGCCCTGAAGGTAGATGCCCGGCTCAATCGTCACCACGTCGCCGGCGACCAGCCGATCGGTCGAGCGAGGTCCGATCCTGGGTGCCTCGTGGATCTCGAGGCCTACTCCATGGCCGAGTCCGTGGGTGAAGCGTTCACCATGACCGGCCCGCTCGATCACGCCCCTCGAGACCTCGTCGAGGGCCGCGCATCCGACCCCTGCACCGGCCTGCCCGAGTGCGGCCTCGTTTGCCCCGACGACCAGCTCGTATACCTCCCTGAGCCGGAAGTCCGGCGCTCCGGTGAAGACGGTCCTCGTACAGTCGGAGCAGTAGCCGTCGAGCTTCGCACCGAGATCGATGATCACCGGCTCGGCACGCCCGATGGCCCGGGCAGAGGGCTCGGCATGGGGCGAGGCCGAGTTCGGGCCGGAAGCGACGATCGGGGGGAAGGAAGGCTCCCCTCCCTCTTCCCGGATCCTGCCGACTATGCGTCCGGCCACCTCCGCTTCCGTCCGGCCGGAGAGGCCTCCCTCGAGGACTTCACCGAGGACCTGGTCGGCGAGCTCCGCAGCCTTCTCGATGCGTGACAGTTCCAGCTCGTCCTTCACCCGCCGGAGCTGCTCGATCAGGTCACCGCACGGAACCAGGCTGGTGCCATCGGGACCCTTCTCGATCAGCCTGGCCTCCGTCCGGACGGTCATGTGGCCATCCTCGATCCCGGTCGATGGACCGAGCAGGGCGGCGAGAGCGGTCAGCCACTCGCCACGGAGGATCTCGACCTCCCAGCCGTCGAAGCCGTCCGCCACCCATTCCCGGTAACGCGGGTCGGTGAGGAAGAGCCTCGACTCGGGACCTACCAGGCAGGCCGCGTTCGTACCGGTGAAGCCCGTCAGGTACTCGATCGAGACGGGACTCGTCACCAGCATCCGGTCGAGATCGCGGTCGGCCAGCAGTTCGGCGAGGCGATCGATCCGGCGCGCTTCACCCCCGGGTCGGGGCGAGCCCTCCATGCCCTTCAGTCCCTCGTTCCGAGCTTGCCAGCGAGTATCTCGAGGGCATCGTGATAGCCGTCCGGACCGCGCCCGGAAATCTTCGCCTCGACCAGCCCGTCGAAGACCGAGACCTTCCGCCACTCCTCGCGCGCCTCGACGTCGGAGAGGTGAACCTCGATGGACGGGATCTCGGCGACTGCCAGGGCATCACCGATCGCCCGGCTGTAGTGGGTCCAGGCACCGGCGTTCAGGATCGCGGCGTCGGCAGTCTCGTCGAGCCGGTGGAGGAAACCGCAGTACTCGGCTTCGGAGTCGGTCTGGAAGAAGATCGGATCGAGGCCGAGCTCGTTCGCCCAGCCGGTGATTCGGTATTCGAGCTCCGACAGGGATATGCCGCCGTAGAGGTCGGGATCGCGCTTCCCGAGCACGCCGAAGTTGACCCCATGCAGGACCGCGACCCTGTTCCTCGCCCGGCTCATACCGCGAGTCTCTCGATCGCCGACCTGACGTCCTGCTCGGGGAGCACCGTCCCGGTTCCCGGCCTCCCTGGCTCCTCGAGCAGGATGAATGCGACGCCGTCGGTCGTTTTCTTCTTGTCGAAGCCGATTGCCGCCTCGACGTCATCGATGCCGACCGCAGGGTCGAGCTTCACCGGCAGACCGTGGCGGGCGTTCAACTCCTCGACCTCCGAACGAAGCTCGGCGGCACCCGAGAGCTCGAGTGCGGCGAGCAGGCCGAGTGCCACCGCCTCGCCGTGGCGGTAGCGCTCGTACGAGGTCGCCGTCTCGATCGCGTGTCCGACGGTGTGGCCCAGGTTGAGGGTCGAACGAATTCCGTGATCGCGTTCGTCGACGGCCACGACCTCGCATTTGTGGAGTGCGCACTCGAAGACCACGTCGGGACGCGATCGTATCTCTCCCGGCCCGAGCTCCCTGACCGACTCCCAGAGCGAACCACCCGCCAGCAGGCCGGTCTTGACGACCTCGGCCATCCCGGCGGCCAGCTCGGCATCGGGCAGTGTCGCGAGCAGTCCGGTGTCGGTGACCACCGAGACCGGCTGATGAAAGGCGCCGACGTAGTTCTTGCCCTCCGGCAGGTCGACGCCCGTCTTTCCTCCGTAGGCCGAGTCGACTTGGGCGACCAGGGTCGTCGGGACCTGAACGAGGTCGACTCCCCGCTGGTAGGTGGCGGCACAGAAGCCGGCCAGGTCTCCGACGACGCCGCCTCCGGCCGCGATCAGGCGGTCGGATCGCTTCGTCCCGAGGGCCGCAGCCTCGCGAAGGATCAGCTCGGCTTGCCCGAGGCTCTTGGACCCCTCCCCCGGGGGAACCTCGATCGGTCCGAGCACCTCACCGAACCGGTCGCCGACGGCAGAAGAGACGTTGGTGTCCCAGATGAGGAGCGACCTGCCACTGCCCGGTGCCAATGCTCCATCCGAAGCGAGCAGGCCCTTCAGGTCGAGTCCCGAACCGACGATCACCGGGTGGGCCCCTCTCTCCAAGCCGAGCCAGATCATCCGGGTTCCGTCCGGGGTCGCATCACCAAGCAGTGCCAGGGCATCCCTCATCACCAATGCCCCGTTCCGGGTTTCGCCGACGACCACAGCGTCGGCAACGGCCCGGTAGAGCGGCTCGCGCTCGGCGTACAGCGCGAGAAAGGCCTCCCGGTCGCGGGCGAGCGGCCTTCCGCTCCCCTCGACCCTGCCCCACGCGGCGTCGGGGTCCTGCCTCAGCCAGATGACCATGTGCTCGGATGAGCTGATCGCGTCACGGACCTCGGACGAGATCACGGTTCCGCCCCCCAGCGCGAGCACATCGACCGAGGGGTCGCGGAGCACCTCCAGGGCGGTCTTCGCCTCGAGCTCCCTGAAGCGGGCCTCACCGAGGTTCTCGAACATGCTCTGGACCGAGGAGCCCTCGCGCCTCTCGAGCAGGTCGTCGAGGTCGACCGTGCGCAGGTCCTGCTTCGCCAGCGAGCGAGCCGCGGTCGACTTGCCGGCGCCCATGAAGCCGACGAGACAGATCATCGCCAGCCGATGCGCTCGCGGTAAGCCTCGACCGCCCCGATCACGTCGTCCATGTGGTCGCCGCCGAACTTCTCCCTGTAGGCGCCGGCGAGGACCAGGCTGATCATCGACTCGGCAACCACGGCGGCAGCCGGAACGACGGTCGAATCGGTCCGCTCCTTGTGGGCCTGCCCCGGCTCCCTGGTCTCGGTGTCGACCGAGCGCAACGGCTTGGTCAGCGTAGAGATCGGCTTTACGGCCGCGTTCACGGTCAGGGGCTCTCCGGTCGTCATCCCGCCCTCCAGTCCGCCGGACCGGTTGCTTTCGCGGTGGAAGCCCTCCTCTTCCGAGTAGAAGATCTCGTCGTGGGCCTCGGAGCCCGGGCGCGCTGCGACGTCCCAAGCCGGACCGATAGCGGCGGCCTTGACCGACTGGATCGAGCAGACGGCCTGGGCGAGACGGCCGTCCATCCGCTCCTCCCAGGAAACGTGACTGCCGAGGCCGGGGACGAGTCCGAACACCCGGACCTCGAAGGTCCCGCCGAGGCTCTCGTTCTGCTTCCGGAGGACGTTGATCTCTTCGACCATCGCCGCCGAGGCCCCGGAATCGAGGCACCGGACCGGATCGTCGTCGATCCCCTCGAAGTCCTCGAGCGAGGGATCGGAAGGTGGCGCCGCGACGGAGGCGATCCTCGTCACGTGGCTGCGGACCGAGACCCCGAGGGCATCGAGGAAGGCCCTGGCCAGCGATCCGGCCGCCACCCGGGCCGCGGTCTCACGGGCACTCGCCCGTTCGAGGATGTTCCGGAGGTCGGTCTGCCCGTACTTCCACATCCCGACCAGGTCGGCATGACCCGGACGGGGCAGCGTGATCTCGGGGACCTCCTCGTCGACCGGCCAGGGATTCATCCGAACGTCCCAGTTTTCGTAGTCGCGGTTTGCGACGAGGGCGGCGATCGGGCTGCCGAGGGTGAGTCCGTGCCGAACACCCGCCCGGAGCTCGATCCGGTCGGTCTCGATCTTCATCCGGCCGCCACGTCCGTGACCGAGCTGGCGCCGTGCCATCTCGTGGTCGAGGAACTCCCGGTCGAGCCGCAGGCCGGCAGGCAACCCTTCCACGATCGCGACCAGGCCCGGTCCGTGCGATTCTCCTGCTGTCGTGAATCTAAGTGTCATTCCCAGTCAAGGGTATTCGGCGCCGCCCCGATCTGCCCGGTCCGAATCGCGCTGAGCGATGGCTCCCCGCCGATTGATCATCGTGATGGTGCTCCTGCTGGCATTTTCGACGGCCCTTGCGATCCTCGTTCCGGGGCCCGAAGACGGGCAAAGACGGGAGCAGCAGGCCCCGCCGAAGGCCGTGGAAAGACCGGCCGAGTCGTCGCCGGGGCCGCTGGAGAAATCCTCGCCCCGGGAGCCCATCGAGCGGGAT
>JAUMBO010000091.1:0-7660 GCA_032119635.1 Solirubrobacterales bacterium
CGCACTCCGGGCGGCCCAGCCCTGGCGCGGCGGCAAGGGCCAGTCCGAGCAGATCTCCTACTGATCCCCGTCGTCGGGGATGGGGGCCCTGTAGGCCGGGAAGAAGTCGCCGGTCTCCCGTTCGCCCGTGAGCTCCCGGTAGGCCTCGTGGTCGCAGATGATCTCCTGGGTGTACCACTGGACTTCCCGGTTGCCGAAGCCGCGCTTGAACTCCTCCAGCCGGTCGCCGGGGGTGATTCCGCCGCCGAGGTTCAGGCCGGTCCCACGTTCGGTGGCGAACTCGACCAGGGCGCCCAGCAGGCTCTTCATCGGTGAGTCGGGGAGGTGCTGATCGCCCGTTCCGGAGAGGTAGTAGTGGAGCAGGCCGTCGGAGTTCACGACCAGCGACCCGGCCGCCAGCGCCCCCTCCCCGTCCTCGACCATCGCCAGCCAGGCCATCCCCGTGCCGAGCAGTGCCCGGAAGTAGTCCGGCCCGAAGAAGTAGCGCCCCGAAGCCCCGGTTCGATCCATCGTCTCGGTGTAGACCCGAGTGAAGTCATCCAGCTCCCGGTCGGTCACCTCGGCCCCGGGGACGATCCGGAACCCGTAGCCCTTGCGCTCGTTCTTGCGGATCTGCTGGCGGTCGGACATCCGGCTCTTCGGCGGCAGGTCGGGGTCGGCGACCAGGCAGACGTTCCTCGCCGTCGCCCCGGTAAGGGGCGGGACGCGGTCGGGATCGAGGCAGTGGCGAATGAATACCGAGACCAGGCCGGTGCCGGAGAAGTCGACCGTGGCCGTATCGAGCGGGTGGCTCTCCGGCAGGTCGGCGATCGAGAAGCCGGGGTAGCCGTAGGGCGAAGTCGCATCGAGTCCGCCACCCGGGATTTCGCGGACGACCAGCGGGGCGGCGATCCGGTCGTGGCCTTCGCCGATCTCGAGCGTGTGGGTCACTCCCTCGACTTCGAGGAAGGTGGGGCAGCGGAAGAAGTCGATCCCCGAGGCCGCCCTGCCCCGGTCCGCGGTCAGGGTTGCCGGACTCACCCGCTCACCACTCGGCGATCGCCTCGAAGAACTGCTCGGGCGAGACGCCCCAGACCTCGAGGTCGATCAACTCGCCGTCCCTGGCGATGTGGCCGACCATCGTGCCCTCGTACCGCCAGCCCTGGGACTGGACCGCCCGCTTGGCGGCCTCGTTGAAGGACGGGATCCGCCCGTAGACCCGGTGGGCACCGAACTCGCGGAAGGCCTTCTCGACGGTCAGCCGCTCGGCCCACCGGCCCACGCCGCGGCCCCTGACCTCGTCCCCGATCAGGGCACCCAGCTCCGGGGCGGTCTGGCGGAACAGTCCGTACAGGGCGGTGAAGCCGACCGGCTCATCACGATCCGGTACTTCGATCGCGTATTTGCGGTCCTCGCCCTGGTCGGTCATCGCCCGCTCGGTCCAGGCCCGGGCGTCCTCCTCGGTGAACGAGTCGCGGACCTCCATCAAGGTCTTGACGGCCTCGGGGTTGTTGAACCAGCGATGGACGGACGGAGCGTCCTCCACCCTGAACGGACGGATCGAGACCGGAGGGTCCTCGGTTGGGCGCTCTTCGCTCACCCGGCGATCCTAGGGCGAACTGGCCGGCCCCCGGCCACGCGCCCTGACCCGGTTCTCGAACACCGCCGTTATCTGCTCGAGCGAGCGGCCCTTGGTCTCGGGGACGAACCTCCAGCAGAACCAGAGCGTGACCAGGCCGACCAGGCCGTAGAGCCAGAACGCCCCGCTCTGGGTCAGCAGGTCGATCAGTGGCAGGAAGGTGAGCGAGACGAGGAAGTTGAAGAACCAGTTCGTCATCGTCCCGACCGAAGCGGCTTTGCTGCGGACGCTCAGCGGGTAGATCTCGGCGTTCAGCAGCCAGAAGATCGGCCCGAGCGAGATCGCGAACGAGGAGACGAACAGCATCAGGCTGGCGATCGCGACGACCGAGGTCAGGGTCCCGGTCGAACCGAGGAAGGCGGCCCCGAGCAGGAAGAGCGAGAGGCTCATCCCGGTTACCCCGATGAACAACATCGTCCGCCTGCCGGCCCGGTCGAGCAGCCTGAGCGCGACGATCGTCATCAGCACGTTGATCGCCCCGACTCCCAGCGAGGCGAGGATGGCCGACGAGTCGGAACCTATCCCGGCCTGCTGGATGATCGTCGGCGCGTAGTAGATGACCGTGTTGATCCCGGTCACCTGCTGGAGGACGGCCAGCCCGATCCCGACCACCAGGGCCGCCTTGACGACCGGCTGGAGGAGGTCCCGCCAGCTGCCCGCCTCTTCCGTCCCGAGGCTTGCCTGGATCTCGCCCACCTCGGAGTCGATCGCGGTCGAACCTCCGGTCCTTATCCGTTCCAGGGCCGCCTTCGCACCGGCCTCGTCGCCGGTCATGATCAGCCAGCGCGGACTCTCCGGCAGTCGCGCCACCCCGAGCGCCAGGACGACCGCCGGCACGGCACCGAGCCCGAGCATCCACCGCCAGCCGCCGTCCACGTCGGTGAAGGCGAGGCCGACCAGGTAGGCGACCAGGATTCCGATCGTCACTGCCAGCTGGAAGAAGGTGACCAACCCGCCCCGGATGTCCGGCGGCGCTACCTCGCTTATGTAGACCGGGGTGATTGCCGAGGCGACTCCGATCGCCAGCCCGATCACGATCCTCGCGACGATCAGGAGCAGCGCACCGTCGGCCACGGCCGAGCCGATCGCCCCGACGATGAAGATCGCGGCCGCGACGACGATCAGCCTGCGGCGACCGAGCCGGTCCGCCCTCGTGCTGGCGAACCAGGCGCCCGCCACCGCCCCGACGGGGACCGCACCGACCACCATCCCGGCGGCGAAGCTGCCCAGCCCGAACTCGGGCTGGATCGTGAGCAGGGCCCCGGCGATGATTCCGGTGTCGTAGCCGAACAAGAGCCCTGCCAGGCCGGCGATCGCGGCCGTGACGTACACGTTCCGCTTCGCATGGATCGATGAAACCGTGCCCTCCACCATCTCCTCGCGCCGGATCCTCCCACAGGCCCGGGTCGTCAGTACCGGGCGAGGCCGTCCTTCCTCCGGCCGGGCCTGCCACCATCGAATGCGTGAGCGGCCTGGAGAAAGACCGGCCCCGGGGGTCGAACGTCCGTTGATCCGGGGTCGGTACGCACCCTCGCCCACCGGCGAGCTCCACCTCGGCAACCTGAGGACGGCGCTCATCGCGTGGCTCTCGGCCCGCTCGGCCGGGGGAGACTTCCTGCTCAGGATCGAGGACCTCGACTCGACCCGCTCGAAGGAAGAGTGGATAGGGGTCCAGGAGGGCGAGCTCGGGGTCCTCGGACTCGACTGGGACGGCGAGCCGGTCCGCCAGTCCGACCGCTTCGGGCTCTACGCCGAGGCGCTCTCCCGGCTGGAGGCCGAGGGGTTGATCTACGAGTGCTTCTGTTCTCGCCGCGAGATCAGGGAGGCCGCATCGGCCCCCCACACGGACCCCGAGAGCCCCGAGGCTGCCTACCCCGGGACCTGTCGGGATCTGAGCGAGGCTGAGCGGGAGGAGCGCCGGGCCGCCGGCCGGCCGGCGGCCCTCCGGGTCCGGGCCGGGGGCCAGAGGGTCGCCTTCCTCGACCAGCTCCACGGTGAGGTCGGCTTCGTGGTCGACGACTTCGTGGTCCGCAGGAACGACGGCGATTTCGCCTACAACCTGGCCGTGGTGGTCGATGACGCTGACCAGGGAGTGACCGAGGTGGTCCGTGGCGAGGACCTGCTCGACTCGACCTCACGCCAGCTCTGGCTCTACGACCGGCTCGGCCTGATGCCTCCGTCGTCCTGGGTCCACCTGCCGCTGATGACCGGACCCGACGGGGCCCGGCTGGCCAAGCGGCACGGCGCGGTCACCCTCGAGCAGCTCGTGGCCGACGGGGTTACGCCATCGCAGCTGACCGGCCGACTCGCCGCCTCGATCGGGCTGGTACCGGAGGGGACGGAATGCCTCGCCGCGGACCTGCTCGGGAGTTTCGAGCGGGAGTCGTTCCTCGCAACGCTGGCCGAGCAAGCGGGAAGGTGAGCAGGACTGAGTGGAGCTAGCCGGAGTCGAACCGGCGACCTCCAGGGTGCGATCCTGGCGCTCTACCAACTGAGCTATAGCCCCGCGCCGGGAAGGATACGGCCTGTCCCGTCCCACGAGGCCCGAAGTCCACACGGGGACCGAGAAAACTCTTACCCTGTCGGGAGGAGTCGAGGGGCAACGGCGAGAAGGTCTTGCCGACCCCACCGGCCGGAGAAAAGTTTGGGAACGCTAGACGAAGCAATCAGAGAGCACCTCGAGCTCAAGCGGCGCCAGGGCGCTGCTGAGGACGAGCTGAAGAAGGCCGAGGCCGAAGCCTTCGGACCTGGCGAGGAGGACGAGGTCCCCGGGGCTTCGATCACCGCCCCGGCCGGCGAGGGCGACCAGCTCGACAAGGTCTTCTCGGGCGAGACGACTCCCGAGCCTGCGACTACGGTGATGAAGCCGGAGGCGGGCGGCGAGCCGGAGGCCCCAGGGGCGACGGTGGTCGAGGAAGCCGAAGAGGTCGGCGAGACGGATGAGGGCGGGGCCGAGGTCGCTGCCGAGGAGACCGATCTGACCGAAGTCGAACCAGCTCCCGAGCCGCAGGCCGCCGCCGCGGCTACTACCGGGCCCGAAATCGAAGAGCCGACCCCCGCTCCGTCCGGCGACGAAGCCGATGCCGGCGACCTGCTCGAGGCCGAGCGGGCCCACCTGACCGGCCACCCGACCGAGAACTACGACGTAGACGCCGCCATCGCCGAGGAGCAGGAGCTCGACATCCTGAGCGAAGGTCGCCTCTCGGAGGAGCTCGACCGGGCGCTCGGCGAGGTCGACACCAGTATTCCGGAGGGCCTGGGCGTAGAGCTCGAGGAGGAGCCGGCTGCCGAAGTAGTCGAAGAAGTCGAAGTCATCGAGGAAGTCGAAGTGACCGAGGACGTACCCGAAGAACCGGCTCCCGAGCAGCCGACGGGCGACCCCCTGGCCGACGAACCCGGGTCGGCCAGCCCACTCGAGGACACTCCCGACTTCCTCGAGGACTCGCCGGCCTCGGACGAGCTCTGGTTCGAGCAGCGCGAACCGAAGGATTTCGACTTCGGCGACTGAGCCGGGGCAGGCGCCCCTCCCCCTAGAATCGCTTCCTGACTCGCCGCCTCGCGGCAACCGCCCAGGGGCCATAGCTCAGTTGGTAGAGCGCCTGCTTTGCAAGCAGGAGGTCGCCGGTTCGATCCCGGCTGGCTCCACTTGGGTCGTTGGGCATTGCGTTGGAAAAAGGTCCAAAAATTTCCCAGCTTGATCTAGATCAGCAGTTTCGGCAGTAAATGACCCGGTCCTAGTGCCGGGTCATTCATTTTCACTGCGCTGTAGACCGAAAGCGGTCGCGGGCGGGAACGACTAATTGCCCTTGGCGGGCTGGGTACTTCGCTTGGAGGTAGGCGGAAACCGGTTCGATAGTTCCCCGCTTGGATCGGCCCGATACTCCAGCCGACCTCCGGGCAGGGCTCGAGCCGGGGAAAGGACACTTTCGAGTCCGGCCCTTGCCGACCCGATCCCGGTCGACCTGTGGGACACCTGTCCAGGTAGCCGAGAACCACTCGCCTTGCCGGGAACTGGCCGCTGATTCGGCTTTGGCCGTCTCCACCGGAGCTTCTGTCGGCTGACCGCTCGGTCGCTCGTCGGAGGGGACGGGTGGACCCATCCACCCGTCTGGTCCGGCCAGAGCCGATCGACCGGGTGTATAGGGTTAGGTAGTAGTAACTCGCACCGGACGGCGAAGATCCCGGGCTTTGAATCAGGTCAGGCGCTAGGAGGCGCAGCAGATGCCCAGATGGGATAGCCGCTTTCTCGTTCGCGGAAAGGAACGAGATGAATCAGGAGAAGCATGGCTTCCCACCCCCCGGGGCGGAGAGATTCTGCCTCCCGGGGCCAGTCGCCCAAGGCTGCTGTGGTCTGCTCTGATCGGCCTGCCGGGCTGGGCTGTGGTCGCCTTCGTCTTCTGGGAGGCCCTGAAGGAGCCGACCGAGCTGGTCCTGCCGCTCGCCCTCTGGGTCGGGTTCCTCGCGCTCGCCGGCCTGTCTGCCTTCGCCTGGAGTCGCTACGCGAGGCGCCCGGGCGTCGTGGAGCGAAAGCGGACCGCGACCGGACGTGACGAGAGAGATCTCGTCAGGGGGCCCCTGCAGACCATGGATGCGCTCGGCCGGAAGATCGAGGTCGACTCCGGGGCATCGACGGCCCGCGTCATCGTGGTGCAGGTCGACGGAGAGACCAAGACGGTCAGGGAGAGTTCGTAGCGATGGAGCTCCTGGTGTCGGTGCTGTTCATCTTCGTCGGCACCTATGTGCTCCTCTCGTCGGCCCTCTGGATCACCGGCGGTGCAAACTTTTTTCTGGATCGGGAGCGAGGCCAGGCCGAGGACTTCTACGCGATCGCCCCCGAGGATCTGCCGAGCGTGTCCGTGATCGTTCCTGCCTTCGAGGAGGGAGAGACGGTCGGGGCCTGCCTCGATGCCCTGCGGGACCTGAGCTACCCCGACCTGGAGGTGGTCGCGGTCGACGACGGGAGCGAGGACGAAACCCTTGCGGTCATTCGCTCGAGGCTCCCGGCGGACCCGCGCCTCCGGCTGATGATCCGCGAATCGAACGAAGGCAAGGCGATGGCGATGAACGACGCCCTGCTCGTCGCCCGAGGCGAGGTGATCGTGATCGTCGACGCTGATTCGCTGCTTCATCGCGATGCGCTCCGGTTCATGGTCGCCCACTTCGTTCGTTCGTCCACCACGGGTGCGGTGACCGGCAACCCCCGGCCGATCAATCGCGCCAACCTGCTTACCGAACTTCAGGTGGTCGAGTACGCATCCCAGATCTCCCTGATGCGCCGGGCGCAGGTCGTCTGGGGCCGGATCATGACGATGAGCGGCGTGATCAGCGCCTTCCGGCGCTCGGCCCTCGGCGAGGTCGGGGTCTTCGATCCCTCGATGTCGACCGAGGACATCGAACTGAGCTGGCGACTCCAGGTCAACGGGTACGGCATCCATTACGAACCGAGGGCGGTGATCGGGATGCTCGTCCCCGAGCGCCTGGGTGGGCTGAGGCAACAGAGGTTCCGGTGGGCCCGGGGTCTGATGGAGGTCTTGGCCCTCTACCGCAGGGTCTTCGCCCGCTGGGACGGTCGGAGGCAGTGGCCGGTGTTCGCTGAGGCCGTGGTGTCGCTCATCTGGTGGCACGCCCTGCTCCTGCTGGCAGCGATCCTGGTGGTCGCCCTGTTCGTGCCCGGTTTGATCGGCGACCAGCTCACCACCTTCCCGTGGGGGTGGACGGCTGTGATCGTGCTGGCGGCGCTGGTCCAGTTCGGATTCGGACTGCTGCTCGATCGCCGCTACGACCGGTCGGCCCTCAACGCGGTCTGGATCCTGCCGTGGTTTCCGATCGTCTACTGGGTCCTGGTTGGGCTCCCCTCGGCCCTGGTCAGCATCCCGGTTCTCCTGAGGCCCCAGAGGCACGAGAACGTACTCTGGAAGACCCAGAGGCCGAGTTGATGCTCCGCCCCGTACACCCGTGTCGGGCGTCGGAACCACTCGGACCCCCCGGAGGGCGGTGAGCGAAATCCCCCAGTCCAACGGTGACGAACACGAGCGGGGCATC
>JAUMBO010000092.1:0-11493 GCA_032119635.1 Solirubrobacterales bacterium
GCCTTCGGCAGCAGGTCTGCGAGCGTGTTGGACTTGGTTGCTGGTGTGGCGGTGGTCAACGGGTCTCCCTTCGTCACGTTCTCCGATCCCCCGGTCCGGCTTTCCTCTCTTACACCGGGTTCGGTAGGTCGATGAACTCCTCTTCGACACCGAACCGGCCTGCTATTTCGTGGCCGAGATTCCGGATCCCCGACGCCTCGGTCGCGTAATGGCCGGCCGCGAGAAAGTGTATCCGGCCCTCGCGTGCATCGGCCATCACGTGTTCGGACGGTTCGCCGGTGATGAACGCATCGAGGCCGAGCCCGATGGCTTCGTGGATCGAGGAGGCCGCCGCCCCGGTAACCACTCCGACCGTCTCGATCCGTTCCGGACCCGAGTCGAAGAGGAGCGGCTCGCGCCCACCGGTCGTCTCCCGGACCCGTTTCACCAGTTCATCGACCGTTACCGCCTCCGGAAAGCGGCCAACCGCACCGACGAAACTGCCCTTCGCCCGGCCTAGCTCGGCCGGTTCGGGTTCGGCCCCGAGCTCCCGGCAGAGCGAGACATTGTTGCCCAGCTCCGGGCTGGCGTCGAGCGGCAGGTGGTAGCCGGCGACCGAGAGTTCGGCGTCGAGTGCAGTCTTCAGCCTCGCCGCCATCGGCTCGGTCAGGGCCCTCGGGTGGAAGTCCCAGAAGAGGCCGTGGTGGCAGATCAGGAGATCGGCGCCGCAATCGACGGCGGCCCGGATCGAGTCGAGGTGGGCCGAGACGGCCGTGGCCACCTTGCCGACCTCGGGCCGGCCCGGGACCTGCAGCCCGTTCGGCCCCCAGTCGTCGAACGACGGGGCATCGAGCAGCCGGTCGCAGAAGGCGATGATCTCGTCGCGGCTGGCCATTCGGCGACCATATCGCCAGACCGAATGCCGGGTGCTGCGACAGGGTCCGTAGGATGTGACCGTGGCCGAGAGCGAGAGGACAGGAGCGGCCGTTCCCGCGGGGAGCGATGCTGACGGGGGCTCGGAAGGCGACGTCTTCATCGAGTCGCTGATGGACACCGATCTCTACTCGATCGGCGCCTGGTTCTCGGACACCAACCCCGAACTGATCGACGAGTTGATCGCACTGAGCCTCGAGATCGAGGAGATCGGCCTGAGGCGGTACTCGGAAGAGAGCGGGGTGGGACTCGAGGAAGCCTTCAGGACGCTCCTGACCGGCCTGGCAGTCCGGTACTACAAGTCGGTCGCCGGTTGAGCGAAGCGAACGGCACGGAAGGCCCGGCCGGGAGGAGGCCGGGCCGGATCTGGATCCTCACGGCCCTGGTCATCTCGGCCGGGGCGCTCCTGGTGGCGATCGTCGGCATGGCGACCCGCGAACCGTCGGCGGAGGTCGCGAGGATCTCGGGAGTGAACGACAGCCAGAGGATCTTCGGTGGGGTCCGTCAGCTGGGCGACCGGCTCGGATTCGTCGATGCCCCGGTCCAGATCCAGTACTTCACCGACGTCCAGAGCGTCCCCGGTGGCGAGAACCTCGTCGAGGTCATCCCGCCGCTGGTCGACTCCGAGGTCCGGGACGGAACGGTCCAGCTCCTGTTCAGGAACCGGTCGCTGACCCGCAACCCGACCCAGATCAGCTTCTACGGGGTCGAAGCGGCCGAGCTCCAGGATGCAGGCTGGAACTACGCCTACCTGATGGTCCGAAACCTCGACCTGGCCGAAGAGGCCGGGTCGATCGACGAGGACTTCCTGACCGAACTTGCCGTCGGGATCGAGCGACTCGAGCTCCCGGTCTGGCGAAGGGACTTCGAGCGGGGCCTCGATCCCGAAAGCGCGATGACCCGGGGGCTGGAAGAGGACGACAAGGTCTCGATCGATCTCGGACTTCGGGCCGAGCCGGCGATGGTGGTGGCCGGTGCCTCGGGAACCGAGGTCCTCCAGGATTCGCCTGATCTGGCCCGGGTCCGGGCGGCCATAGCGCGGGTCCGGTAGGTCGCCGGCCGGTCCCGGTCCGGTAGGGTCACGTCGCTCGGGGCGTGGCGCAGTTTGGTAGCGCGCACCGTTCGGGACGGTGAGGTCCCCGGTTCAAATCCGGGCGCCCCGATAGCACTCCTCCGGCCGGGTCGGACCCGTTCCCGACCCGGCCGGGACGGTTGTTCGGACCAAATCGCCCCGTCGGCCGCGTTTGGCGCTAGGATTTCCGCGCCTTGAACCGCCCCGACCTGACCTGGATCTTCGGCTCGTCCCGGAGCGGCTCCACATGGCTCCTTCGGATGCTCCGTCACCACCCCGACGTGGTCGGGATCAACGAGACCGGCCTCGGCCACCACCTCGGCGTCTGGCGCCCGATCGCGCTGGCCTGGCAGTCGGTCGAGCCGCCCCCGCTGACCACCTTCAAGGCGATCAAGGAGGACCGTCGCGACTACTTCTTCAACCGGGAGTTCGAGGAGGCCTGGCGCCCGGGGCTCGAGCGCCTCTTCCACGATCGGCTCGTCCACCAGCTCGACCGGAGCGAGCCGGACTGGCGAGATCCCGCGACCAGGGTGGTGATCAAGGAGCCGGGTGGCTCCCACATGGCTTCAGACCTGATTTCGATCACCCCCGGCTCCCGGCTCGTCTTCCTGCTCCGCGATGGCCGCGACGTGGTCGACTCCTGGCTCGATGCCTACCGGGAGGGGACCTGGGCCTCGACCGACGGTGCCTACGCCGTGACCCAGGAGGACCGGATCGGCTTCATCCGTTGGCAGGCCGCCGTCTGGAGGTACCGGACCGAGGTCGTACAGGCCGCCTACGACGCTCACGATCCCGACAGCCGGATCATGGTCCGGTACGAGGACCTGCTGGCCGAACCCGAACAAGTGCTGCCGGAGATCCTGAAGGTGATCGACCTCGATGGAGACCCGGCGCTGGTTGCCTCGATGATCGAGGCCGAGGCTCACCGGAACGTCCCCGAGGATCTGAAGGGTAGAGGCAGGGAGATCAGATTCGCCAAGCCCGGGGCGTGGCGGGACCACATGACGGAGGAAGAGGTCGAAGCCATGGATGCAGTGTTCGGGGATAGGCTGTCGGCCAATGGGTACGTCTGAGGGGGGCAACGGCGGCGGAGGGGGGCTTTCGGCGAAGGGCTGGAAAGTCTCCATCTTCGTGCTGGCGATGGCCAGCCTGGTCACCGCGATCGACCTGACGATCATTTCGGTCGCCCTGCCGACCGTCGAGGACGACCTCGGACTCACCCCGACCGAGGGCCAGTGGGTGGTCAACGCCTACTTGATCGCCTTCACGGTCCTGCTCATCCCGGGCGGCATGTTCGGCGACCGGATCGGCCAGATCAAGGGCATGAACATCGGCCTCGTGATCTTCGGGATGGGCTCCTTCATGTGCGGCTTCGCAACCGATGCCACCCTGATCATCGCCGGCCGGGCGATCCAGGGCCTCGGCGCGGCGATCCTCATGCCCTGTATCCAGGCTCTGGTGACCCGGGTCGCGCCCGAAGGCAAGACCGGCACCGCCTTCGGGGTCTACGCCGCGGTCAGCTCGGTCGGGCTGGCGATCGGGCCGCTGGCCGGCGGGGCGATCGTCGACGCGATCTCATGGGAGTGGATCTTCTTCATCAACCCGATCATCATCGTCCCGCTGCTCCTCCTCAACCACCTCTTCCTCCGCTCGGCGGGAGAGGGGATCGACCGCAACAAGAAGCGGCTGATCTCGGCCGAGATGCTCAAGCGGCCGTCGCTTCGGGCCGGCCTCTTCCTGATCTTCTGGATTCGGCTGCCCTTGATCTGGGCCTTCATCTACATCGGGATCTACTTCCAGAGCGTGCTCGGGTACAGCCCATTCCAGGCTGGACTCGCGATGCTGCCGGGAATAGTCGGCATCGCGCTAGGGGGAATCATCTCCGGACGGCTGAAGGACAAGGTCGGCTGGCGTCCGCCCACCGTGGTCGGGTACCTGATGGTCGCCGCCTGTCTGGCATTCATCGGTGTCGCCCTGACTCTGGAGTCGTACGTCCTGATCGTGATTCCGACATTCCTGCTCGGGATCGCGATCAACCTCGCCACCACCCCGGTCAACGTCCACGCGATCGCCGATGCCGACCCGGTCCAGCGCGGGATGATCTCCGGCACGATGACCGTCGCGGCCCAGGCCGGAAACACGCTCGGTTCGATCATTCTCGGAGGGATCACCAACGCCCTGATCCTTTCGGCGCTGGGGGCGAAATATGCCGCGGACGAGGCCCAGAAGATCTACCAGCAGATCCAGCACCCGTCCGATACCTCGAATCTCCCGCAGAGCGAGTTGACCGAAGGGCTCAAGATCTTCGCGGACAGCATGTCGGAGGCCGCCCTGATCGGCGCCGGGATAATCGTGCTCGCCCTGGCTGCGGCCTGGGCGCTCCGGATGTTCAAGGACCCCGGGCCCGGATCCGGCGGACTCGACGTCGAACGGGTCGATGAGGAGGAATCCCTGGCCGGCACCTGAAGCCGGCGCTTGGCCCGTGGCCACCGGCACCTGGTCGACCCGAGCGAGGAGGAGCACAAGTTGAGTTCAGGCCCTACCGAGGAACTCCCGGAAGTACTGGTCGCCGAGTACCGGAAGGCGCAGCCCGTCGAGCCGGAGGCGCCCCTGCTCGGTCCGCAGGACCAGGTGATCGCCAGCAAGCCCTCGAACGCTCCGATCGAGGAGGAGACCGCGCTCCTCCTGGCCCGGTTGACGAGGGAGATGGACGCGAAGCGAACGATCGAGACCGGTATGGCGGCCGGCCACTCCGCCGTCGCCATCGCCTCTGTCCATGCCGAGCGGGGCGAGGGACACCACCGCTGCGTCGATCCGTACCAGACGGCTCAGTGGAAGTCGGCAGGGCTGGACCTGTGCGACGCGGCCGGGGTGATAGACCGGGTCGAGCTGATCGAGGAGCCGTCCGAGTTCGCACTCCCCCGGCTCGCAGGTGAAGGGGCCACGTTCGATCTCGCCTTCGTCGACGGGCTGCACCTCTTCGATCACGTTCTGGTCGATTTCTTCTACTTCGATCGGATGCTCGAGGTGGGCGGCGCCGTGGTCTTTCATGACACCTGGATGCCGGCGGTACAGAAGGTCGTGGGCTACGTCGTTGCGAATCGGGCCTACGAGCGTCATGGAGGCCGGACGGCCGAGCTGGAGCGAAAGAGCAACGTCTCGGTGCTGCGAAAGACCGCGGTCGACGACCGTGACTGGTTCTTCGACGAACCCTTCGACGAGGGTCTCTTCGACCCGGCCGGATAGTCGCTGATCAGACCGGGGCAGGCCCGGGCATCAGGTCGAGCCTTTCGAGCAGGTCACTGGCCTGCGGAGAGGCTTCGATCCCGGCCATCAGGAGGGCGATCGTGTCGTCGTCCATCTCTTCACGCCAGCCGCCGACCTTTGCCTTGCGAACCCTCCGCGCGTCTGGATCGTCGAAGTCGTACTCCTGAGGCTGGCCCACCCCGCTCTTGGCCTCGACCTTCCTCATCCGCTCGACCGATGCGGCATCGAGGGCCGCCGCCAGTTCCCGTTCGTCGGCTTCGATCCCCAGGCCGGCGGTCAGCAGCCCGAAGGACCGGACGGGATCCTTCTTCAGCCCCTCGTAGGTCACCACCGTTACGTTTGGATCGTCGAGGTGGGGCTCCCATGACGCCAGATAGGCGACGAGGTTCGGGATTCCGTACTCGGGGTCTCGCGCGAACTCGTCCAGGGTGCCCTGGAACCGCCCGTCGTGTCGGTTCATGTGGTGGTAGAAGGAGACAAGGACGTCCCCGGGGCTCCGGACCAGGAAGACCGCCGGGAGTTCGGCGAAGGTCGCCTCCCACGGCAGGTGACTCATCACGATGAACGGCACCTCGGGCCGGTTGGTGTAGCGATAGTTGTCCGGCGTCTTGGTTGGCTGGGTCTTCCCCTCCCCGTCCGAGTTGGGGATCAGGCCGAACATGTTCAGCATGTCGAACTGAGCGTCGAGGCCGTGTCTGGCCTCGAGCAGTTGCACGAGGGCGAACCGCATCCAGGTACGGCCGCTCTTCGGGTGCGAGCAGAGGAAGGCGGTCGGTTCGCTTGCCACGGTCGAGCCTTGCTCAGTCGGACGCTTCGCTGAACACCTGGTAGCGGCCGAGGTCGCCCAGCCTGGTGTTGATGATCGCGTCGGCGACCACCATGCTGGCCGGGTCGGCTGCCACCGCACCGAGGAAGTCTTCGCGGCTCAGGACCATCACCACCCCGGAGTCGTTCGCCTCCACCGTTGCCGTCCGTTCGGTATCCCGCAGCAGGCCGATCTCTCCGAACGAGTCCCCTGGGGCCATGGTGCGCACCGAATCACCATCCACTTTGGTGTCGAACGACCCTTCGACGATCAGGAAGAAATCCTCAGCCGGATCGCCCTGCTGGACCAGGACTTCACCGGCCTCGACCTTCCGTTCGGTCATCCGGGCGGCGAGATCCTCCTGGAGCTCATCGTCGAGCGGGGCGAAGATCGGAACCCGACGCACCAGGTCGAGATGCGAGACGCCCGAGGCCAGCGCCTTTTCGGTTTCCTCGACTCCGCGCACGAAGGGGTCGAGCGAGCCGACCACGCCCTGGTCGGCCGCAAGGCCGATCGAGACGACCCCGCCGACCGAGACGACGTTGAGGTGGATCGCCAGCCCCGCTCGAGGCAGGGTGAAGCTGTGGAACGAGGCAGTCGGTGCGCCCAGTACGTAGAGCTTGAGCGGCGGGCCGGGCAGGTTGTGGATCGCGATGTTGGCCTGGCCCTTGCCGGTGACCAGGTTCTGCATCTTCTCGCCAAGCGCCCCGGGGGTCTCGCGGGCGAGGTTCCGAACGGCGAGGTTGAGTTCCGGCTCTCCGGCGTTCTTGATCGATTCGGTTCGCTCGCGAAGCAGGCGGACCCGTCGGACCGGATCTTCCTCGGCCAGGGGGAGCGGCACGATCATCGGTGCCACCCGCGAGTTTCCGTCTCCGCCCTTGCCCTTCGTCGCGACCGGCACCCGTACCGCCACCTCGTCCAGGGGGTATCCGTTCTCGACGCACCAACGGCGAAGTCCACCGGCGGTCAGGCCGAGGATCACGTCGTTCATGGTCGCCCCGGTCCCGAGGCCGCGCCCGAGCAGCTTCAGGCGGTCGAGGGGGTACTCCAGCGTGTGGAGTTCCAGCGGCATTCCGGAGCCATCGGCAAGGGGGCTGGGGGCAACGTTCGCCCTCGTCTTTCGGACCAGGTAGGAGCTCACCCCGGCCGTCTCGGCGGCGGTCTGGCGAATCGCCTCGGGACTCGAGAAGAGCGAGATGACTTTCTCGAGCGGGGTCTGCTCGGTCTCGCCGTCCCCGTCTTCGCCCGGGACGGCCGCTTCGCTCAGATCCGAGGCTTCCGGAAGGGGGGCCGGCTCCCAGGGGGGCGCATCCTCGCGAACCGGCTCCTCGGTGACGTCGAACAGCAGCATCGCGAACAGGGCGATCGAACCGAGGCCGTCGGCCAGGGCGTGACTCGACTTGACCATCAGTGCGGCTCCATCCTCGGTGGGCACGTACTGGACCCGCCAGAGGGGAAGCTCCTCGTCGATTGGCGTTGTCATCCACTCGGCCAGTAGTTCATCGAGCCGGAGACGGTCGACCGGGCCGTCGGTTTCGGCCTCTACCAGGTGGTAGTCGAGGTCGAAGTCCTGGGCGTCGGCCCAGACCGGGAGTCCTCCAGCTCCAGGGGGCAGGTAGGGGAACTGCCGGAATCTGGGTGAACGGCCGAGCCGTTCGCCAACCAGCTCACGCACTTCGGCGAAGGAAGGAACGGTTCCGTCAGGCCTTCGCTCGAGGCGGCAGAGGCCGATTACGAGGTGATTCAGCGCTCCGCCGAGCTTGTCGGTGTCTGCTTTGGTGAGGAAGTCCAATTCGTTCCCTTCGTCTTTGACCGGCGAAGCCTAGCCGAGAGAGTCGGGACTGGCTGGGGTCGGGTCCAGCCATTCCTCGTAGACTCACCGCCCCGTGGAACTGGATCGAGAGCGAACAGCGGCGATCCTCGTCGAGAGTCCCCTTTTCGGAGGATTGCCCGATGATGCCCGCGGGCTGATCGAGGAGCGGCTCGAGAGGATTCGGGTCGAGTCGGGGGAGTGGCTGATGCGGAAAGGCGATCCCGGAGACGCCCTCTACCTGGTCGAGACCGGCCGGCTTGCCGTGGTCCGGGGCGAGCGGCCGGACGGATCGATCGACGACGACGAGATCGAGATCCTCAGGGTGCTCGGTCCGGGCGCGACCGTCGGTGAGCTCGCCCTGGTGACCGGGGACCCACGCTCCGCCTCGGTTACGGCGAGCCGGGACTCGAGCCTGTTGAAGCTCTCCTACGAGGACTTCCTCGACCTGATGACGACCGTGCCGACCTTCAACCGGGCGCTCGTCTCGGCCCTCGGTCGCCAGCTCCAGGCCAGCGGCGGGCTACCCGAGGATCTGCCCGAGCACAAGACGTTCGCCGTGGTGCCACTGCTCGAAGGGATGAACGTCGCCGGGATCGCCGACGGGGTGAGGCGGGCCTTCGCCGGGCTGGGCGAGGTGGCCGTGCTCGATCCCTCGGTTGCGGAATCGGGCGACCCGGTCGCCTGGGGTCACCTGCTCGACGAGTCCGAGCGCCGTAGTGACCGGGTGATCCTGGTTGCCGATCGACATGAAGGGGAGTGGCGGAAGTTCTGTGTCCGTCAGGCCGATCGCCTGGCCTGTGTCGCTCCGGCGCGCATGCCCCCACCGGGCAGGGAGATGCCGAGGCTGAAGGGGTGCGACCTGGTCCTGGTCGGAGCCGAGCACCCGCCCGAGGTGGCGATGGCCTGGATCTCGCTGCTCGAGCCCCGGGCACGTCACAGGATCCGGGCCGGCGCCGACCAGGAAGGAGACCTCGAGCGGGCGGCCAGGAGGCTCACCGGTTCGTCCCTGGGCCTCGTCTTGGGCGGCGGTGGAGCGAGGGGCTTCGCCCACCTCGGCCTTCTCGAGGTGCTCGAGGAGAACGGGATCGCGGTCGATCGGGTGGGGGGAACCAGCATGGGCGGCGTCGTGTCCTCGGCCTTCGCCGCCGGACTCGATCCGCCCTCCCGGCGCCGGGCCGTACAGGCCGTATTCAGCGCCCGGGTCCGGCACCGCTACCAGGTACCACCCAGGAGCGCCGTGGCCCGGACCGAGGGCGCCGAGGAGGTGCTCGACCGGATCTTCGGCGACCGGGCGATCGAGACCCTGCCGGTAGACCTGTTCACGATCGCGGCCGACATGGTCGCGGCTGAGATGGTGATCCAGCGGACCGGCCGGGTCGCCGAGGCCGCGATGCACACCGCCCGGATTCCTGCCTTCCTGCCTCCCGGTCGGTCCGATGGCCGGCTGCTGGTCGACGGCGGGCTGATCCGGAACCTGCCGGTGGACGTGATGGTCGCGATGGACGAGGGGCCCGTGGTCGCGGTGGACGTGGCGGGCAAGTTCCGGCCCGAGCCAGGTCCGGACGGCCATCCGGCCCTGCCGGGCTTCGGCGAGACCCTGATGCGATCGGTCATGCTGGGTTCTGCGGCCGCCGGGGAGGCGGTCACCGGCGGTGCCGACCTCCTGATCGAGCCGGACGTGGCCGGCCTCAAGATGCTGGCCTTCGGAGAGTTCGACCGGGCGGTCGAGATCGGTCGGGAGGCAGCCGAGGCCAACCTCGATCGGATCAGCTCCCTGCTCGCCCTTTCGAAGCCGAGCTGATCGCCTCCAGGGCGGCGGCCTCGTTGCCCGCCACCTTGACTAGGAAGGCGTCGGCTCCGGCGGCCAGGGCGGCCGGCCCGGCCTCTTCGCCGGCCGATGCCGTCCAGACGACGACCGGGATGTCGGCCCGGCCCCCTTCGCCTGAGCGGACCTTGTCCGTCAGCCCGATCCCGTCGAGCCCAGGCATCTCGACATCGGTAAGCAGGGCGTCGAAGGTACCTTCGGCGAGGACGCCCAGGGCGGCCCTGCCATCCGGCGCCGTCGTCACGTCCCAGCCGGCCTCCGTGAACCAGTTCCGGCCCCGTTCGAGCCAGGCGGCCGAGTCATCGGCGATCAGCAGCCGGGGCGCAGGGGGGAGGTCCTCGGTCAGGGTCTGGGAGTCGAGCAGTCTGAGCACGGTCCCGTCGGCCAGGATCGCGACCGAGCGGAACAGGTCGACCGGAGGCAGGGCCTCGGGCAGCGGCATCGTGCTGAGCCGCGATACCCCGACCAGATCCTCGATCGGTACGGCGATCCTCCTGCCCGAGGCCCGGACGATCACCGCATACCGCAGCTCGCCGGGGCCTTCCGGCGCGAGCCGCTCGATCGTCTGCTGACTCGACAGCCGGATGGCGACCTCGCCGAACACGACCTCGCCGGTCGAGGGATCCTCCAGCTCCACGATCCGGTCCGTCTCGACCAGGGGAAAGCCGACCGGCTGGCCGCCAAGCCTGGCGACGATCACCTCGGTTGCTGCGATGGCCAGCGGGACGGACATCGTGATCGTCGTTCCCGAACCCTTTACCCCGGAAATCTCGAGCCCTCCCTGGATCGAGGCCAGCCCCTCCCGGACGGCGTCGAGGCCGACGCCCCGACCGGAGATCTCGCCGGCCTTCTCCCGGGTCGAGAACCCCGGACGGGTGACGAAGGAGACGATCTCCTCGTAGGGCAGAGCGGCCGCGTCCTCGGGCGACACCAGGCCGGCTTCGACCGCCTTCTCCCTGATCTGGTCGGCGTCCAGCCCAGCCCCGTCATCGGTCACTTCCACCTCCAGTCGGCCGCCCCTGGATCTCGCCCGGACGGTGATGTTCCCCTGCTCGGGCTTGCCGGCCGCCGCCCTCACGGCTGGGGGCTCGATGCCGTGGTCCATCGCGTTCCGGATCACGTGGACGAGCGCCGGCCTGAGCACCTCCATCACCGACCGGTCGACGTCGATCTCCCCGCCGGTCACATCCAGCTCGACCTTTCGACCGAGGTCGCGACCGAGTTCGCGGACCGTCCTGGGCAGGGGATCGAAGGCCAGCGAGAGCGGCACGGTACGGGCCTCGGCCACGTCCTCGGCCACCTCTCGGGCTGCCCTTTGCAGCTGTCCGAGTGGTCCGGCCGTCGCATCCCGGATGGCCCCGGATCGGCGGTCGTACTGGCGCGTTTCGATGTCCTCGCGCTCGGCCGCCTCGGTTAGCCTGGAGGTCGCGTATTCGACCCCGATCCGGGCCGTCTCGAGTTCCCGGACCGAGG
The DNA here is from genome assembly GCA_032119635.1 of Solirubrobacterales bacterium. Classification (GTDB taxonomy): domain Bacteria; phylum Actinomycetota; class Thermoleophilia; order Solirubrobacterales; family 70-9; genus 67-14. The sequence goes on from JAUMBO010000092.1 coordinate 11,168, forward strand.
CCATCAGCCGGTCGAGCTTCGATACCTTAACCCGGACCGTCGACTCGGCCGCCGCCTGCGCCACCGGTGCCCCCGGAGCCGACTCCTGGGGGGTCGCCGGCCGGTCGGTGGGAGGCTGCTCGGGCCCGGGCGGGGGTTCCGGCACTTCCTCTCCAGGGGATTCGCCGGGTCTGCAGATAGGGTTGGAGGAGGTCGCGGCCATGAAACAGTTCACGGCTTTCACCCTCATCGAGCTGCTTGTCGTCATTGCCATCATCGCGGTCTTGGCCACGCTCGGCTATGCCGCGGCCGATAGTGTCATCGGCAAAAGCCAGGCCACCAAATGC
>JAUMBO010000092.1:11503-13869 GCA_032119635.1 Solirubrobacterales bacterium
GCCTCGCCGGCGGCCTCCCTCAACTCGTCGCAGATCGCCGAGACGTTGACCTCGGCCGGCGGACCGCCGGTTGCGGCGGTGATGATCGCCTCGATCCCGTCCAGGGCACGGTAGGCCAGGTCGACCGTCTCGCCTTCGAACCCCTTGCCCTCCGAAGCGGCCTTCAACAGGTCCTCGAGGGCGTGGGCGATCCGGTCGACCGGCTCCAACTCGACCGCCCGGGCGCCTCCCTTGAGGCTGTGGGCGGCCCGCATCATCTCGTCGAATCGACCGGCCGAAATCGCCGCCTCACCGTCGGATTCCAGGGCGACCAGGCCAGATGAGAGGGTGTCGAGTTCGTCGCGGGCCTCGCCCGCAAACAGCGAGAGGAGCTCCCGCTGGAGTTCGTCGTCCGGCCTGAAGGCCCGGCTCATGGCGAGCCCCCGAGCGCCGGATCGCCGAGCAGCAGTTCCGGATCGACCACCCTTGGCTCACCGGGCGGAGCCGGCAGCAGCCAGTCCGGGTCCCCCGGCAGCGGCTGGTCGACCAGAGCCCCGGACTCTGGAGCCGCAACGGTCTGTTCGACCCCCTCGACCAGCAGTCCGAAAGGTCCCTCCGCCCCCCTCATGGCGGCAAGCACCGCGCCTTCCGTCGGTCCGGTGCCGGAGAGGATCCCCAGGTCGGCCACCGGGATCACCTCGCCCCTCAGGTTGGCCAGCCCAACCCACGCGCCGTCGGTCCTGGGCAGGGGTGCCACCTCGGGCCGGTCGATCAGCTGGATGAGGTCCGACTGGCGCAGGGCCCGGCCGCCACCGGCCAGCTCGATCAGGCCCGGTCCGTCTTCCATCCCGGAGTCAGCCGGTACCGAGGGTCGAGGCCAGTTCCTTTAGCCGCTCGGCGAGGCGGTCCAGCTCGGCAGAGGAGGTCGAGGACTGGTGAGCCTCGGTCCTTACTTCGATCGCCTTGCCGACCGAGTCCCCGGCGGCCGAGATGACCCTTTCGCTCGCCTCGAGCTGGTCGGGGGCAAGGGCTGCGATCTCCCGGGTGGTCCGTTCGGCCTCCCGGTTGGACTCGGCCAGCTCGTCGATCGTCCGGGCGGCACTCGCAGCCCGCTCGCGCCCGGAGGTGACCGCCTCGAGGCCCTCCTGAGCCGAGCGCTCCGCGTTACCGGTCGCCTTGTCGACCTCGCCGAGGATCGCCCGGATCTGGGCAGTGGCCCGCTTCGATTGCTCGGCCAGGGTCCGGACCTCCTCGGCTACGACCGTGAACCCGGCACCGTGTTCGCCGGCCTTGGCCGCCTCGATCGTCGCGTTGAAGGCGAGCAGGTTCGACTGGTCGGCGATCCCCGAAACGGTCGAGACGATCTCCCCGATCTGGTCGGTCTGGGTGGTCAGCGCCGATATCTCCTCCGAGAGGAGGCGGACCCGTTGTTCGATCCCGGCCATCGCCTGGTCTACTTCCTCGGCTGCCTTGCGACCGTCCTCCCCGGCTGCGGCAGCCTTCCCGGCCTGCTCGGCCACGACCCGGGCGCTCTCGCCGATCTGGCGCCCGGTCTCGCGCATCTCTTCGACCCGCGCCCGCATCCCCTCCAGGCCTTCGACCTGGTCGGAGGCCAGCTCCTCGGTTCGCTGGGCCCTCGTCCTGCCCTGCTCGGCACTCTGCTTCATCAGCGAAGCGCCCGAAGCGACCTCGTCGGCTGTCGCCCTGAGGCCCTGGGCCCTCCGGATCAGGGCCCGACCGACGAGCAGCGCGATCACCCCGGCCGCGACCGCGATCAGGGCTGCGATCAGGATCAGGCTCCACTTCAGGCCCCCTGTGTTGGTCAGCGCATCGCCCTTCTCCTGGGAGACGAGGTAGGCCCACTCGAAGTCCGAGTTGCCGATCCCCGCCCTAAGGGTGTCGAAGCCCGAGATGACGTCGCCGGCCAGCCAGCCGCCGTCGTTCGGGTCGTCGTAGTACTCCGCGTAGCCGCTTCCGTCGCTGGCGAAGGCCTCCTCGACTATCGGGTCCTCACTGAAGTCCGTGTCGAGGGCAACCGTCCCGTCCGGGCCGGCCAGGACTCGACCCTGGCGGTCGATCAGCAGTCCACGAACTCCCTGTTTATCGATCCGGCGGGCCTGCTCCTCGACCGCGCTGGCGAGGCTGACCGCGATCACCGGCCAGTTGGGGAATACGGCAAGTACGCCCACGGTCTCGTTGCCGCGCTTGACCTCGACCGCGGCGACCGGAGCAGGCGGCGCCGTTTCGGAGCCCTCGATCTCGCCGAGGATCGGCCGGTTCTCGACCGTCTCGAGAATGGCTCCCGTCTCGCCGCCCTGGCCGTCGACCATCAGGGCCTGGAACCAGCTCTCTTCCTTGACGCTGACCCCGCGGAACTGGGAGGGCGA
>JAUMBO010000092.1:13879-14672 GCA_032119635.1 Solirubrobacterales bacterium
CCTCTGACGTCCGGCGGCTTGGTCGCGACCGCAATCACCCGGCCACCGGTGTCGGCCAGGATCGCCTGGCGGTAGGTGGGGGAGAAGGCGGCGATCTCCTCGGTCAGGGCCCGGGTTGCCCCGATCGGCTCCATGTTCCTGACCGAAGTCTCGGTGGAGATCGAGCTGGCCTCCTTGCTCACGTTCTCGAGCACGGTCTCGGTGAAGATCGCGAGCGATGACGCGGTCGAGCTCAGGTCCTCGCCGACTCCCTGCTCGACCAGACGGGTGGTCTGGTTCCAGGCAAAGAGGGCGATCAGGGCGGCCGGAATGACCGCCAGGGCGACCAGCAGGGCCGGTAGTCGACCGGGCTTCGCCAGCAGGCGGCTGGTCCTCGGGGATCCCGCCTCCCCCTCCGGCCCCTTCTCGACCTCTTCGGGCGCACTGCCCGGTAGACGGAACATCGACCTAACTCTACCTGCGGAGCGGCCGTCGTCCCGTGGCGGGTGCCCCCGGGCCGCTCACTCGCCGTCGGCGAACGACCAGACGCCGAGCGGCTGGTCCCGGCCCCGGATGTCGACCTCGTCGACGAAGACCAGGTCCTCGGGCGGGCTGACGAGCATCTCTTTCGTCGTCTCCGAGCAGTAGAGCTGGTGGGCCGTCCCCTTGGTCATCCCCTCCAGCCGGGCCGCAGTGTTGGTGGTGTCACCGAGCGCGGTGTACTCGAGCCGCTTCTCCGAGCCGACGTTGCCGGAGACGACGTCACCCGAGTTCAGCCCGATTCCCATCCGGAAACCCTCCCCGAAGCCCTGCT
>JAUMBO010000093.1:0-6699 GCA_032119635.1 Solirubrobacterales bacterium
GTTCCGTAGCCTCGCTTCTTCATCAGAGCCACACCGAGGATGACCGTCTCCGACGGTTTCGTTGAGCTTGAACCCGGTCAAACGAGTTCATTTCCTTGGTGATTACGACGCCCCCCTCCCTGATGAAGTGGTTTAGGGAGGCTGCTTGAATGCGGATAGAGGGCCTTTTGCCCCCAGAGAGTCGTATGGCCCTGAGATGGCCTTGCTGGACCAGGCCATAGACCTTGGACTCGGAGCAGTCGAGCATTTCCGCCACTCGCTTCACTCGGAGGCAGGAGCTATCGTCCAGACTAAACTGATGATTCTGAGTGTCTGACGATATATCCTTCACTCTATAAATATAGGATCTTTTTCAGGTCAAATGCGTAATCCAGCAAAATATTTTTGTCTTCAATTTGTCTTCAAAACGGTGGATTTCCCGGGAAATAAGGAGATAAACGTAGCCCTGCGACCGGTGAGAATGGCTTTAGGAAGCGTTTTTGAGGGATCCTCGTAGCCTGAGCGCTCTTGTGTGAAGCGAGCGCTCTTCCGCTGAGCTACGCGCCCGGGAACCTCTCGGGCGCCAGAGAGGCTAGCCGGAATGGGGGAATCGACGCGACGGGACCGTGAGGATCAGACCCGTCTACAGTCAGTTCAGTGCGTCTGCCCAGGCGAAAGAACATCGCGGACATCTCGAGCGCCTACCGCTCGAGTCCTCCCTACGTCGTCATCGCCTCCCTCCTGACCATGGGGTTCATCGGGGTCCTTGCCGTCTGGGGCAGCCAGCCATTCATCTTCCCCCCGCTCGGGCCGACGATGTTCGTGCTGTTTGCCTTCCCCCTGGCCCAGGAGGCAAATCCCAGGAACGTGGTGGGCGCCCATCTGGTCGGCCTGTTGGCGGGGATCGCTGCCCTCGTGGTCTTCGGGTTGGTCGACATCGCCCCCGACACGACAGACCTCGACTGGAATCGCCTGGGCGCGATCCTCTTCGCGCTCGTGCTGGCGATCGCGGTCCTCATGGGTTTGCGGATCCTCCACATCCCCGGGGTTGCGACGGCTCTGGTGGTGGCGATGGGCCTTCTTTCAGCACCCGAGGACTGGGTCTTCATGCTGGTCGGGGCGATCGCCGTGACCTTGATCGCGGTTGCCATCAACCGGATCGTCGGTATCCCACATCCGATCTGGCGCAGTCCGCCCGAAGGCGGGAAGTGAAGGGGGCGGGCATCCGCGGACCGGCCGAGCAGTACCGATAGCGTTCAACCCATGTTCGAGAAGATCGTGATCGCCTACGACGGAACCGATGGCGGCCGGGATGCGGTCGCCTTCGGCTCTGAGCTGGCCGAGCAGTTCGGTTCCAGGGTGATCGTCGCCTCGATCGCACCTGAGCCCTACGCACGGAGCGTCGTTCCGGCGCTCCCCTCCGACATGGTGATCCGGATGGCCGAGGAGGCCCGCGACGAGGCCCACGAGGTTGCGAAGGAGATCGGCGCCGAGGTCGAGGTTCGGGCCAGCCTCTCGCCGGCCAGGGGAATCCACAGGGTGGTCGAGGACCTCGAACCCGACCTCCTGGTGATCGGCTCGACCGGGGCTGGAGACGGCCGCGTCCACGGCGGCCACGTCGCCCGGACCCTGATGAGTGGGGGTCCCTGTGCGGTCGCGGTCGTCCCGCTCGGATGGCGCGATGGCAAGAGGAGGCTGGACCGGGTCGGTGTCGCGCTCGACGGCTCGCGCGAGGCCGAGGAGGCGCTCCGGCTGGCGGTCGGCCTCGCCCAGGGCGGATCGCTCCGGGTCATCGCCGTCGCCGATCCGCTGGAAGGCATGCTCGCCCGGGCGGCGATGCTCGATCGTGAGCAGCTGGGCGAGATCGCCGAGCAGGTCGCCCATGAACATCTCGAAGCGGCCCTTACCCAGCTACCGGACGAGAGCATCGTTCCCGAACGGAGCCTGCCGGCAGGCGATCCGGTCGAGGAGCTGCGCAAGGAGAGCGACGAGGAACTGGACCTGCTCCTGCTCGGCTCGCGCTCCTACGGGCCGGTCCGCCGGACCCTGCTCGGCTCGGTCACCGCAGACCTCGTCGCCGATGCCGGCTGCCCGCTCATGGTCTCGCCAAGGACCGGGCTCGATCGGCAGGGCTAGTCCCCGGCTCCACCGCCCTGCCCGCCACCCATCAGGTGGCGCTCGAGGAACTCGATCTGGTCGGATACGACCCGCTCGAACTCAGGGTCGAGGTAGACGCCGAAGTGGCCGCAGTCGTAGGTCTTCAGTTCGCCCCTGGGGGCTGCGGCCGAGGTCCTGATCACCGGGTCGGGCGGGGTGTCGAGGTCCTTCGTTGCGACCTGGAAGAGGATCGGGCAGGGGATCGACGGCGCCTTCTTGCCGGGGCGCCAGCGGAGCGCTTCGAGCGTAATCGCGGCAGCCACCTCCTCGCCGTGGCGGGAGTCGGGCGGGGTGATCGCCTCGAACCCGGGCTGGGCGTCGGGGCTGGTCATCGCCGCCACCGAGCCGGGGGGACCGGCGACCGGGACCATTACCCGCTCGCGTCCCCGCTTTCGGGCAGCGATGTCGGCCAGGGCCTTCGCGGTCAGCCGGGCGGCGTTCAGGGGAGGCACGGCGCCCAGCATCGAGGGTCCGTCGACGAACGGGACGAGGGTGATCGCACAGGCGATCGCCCGGTTCGCTGCCGCCGTCTCCAGGGTCAGGCCACCGCCGAAGGAGGCCCCCCAGAGGGCGATCCGGCTCGGGTCGACCCGGTCCAGCGAGCGGACGAAGGTGATCGCACTGGCCACGTCCTCCAGCTCCCGCTCGATCGAGAGCACGAAGCGCTCGCCACCGCCGGAGTCGCCGAACCCCCGGTAGTCGAGGGTCAGTACGCCGAAGCCGGCCTCGGCTAGGCGCTCGGCGAACCGGGGGATCCCGTCGAGCCTCGTCCCGGTGAAGCCCTGGGCGAGGACGACCGCCGGTACGTCGTCCTCGGCCGGCTCGGTCGGGAAGTAGAGGGTGGCGGCGCACTCCTCGCCACCGCTCGGGAAAGAGGTATCGCTCCGCTCGACAGCCACGGTCGGACTCTATCCGGGGCCTCTCGCCTCGCGGCTACCGGCCCTTGTGACCGTTTTCAGGTTCGGTGGTCTGGCCTAGGGTCCAGCCCCCACAGCGACCGGCGCTCCGACCAGGCTGCCCCACTCGCTCCAGGACCCGTCGTAGTTGCGGACGTCGTCCTGGCCGAGCAGCTCGTGGAGCACGAACCAGGTGTGGGCTGAGCGCTCGCCGATTCGGCAGTAGGCGATCACGGGTGCCTCCCCGTCGAGTACGCCCTTCTCCGTGTAGAGCGCCCGCAGCTCGTCGGCCGACTTGAAGGAGCCGTCCTCCTCGACCGCCGATGCCCAGGGAACGGAGGCCGCCCCCGGGATGTGACCCGCTACCTGGGCTCCTTCCTGCTCGTAGCCCTCCATCGAGAGGATTTCGCCGGCGTACTCGGCCGGGCTCCTCACGTCGACCAGCCGGGCCTCGGTGTCGAGGGCATCCCTGACCTGGTCGCGGTAGGCCCGGATCGAGTCGTCACCGGCCTGGGTGTTGAAGGTCGCCGGGGGGTGGGAGGGGATATCGCTCGTCGTCTCCCTGCCCTCGGCGATCCACTTCTCCCTCGGGCCGTTGACCAGCTTGACCCGGTCGTGGCCGTAGTAGCGGAAGTACCAGTAGGTGTAAGCGGCGAACCAGTTATTCCGGTCCCCGTAGAGGATCACGGTGTGGTCGTTGGAGATCCCGCGCGACCCCATCAGCTCCCCGAAGGCCTCGGCATCGAGGAAGTCCCGCCTGACCGGGTCCTGGAGATCCTCCTTCCAGTCGAACCCGATCGCACCGGGAATGTGAGCCTCGGCGTAGAGGGCCGGGTTCTCGTCCACCTCGACGATCCGGATCGAATCGTCATCGAGGTGTTCGGCCAGCCACTCGGTCTCGACCAGCGCGTCATTTGCGTATTCGCTCATCTCTTTTCTCCGTTTCTCTTTCGGGCGCCGGTCAGGAGACCTCGCGCAGCCTTCCGGTCTCGACCTCGTAGATGAAGCCGCGCACCTGATCGGTCTTCGGGATGAAGGGGCTCCCTTCGATCCTGCTGATCGAGTCGCGGACGTCGGCCTCGAGGTCGGTGAAGGAGCGGGCCTCCCACTCGGGCGCCTCGCCCGTGTCTTCGGTCAGCTGACCCGCGAATTCTTCGTCGGTGAAGGTCAGCATCCCGCAGTCGGTGTGGTGGATCAGGATGATCTCCTCGGTCCCGAGCAGTCGCTGGGAGATCGCGAGCGACCGGATCTCGTCGTCGGTCACGACTCCTCCGGCGTTTCTGATCACGTGGCCGTCGCCTTCCTCCAGGCCGAGGACCTTCTGGGGATTCAGCCTCGCGTCCATGCAGGCGAGGACGGCCACTTTGCGGGCCGGGGGCAGCGGCAGGTCACCCTTGTCGAAGTCCTGGGCGTATGCCTCGGCGTTGGTCAGCAGGTCGTCGGTCGTGCTCATCGGTTACTTCCTTCCTCGTCTGTTTCGATCGCTCGGCCGCGTCGGCAGCCGGGTTGGATCGGGGATAATACATAAAACCTAATCGAGATTAGGGTATTTAGATGTTCGAGTCCCTGCCGGGCGGTCCGGAAGGTCTTCCACGGGCCAGACCTTTCACCGCTCGCTGGCACGGCCCGGTGGCTCGCGGTAGAGTCCGCGCTGGACCGTGCTAGGCGGGGAGTTAGCGGTGCCTTGTCACCTGCAAGCCGCTTCAGCAGGGCCGAAAGCCGTTCTGAGGGTCCGGCCACCGGGGTCGGTACGCGAGGGGACGCGTTGACGGTCAGGTCCCGTGCGACGCAGGATCGCGAACCAGGTCAGGTCCGGAAGGAAGCAGCCTTAAGCGGAGACCACGGGTGCCACGGGGAAGCCTGACCAGAGCCGAACCTCACGGATACGCCCGGTGACCGCTTCTCGAAGGCGGCGGCACGGTCCACTTTCTTTTTTTCGCCTGGTCCGGGCGCCCGGTTCAGGGTGCGGGGCGCGGCCCGGCCGAAACGGACGGGGCCGATGGGTCGCAATCCCGATAGAGCTTCCAGGAGCGGTTCGAGGCGACCGGGGTGAAGCCGGGCGGGGGCTTCGTGACCGCACGACCGGGCTCGCCGGGGTCGAGGATGAAGTTGTTGATCGTGAACGGCCTGGCCGGAGCGAGGAAGTAGCCCCGGTCGGGCTGGTCCTGGGCGGCGATGCTGACCACGTCCGAGGGCCGGATGTCGAGCCAGAAGGCGAGCCTCGGTACGGCCCGGTGGTTAGGTACCGAGATCGGCAGGCAGTCGGCCTTGCCGAGCGGTACGAAGGCGTCCCCGTCGACCAGCGCCTCGAGGTCGCGCTCGACGATCCCCTGGTTGGTCAGGTCGCGATCGACGGTCTTCAGCAGGTCGACCTGGTTGGGAAGCCAGATCAGGAAGAGGGCGATAACCGCCACCGCCCCGACCTGCCACGGCCTTCGCCACGGGTCGCCCGGCTCGAGCAGCCTCCAGCCGGTGACCGAGAGCGCGGCGAAGATCGCCAGGATCGAGGCCGCCAGCATCGTGTACCGGGGGATCACGGCCAGCCCGGCGGAACCCATCAGGGCGAAGGCGGCCAGCGCCAGAATCGCGGCCGCTATCCCCAGCTCCGAGCGCTTGCGAAGCTTGAAGAAGCCGAACACGACCCCGAGCAGCCCCCCGACCATCCCAGGCCACTGGAGCACTTCGCCGAGCCGCCTCGGTCCGTAGAGCACGACGTCCAGCGGGCCGGTCTCCCGTTCGAGGGTCTCGACGTTCTCCCGGGTGCCGGTCAGGGAATAAAGAGGGTCACCGGTGGTCAGCAGGTCGAACAGGACCCAGATCACCGGTCCGGCGGCGGCGAGCAGGGCGAGGCCCACGACCCGGCGGTCGAGCCCGCCCCCGGCCAGCCGGACCTTCGGGAGTCGCCCGCCTTCGGGTGCCGGTTCGAAGGCGAGGACGAGATAGAGGAAGTAGAAGCCGGCGAAGAGCCAGGCCTCGGGCCGGAGCAGCCCGGCGAGGGCGAGCAGGACGAGGACCGGCCAGCCGGCCTTCGGCCGCTTCGTCTCGACCACCAGGGCGGCGAGGCAGAGGGCGATGTAAGGGAGGTCGATGTAGGCCCTGAGTCCGTTCGAGAGGATCGGGGCCGAGGTCATGATGACCACCGCGGCGAGGATCCCGGTCGGCCGGTCGAACCAGAGCGAGCCGAGTCGGTAGACCAGCCAGGCGATCGCCCCGAGGCTGAGGTAGGCGAGCACCATCGCGACCGTGGTCGCCGAGTCGCCGAACGGAGAGACCAGGGCCCCGAACAGCTGGTAGAGCGGGTGCGGGGTCGGGACGAGGGGAGGTCCATAGTCCGGGGTCAGCCCCTCGGCCAGTTCCCTGCCCCAGAGCAGGTAGTAGATCGTGTCGTAGTTCGGGAACCCGGTCGGGAAGACGGCGAGCAGGAGCAGGGCGACGGCGATGATCACGGCCGCCGGGGCGATCAGGTCGAGGGGTCGGAGGGAGGCGCTCCGGGAAGGCATCGGGGCAAGGTACAACGGCGGTCCGGAGTCCCCCGGGCGGGGTGCCGACCCGGTCCCCGTGTCCCGCCGCGGCTCTACACTCAGGAGAGGATCCGATGAGCGAGGCGACCTCCCTATACCGGCGTCACCGGCCCCACTCCTTCGGCGAGGTGGTGGGCCAGGAGCAC
>JAUMBO010000094.1:0-5271 GCA_032119635.1 Solirubrobacterales bacterium
TCGGTGATCTCAGGGGGTCCGAGCGCGACCGGAACGCCGAATGATGAGGCCCGCGGCCCGCGCTCGGCGACCCCAGGGGCGAGTAACGATGCCGACCGCCCGAACACGACCGTGAACCTGCCGGTCGGTCCGACCGCCACCTCGGGGTCGTAGCCACCGAGCGGGGAGATGAACTCTTCCGGACCGAACTTGGCCTGGTTGGGCCTCCGGGTGACCGCGACGGGCTGCCACTCACCAGACAGCGGCGACCGATAGACGATCGTCGTCGTACCGTCCCGGGCGATGGCGATCCTCGGCTCGCTGGCGTCGGCCACGACGGAGTCGCGCAGGGTGAACGGCCTCCCGGCCGAACCGCGCCTGGCGATGAAGACGTCCGACTGGCCGTTGGTCCAGGCGATCGTCGCCTGGCCGTCACGCGCGATCGCGATTACGGCGTCTCGCTCGTCGCCGGCCGAGGAGACCGTCTGGCGCCTGACCGAGCGGCCGGCCAGGCGGACGTACTCGATCGTGTTCCCCTCCGCGCCACCTCTCCACAGGTAGTTGAAGGATCCATCGCTCGCGACCATCGCCGAAAGCCCGGCATCGGGCGCAAAGCGAGGTCGCGACGCGGGACGAGACACCTCCGCGGTCGCCGTCGGCTTGAAGAAACGGGACTTGCTGGAACTCCGGCGGGCCGACTGGACGATCGTGTCGCCGTCCGGATTTTCGACCGCCCAGGCAACAACGGTCCGCCCCCTCACACCGACCGACAGCGAGAGGCCCCCGGGATCGCCGCTCATGCCGAGCGGGGAGAGGCGGAATGGACGAGTGAAACGCCGGGCCTCCTTCCGCTTGGTCGCAGCCATTACGACGGTGTCGGAGGCAGGCGGAGGGAGTTCCCCGATCCAGACGACCGTGACCGTGCCGTCCGGGGCGACCGCAACCTGCGAATCGTCGGCGTAGAGACCCGCGGTCGAGACCAGCCGGGGCGACCCGAACCTGGCCTTCCGCGGCCCCTTCAGCGCGACCATGACCTGAGGCGGTGAACCCGCCAGCGACCGCCCGAAAGAGAGGCCTGTCCATCCCGCCGAGTTGCTGGCGATATCCTGGGTGTTGGTCGGAACGGAAGAGGGGACGACCGTCCTGGGAGCCGTCCAGGCGGCTGCGACCGCCGGGATCGCGAGAACGATCGCGACCAGCACGCCGGCCGCCGTGAGAGCGCGGACTGCCCTGCAGCGTGACGAACCGAGACGGCGGGGGTCCATCGGACTACCTCCTGGCCCAGTCGATCGAGTAGATCCCGACATTGGAAATCGACGGCATCGGGAAGATCGAGTACCACGACATCGGCGCATTCGGCCCGACCTGGAGGACCTCGGGGTCGGCTTCGGAGTCTCGGCGGATGAAGGCGACCTCCGTACCGGCCGGCGAGAACGAGGCGTCGGCGAACCTCTGGGTCCCGGTCGCGAGAGCGAGGTCGTAGCGGTTGACGCCGCGGGGCGAGTAGACGGAGAGACCGGTCGAGCCGAACGAGTCCGTGGCGAAGATCAGGAGGCTACGGCCATCACGGGAGACGTCAGCCAGCCGGTAATCGATCGAACTACCCCGATCGTCGGTATGCCGACGAAGGCCCTTTCCGTCCCTTGCCCTGACCGAGTAGATCTCACTGTCGGCGGAGGAGTTGCGGGTGACGTTCCGCTCGAAGTAGATCCGCTTGCCCGCCCAGACGGGGTTATAGAGGCAGCTGCTGCAGAAGCGGTAGATCGTCCGGTTTCCACCACCGCCGGCGCGGACCACGTTCAGCTTCGCGACCCTTCGGCGCGGGTCGGAGACGTAGGCGACCTTCCTGCTGTCGGGGGAGACCGTTTGGCCGCAGCCCGGCCGATTGCCGATCAGGTTCCTGATCGCCCCGCCCCGGGCCGACACCCGGTAGATCCGGTAGATGCCGCTCGCACCTCGGGTGGCGCAGATCACGGCGAACCGGCCGTTCGGGGCTCCCTCGACGGTCTCGGGAAAGCTGAGCCCCGTGGTCAGGCGGAGCCAGGAGTTCGAGGTCGTGGTCCTGAAGACGTCGCCCCGCGTACCCGAGACGTCGGCGAGACCGAATATCCGCCCGGGAATCGGCGTCACGGCTCCTGCCTGGGAAGTGCCCACACAGGTCACCAGCAGCAGTGACATCATGGCTGCGATCCCAAAGCGTCTGGTCTTCATTTCCAGTCCCCTCTCTTCGCCCCCGTGGCGGCCCGCCAGTTCCAGAGGCATTCTCCTCACAATAAACCCGATCGACGAAGGGAGTTGTGGGCGATCGGGGGTGCCGGTCCGCCCGCCCTTCTGGCCGCTCCAGGGGGATCGATTCGGGGCGCCCCCGATTGGGGTTAGAGTTGACCCCAGCGATCGATTACCTGGAACCTGGAGGGGGCTTCCGATGTCGGTGCCCGCAACGCCGAATTCGAGTGAGTCCCGGCTGAAGGCAGGGTCGGATCCTGAGGCATGGGTCGACCATGCCGTGAGCGTCGGAGCTTCGGGGACCCGGACTGAAGCCATCAGAAAGACCGATCGCGGCGCGAAATCGGGGCGACCGTGAGTTCCGAGTCACTGCTGATCGGCCTGGCCTTGGTCGTCATCCTCTCGGTGATCGCCCGCCTGTTCGGTGGCTTGGCGAAGATCCCGGTGATCGTCCCACTACTGGTCGTCGGGGTCATTGCCGGTACATCGGTAGCCGGGGTCATCGAGCCGGACAAGCTCCTCGGCGATTCCCTCGGACCGTTCATCCAGATCGTGGTCGCCCTGATCCTGTTCGAGGGCGCCCTCGGCCTCAGGTTCGCCCAGTTCCCCAGGGAAGCCCGACCGGCCGTGCTGAGGCTGATCACCCTCGGCGTCCTGATCACCTGGTCGCTCGGTGCGATCGGTGGGGTCCTGATCCTCGACCTGCCGACCCCGATCGCCGTGCTGGTCGGCGCGATCCTGATCGTCTCCGGCCCGACCGTGGTCCTCCCCCTTCTCGCTTTCGTCAGGCCCCCCGACCGGGTTCGGGAGATCCTCAAGTGGGAAGGCGTGATCATGGACCCGATCGGGGCCCTGGTGGCCGTGGTCGTCTTTGCGGCGGTCAGCACGGAGAACAGCCTGACGGTCTTCAGCCTCGAGCAGTTCGTCCTCTCGCTCGTGGTCGGGGTGATCTCAGGCGTCCTGTTCGCCCTGCTGCTGATGCCCCTGCTGGGAACCCACCGGCTCGCCTCCGCGGACAAGGTCGCTGCGACCCTGATGATGGTCGTCGCGGCATTCCTGGCCGCCGATCTCCTCTACCAGGACGCCGGACTCGCGGCCGCGCTGGTCATGGGAGTGGCACTGGCAAATCAGGCAAGGGTGAAGGTGGACGTCGATGCCTTCCAGGAGATCCTGATCCCTATCCTGCTCGGAATCCTGTTCGTGCTGCTGGCTGCGAACATCGACATCGGCGATGTGATCGCGGTCGGCCTGCCGGGGCTCCTGTTCGTCCTGTTCCTCGCCTTCCTGGTCAGGCCGCTGGCCGTCCTGACCACGATCGGGGTTCCGATCTCCTGGAAGGAACGCCTGATGATGATGACCTTCTCGGCGAGGGGCATCGTCGCCGCCGCAACTGCCCCGCTGTTCGGCCTGGCTTTGGTCAACGCCAAGATCGAAGGCGCCGAACAGATCGTGCCGGTCGTATTCCTGGTGATCGCCGGGACGGTACTCATCTCCTCCGTCCTCAGTCCCTTCCTGGCGAAACGCCTTGAGATGCTCGGGGCGAGCAATCCCTCGATGCTGGTCGTCGGTACGCCCGGATGGGCCATAGCGCTAGGTCGGACACTCGAGGCGGCGGGCGCGCCGATGAGGTTCTGGACCGTCGACAAGGCCGAGGCCAAGAAGGTAGAAAGTGCCGGACTGAAGGTCTCGACGCAGCCGATCGACCCGAGGAATCCCGACGCGCTGGTGGGCCTCAACGGGGTATCGCTGATTGCGATCGCGACGAATAGCGACACCCTCAACGAACTGCTCGCCTTCGACCTCAGCGAAGTGCTGGAGCCCGATCAGATCTACCGGGTCCGGGAGTCGGGCGAGTCGCCGACCGTGGTATCGAACTCGAGCCGAGTGATCGATGCCGCCATCGGAGTCGAGGAGATCGAGAAGCGACTCGAAGGAGGAGCGGAGTTCGTGCTCTTCGATTCCGAGGACGAGATGCCGGAGGGAGCCGTTCCGTTCGTGGTGGTCGAGACGACGAAGACCCTCGACGAACCCGACGTCTTCTTCCACTGCGACCGGCCGAAGACACCGCGAAGGCGCAAGCGGCAAGTGGCAGCACTGGTGCCGCAGGGCCCGGCGGCTTCCACCTCCTGAGTGGGGCAGCATCTGACCAGGCGCACCCACCGCGCGGGGGGAATGGCGGACTGGCCCGTCGGCCGAACGTCCGAGACGATTGAAGTCGGGTAAGTTCCGAAAGGATGGAGGAGAGCGAAAGATGAGGGCTGAACGGATAGCCGGTGGCTGGAAGATGATCCACCGCCAAACCGACGGCTCGACTTCGGGCGATTGAGGAGGCGACCTTGTCCTGGACCGAAGCCGACATACCCGATCTGACCGGCAGGACCGCGGTCGTCACCGGCTCCAACGGTGGCCTCGGCCAGGAGAACGCCCGGGCTCTGGCCGCAGCAGGGGCGACGGTGGTCGTCGCCTCCCGCGAGTCGGAGAAGACCGACCGGGCGGTCGAAGAGCTGAAGGCCGCGGTCCCTACGGGCAGGTTCGAGAACGTCCCGCTCGACCTCGCCTCACTCGATTCGGTCAGGCAGGCTGCCGCGCGGATCGGGGCCGACCACCCCACCCTCGACATTCTGATCAACAACGCCGGGGTTATGGCCGTGGCCGAGAGTGCGACGGCCGACGGGTTCGAAATGCAGTTCGGGGTCAACCACCTCGGCCACTGGGCTCTCACGGCCCTGTTGCTCGAGCCGCTGCTTGCCGCATCGGCCGCCAGAGTCGTAACGGTGACCAGCACGGCACACCACTTCGGTCGGGGCCTCGACCCCGACAACCCCCACATGAATGGGAGGTACGGGCCGTGGAAGGCGTACTACGAATCCAAGCTGGCCAACTTCCAGTTCGGACTGGGCCTCGAGAAGAAGCTGCGTGAGGCCGGCGCCCGGGCGTCTAGCCTGATCGCCCACCCGGGCCTGACCGACACCGACCTCCAGGCCCGAAGCGTCGAGAAGAACGGCGACCGGACGGCCCGGTTCTTCCACATGCTGGCCTCGAAGACCGGGATGAGTCCCGAGAACG
>JAUMBO010000095.1:0-4807 GCA_032119635.1 Solirubrobacterales bacterium
GCCGGGGCGGCCGTCTTCAGCGTGCTCGGTATCGCGATCACGGCGATCGTTCCCTCGAGGGAGGCCGCTCCGGCCCTGGTCAACCTGATCGTCCTGCCGCTCTACTTCCTCTCCGGGATCTTCATCCCCGAGGGCGAGGTGCCGCCGGGCGTTCTCGACTTCGCCGGCGCCTTCCCGGTCAGGCCTTTCTTCGAACTGACGCTCGCCGCCTACGTCCCGGACGCCGGCGGCCCCTCGGTACCGTGGGCGAGCCTCGCAGTTCTCCTCGCCTGGGGAGCCCTCGGGCTCTTCCTCGCCCTCCGGTTCTTCCGCTGGACACCCCGTCGCTGACCCACCCCGGGGCCCCTCGTAAGGCGTTACCGCAACCGGGCCGACGCTCGGATAGCATCGTTTCCAGCCGTCGAATCCGGGCAGCATCGATCCGGTTTCGGTCGCGCGGCAAGGTCACGACTAGAGAGGAGCGGTCAGGCAGATGAGCGTCAAGGTTGCGATCAACGGGTTCGGAAGGATCGGCCGGAGCGTCTTCAGGGCGGCGAGGAAGTCCGGAGCCGACCTCGAGATCGTCGCGATCAACGACCTGACCGACAACGAGATGCTCGCCTACCTGCTCGCCCACGACTCGGTGATGGGCAGGTTCGACGGTCAGGTCGAGGCCGGTGACGGGGCGATCGAGGTGGACGGAACGAAGATCACCGCCCTGTCGGAGAAGGATCCGGCCGCCCTGCCCTGGGGCGAGATGGGGATTGACGTCGTGCTGGAGTCGACCGGCTTCTTCACCGCCGCCTCGCAGGCGGCCGGGCACATCGAGGCCGGCGCGAAGAAGGTCGTGATCTCGGCCCCGGCGACCGACCCCGACATCACGGTCGCCCTTGGGGTGAACTTCGACACCTACGACCCCGAGCAGCACCACATCATCTCCAACGCATCCTGCACCACCAACTGCCTCGCCCCGATGGCCAAGGCGATCCACGAGGCGATCGGCATCGATCACGGCCTGATGACCACGATCCACGCCTACACCTCCGACCAGCGCCTCCAGGACCTGCCCCACAGTGATCCGCGACGGGCACGGGCGGCGGCGGTCAACCTGATCCCGACCACCA
Organism: Solirubrobacterales bacterium; assembly: GCA_032119635.1. Lineage (GTDB taxonomy): Bacteria > Actinomycetota > Thermoleophilia > Solirubrobacterales > 70-9 > 67-14. The sequence continues at coordinate 1,104 of JAUMBO010000095.1, forward strand.
CCGGAGCGGCCAAGGCGGTCGGCCTCGTGCTGCCCGAGCTCGAGGGCAGGCTGAACGGCTTCGCGGTCCGCGCACCGGTGATCACGGGCTCGGTCGTCGACCTGACCTTCACGCCGTCCCGCGAGACCTCGGCCGGTGAAGTCAACGAAGCGGTCCGGTCGGCGGCCGAAGGGGAGATGGAGGGGATCCTCTCCTACACCGAGGACCCGATCGTCTCGACAGACATCATCGGCGATTCCCACTCCTCGATCTTCGATGCGTCACTCACCTCGACCATCGCCGATGGGCGGATGGTCAAGGCCGTCTCCTGGTACGACAACGAGTGGGGCTACGCCAACCGGTGCGTGGACCTGCTCGGGCGGCTCTTCTAGCCCGGGACGTCTCGGGCGATGGCCTTCGACCGAGCCAGGGTCCAGGACGTCGCGGCGGCCGACCGGGCAGTACTGGTCAGGGTCGACTTCAACGTCCCGCTCTCCGACGGCGAGGTGAGCGACGACACCCGGATCCGTGCCGCCCTGCCGACCATCCAGCTGCTCGTCGACCAGGGGGCCCGGGTGATCCTCGCCTCCCACCTCGGCCGGCCCGACGGAACCCACGACCCCGGTCTCTCGCTCCGCCCGGTCGCCGCACGGCTCGGCGAGCTGCTCGGCAGTCCGGTCGCCTTCTGCCCCGAGGTGACCGGGGAGCAGGCGGTCGAGATGGCCGACTCGCTCGAGCCGGGCCAGGTGATGCTGCTCGAGAACCTCAGGTTCGACCCGGGCGAGACGGCGAACGATCCCGAGTTCGCCCGGCGACTCGCTTCACTGGCCGACCTCTACGTGAACGATGCTTTCGGTGCGGCCCACCGGGCCCATGCCAGTACTTCCGGGGTTGCCGGCCTGCTCCCCTCGTCCGGCGGACTCCTCCTCCAGCAGGAGGTCGAAAAGCTCTCCGCGGTCGCCGAGTCGCCCGAGCGGCCCCTGGTCGTCGTGCTCGGCGGTGCCAAGGTCTCCGACAAGATCGGCCTGATCTCCCGCTTCATGGAAATCGCCGACGCGATCCTGATCGGCGGGGCGATGTGCTTCCCCTTCTTTCGTGCCGATGGGATCCCGACCGGCGATTCCCTGGTCGAGGAGGAAGGGATCGAGCTGGCCGCCGGGCTGCTCGACCGGGCGAAGCGATCGACCGGCGGGGCCGAGCTGGTCCTCCCGGTCGATATCGCGGCCGGCGACCGGTTCGACCCCGGTACGGAGCGGGTCGAGCTCGGCTCGAACGAGGTACCCGAGGGAATGCTCGGCCTCGACATCGGTCGCCAGACCGCCGGGCGTTACGCAGCCCGGATCGGGGAGGCCGGCACCGTCCTCTGGAATGGCCCGATGGGGGCCTTCGAACTTCCCGGCTTCGCCGAGGGGACCCGGGTCGTGGCCGAGGCGGTCGCCTCGTCCGGTGCCCTGACCGTGGTCGGGGGAGGTGACTCGGTCGCGGCCCTTGCCGAGTTCGGCCTCGTCGACTCAGTCGACTGGGTCTCGACCGGAGGAGGCGCCTCGCTCGAGCTGCTCGAAGGGGTGGCACTTCCCGGCATCGAGGCCCTCGATGGAGGATGATCGGCCGATGGCACGGCGCCCGCTGATCGCGGCCAACTGGAAGATGCACAAGGGACCGGCCGCAACCCGGGAATTCCTCGATGCCTTCCTGGCCGGAACCGGTGGTGAGGGGAAGGGCCCTGAATCCGTGATCTGCCCGCCTTTCACCTCGCTCGGCGAGGCCGTCTCGGCCTGCGAGGGCGGACCGGTCAGGGTCGCGGCCCAGAACATGCATTTCGAGCAGGAGGGCGCCTACACCGGCGAGGTATCGGCGGCGATGCTGGTCGAGCTCGGGGTCGATGGCGTGATCCTCGGCCACTCCGAACGGCGCCAGCACTTCGGTGAGACCGACGAGGCTCTGGCCCGGAAGCTGGTCGCCGCGACCGGGGCCGGCCTCCTGCCGATCCTCTGCGTCGGCGAGACCGAGCAGGAGCGTCGGTCGAACGAGACCGAGGCCGTGCTCTCGCGACAGGTGCTGACCGACCTCGCCGAGCTCCACGACGACGACCTGGGCGAGCTGGTGATCGCATACGAGCCGATCTGGGCGATCGGTACCGGCCTGACGGCATCGGTCGAGCAGGCGGCCGATGCCGCGGCGACGATTCGGGATCTCGTCCGGACCCGGAGCGAGCAGGCGGCCGACCGGGTGCGGATCCTCTACGGCGGGTCGGTCAAGCCGGACAACGCGGCAGAGCTGCTCGCCCCCGAGGAAATCGACGGAGCTCTGGTCGGCGGTGCCTCGCTTTCGGTAGACGACTTCCGGGCGATCCTGGCCGCGGCGCCCTCATCGTGAACGGCGACCGGTCCGGAGCCCCGGAGGGCCTCCCGGTCCCCGGACTCGCCCTGGTGATCCTCGATGGCTGGGGCCTGGCCCCATCCGGCCCTGGCAATGCGATCGAGCTCGCCCGAACGCCGAACTTCGACCGGCTCTGGGACGAGTTCCCGCACACGACCCTCAGTGCCAAGGGACCGGACGTAGGTCTTCCGGAGGGCCAGATGGGCAACTCGGAGGTGGGTCACCTGAACCTCGGTGCCGGTGCGATCGTCCCCCAGGACCTGGCCCGGATCGATGCCTCGATCGCCGACGGTACCTTCTTCGAGAACGAGGCTCTGGTCGGCGCCTGTCGCCGGGCGATCGAGAGTCCGAGCGGCCGGCTGCATCTGGTCGGCCTGGTCTCGGATGGCGGCGTCCATTCCGGCTGGGAGCACCTCGAGGCGGCGATCGAACTCGCCGCCAGTGAGGGCGTCCCGGACCTCGTCTTCCACGCGATCACCGACGGACGGGACACCGCGCCGACCGGCGGGGCGGTGTTCCTCGACGAACTCGCCCGGTGGCTCAGGTCGGCCGGCCGGATCGGGACCGTCTCGGGGAGGTACTACGCGATGGACCGCGACACCAGGTGGGACCGGGTCCGGCTCGCCTACGATGCGATCGTCCATGGCGAGGGTCCCCGGACCGGCGATCCCGTGACGATGATCCGCGACTCCTATGAAGACGGGGTGACCGACGAGTTCATCCCCCCGACGGTGGTCGGCGAGTACGACGGGATCGGGGAGGGTGAGGTCGCGATCTTCATCAACTTCCGGCCCGACCGGGCACGTGAGCTGACCCTTGCGCTGGCCGACCCGGACTTCGACTCCTTTCCACGCTCCGGGGGCCCGCTGCTCGACCTGACGACGATGACTCCCTACCGGAAGGGCTGGGGGTACCCGGTCGCCTTCCCCGAGCAGAGGCCGGCCACCACGCTCGCCGAGGTCATCTCGGAAGCCGGAGGCACCCAGATCCACGTCGCCGAAACCGAGAAGTACGCCCACGTCACCTACTTCTTCAACGGTGGTCGAGAGGAGGAGTGGGATGGCGAGACCCGTCATCTCGTGCCTTCGCCCCGGGACGTTGCCACCTACGACCTCCGGCCGGCGATGAGCGCCGATGCGGCGGCCGACGCCTTCGTCTCCGACTGGGTCGAAAACGCCCCCCGGTTCGGGATCATCAACTTCGCCAACCCCGACATGGTCGGTCACACGGGCATCATCCCGGCGGCCGTCACGGCGATCGAGACCGTCGACGCCTGCCTGGGCGACGTCGTCGCCGCGGTCCAGGAATCCGGCGGCGTGCTGCTCGTCACCGCCGACCACGGCAAC
>JAUMBO010000096.1:0-2356 GCA_032119635.1 Solirubrobacterales bacterium
CCCCTGGCTCGGGCAGTTCGCGTCGACCACCGTGTCGTCATCAGAGTTGAGGTCGCCGACCAGGACCACCGGCACCTCGCTCGGTTCGATCACCAGCTCGTATAGCTCCTTGGCCTGCTTGCACCGGATCGAAACGTCCTCCGGGGCGTATTCGGCACCGAGGCGGCCCATGCAGTCGACGACCCTGTTCTTGTCGTCCCCGAAGGCCTCGAAGTGGGTGTTGACGAACCGGAAAGGCTTCGATCCCCTGACGGAAGCGGTGACCGCCGTCCAGCCCCGGGTCACCGGGACCTCCACCGAGCCACCGATCACCGGCGTGTAGAGGTTGCCGGGTACGTCGCCGAGGTCGTAGGCGTCGCCGTCACCGTTTCGATCGCCGAACGTTCCGCTCGCAGGATCCGTGACCGCTACGCCCGCCTTGACGATGATCGCGTCGCGCATGGTCAGGCGCCCGATCAGGTCCGCCCCGGGGAAGAAGTCGCAGTACCCCTCCCAGCCAGGCGCACAGGTCGCGTTGTCGTTGTCGATGTCGGTCCCGGTCTCGAAGTCGAACTCGGTCTTCACCACCGCGGTGCGGAAGCGCTCATTCTGGGGCTGACCCTCGTTCAGGGCTCCCAGCAGGAGGGCCAGGAAGTCGTAGCGAACTTCGGTCGACTGCGGGACCGCGCCGTTTCCTGGGATGTAGAGGTTCGGGGTCTCGGTCTCCTGGCGCCAGAGGGCGAGCTCCTGCAGGCCCACCAGGTCAGCTCCGGCCGAGCGGATTTCCCTGGCGAGTACTCGCATCCTCAGGGCAGGATTGGTTGCATCGACGCTGTTCAGGATCTCCCCCGCTCCGTCGGCGAGCTCCTCGTAACTTCCCGCCCCCAGGCCCGGGCCGAGGTCGGCGCCGAGGTAGACGTTGCGGGTCATCAGTCCGATCGATGCTCTGGTCAGGCGATTCTTCTGCTTCCTCAGGCAGGCCTGCTTCGCCTTGCCCTTCTTGGCCTTGCAGATCTTCGCCGCCTGTTCGTTGATCGACGGGGCCGCGTCGGCCCGGTCGATGTGGAAGACGACCGCGAGGGTCAGGACCGCGATGCCGACGGCCAGCGCGAACGACTGGACGACGTTGATTCCGAAGCGACCTGCACCCTGTCCCATCTGGTGATCTCCCTTTCTTTGGCTTGAGCGCACGGAAGCGGGCGGCCCCTCTCCTGCGCCTCACCCATCATAAACCCGGAACGAGAGAGGAAGTAGTGGTCAGCCGCGGCCGGCGGTCTGGGCGACGAACTCCGACACTTCGCGGGCCCCCGGCCCGGCCAGGATTCCGGCCGGCATCCGGCCGGGGACGGTCGGATCGTCGTAGCCGTTCTCGATCGAGCTAAGGACCTGGGCGTAGGTGCCCTCGATCTGGCTCTTCGCGTCGGGACCGGTCGGGGTGCCGGCCGGAGCGAGCTTCTGGTCGAGGTTCGGCCCGAAGTTCGAGTAGGTGCCGGCCGCGTAGAGGGTGTGGCAGTTGCCACAGTTCTCGACGAATCGGGTCTGCCCGTCCTTGAGGTTGGCCGGGACCTCCGTCGTGCCCCGCTCGGGGTCGGCATCGGCCCGGAACACCAGAGCAGGGATCCCGACCGCGAGTACGGCGATCAGGAGTCCGGTGATTACGAAGGTCTTTCGGGGCATTTCGTGGCGGTCCGTCAGCGCCTCGATCCGACCCGACGACCGCACCGGGATGATACCGGCCGCTCCTCCCTCCGGACTGCCGCCATCACCCCGACTCCCACCGCTCAGGGAAGCGGCACATCCTGATCAGGCCGCAATCCCCGCACCGGGGCTTCGGACGACATCGCTCCCGGCCGTGGCGGATCAGGTTCATGTGGAATTCATACGCGTCGTCGGGATCGACCAGTCGGAGCATCTCGTCGTGGGCCTCCTCGAAGGAGGCGTTCGGCCGGAACAGTCCCAGCCTGCCGCCGACCCGGTAGACGTGGACGTCGACCGGTACTTCCGGGTGGTCCCAGGTGAATACCTGGACGCAGGCCGCCGTCTTGCGCCCGACCCCGGGGAGCGAGGTGAGGAAGGGGATCGCCTCCTCCCGGTCGGCCCCTTCCAGCCAGTCGAGGTCGAGGTCGGGCCCCAGCCGTTCGAGCACCTGCTTGATCCGCGGCGCCTTCTGGTTCGAGAGGCCCCCCGGCCGGATCGCCTTCTCGATCTCCCCGACCGGGGCATTCCGTACCTGCTCCCACTCGGGGAACCTTTCCACGAGCGACGCGAAGGCCCGGTCCCGGTTGGCGTCGCTGGTCGCCTGGGAGAGGATGGTCCGGACCAGCTCGTCGACCGGCTCGCGGTGGGGGAGGTTGATCGGCCTGCCGTACATCTCGCG
>JAUMBO010000097.1:0-3624 GCA_032119635.1 Solirubrobacterales bacterium
TCGCCCTTGCTGCGGTGCTCGGTGTGGTGGAGGGGGCCCAGGGTCACGCAGGCGAAGTCCACGACGAGCCTGCCCCTCCTGCCCGGTCGGTCACACCGGAGAGCGCGAGCCCCGGACCTCGGTCGACCGTGAACGCCACCCAATCGGAGCGCGTGGGCGGAGATTCCGATAGCGCCCCCGCCCGGGAGTCCGGGCAATCGGATGGAGCGACGAAAGCGGCCTCGCCGGCGGTCGAGCCCGGCACCGATCCGACCCTCCACTTTCTCGCCCTCGGGGTCCTCTTAGTAGCCGGGGCCGGCCTCCTGCTGGTGAGGCGGCGGCGAACTCTCGCCTAGCGGGGCTTCCTCCGCCGGCCCGAAGGCCGCCTGCCCCGCGATTCGAGCTTCTTCCGGCTCGATTCCTGGGCCGAGATTGCCCTCAGCCCCCTCGTCGACGGGTAGAGGATCTCGACTGCGCAGCGACGGTGCCAGTGGGAGTGTTCGGTCCCACCGGCCCGGGCTACGTACTGGACGACGACGTGCTCGTCGCCAGGCTGGATCGCCCCCCGGCAGCCCCCGCAGTTATAGAGCTTCTGGGAGATCGAGCGGATCACCCAGATTTCGTCGCCCTCGTCGGTATGGCCGGTCAGGCTCTGTCGCCGGTTCGGAAGTCCACTCAGGTCCTGAATAGGTCACAACCTCCTGCTTGCCGGGCCTTTTTTCCTGCTAACGGGAGGGAAAGCGATCGAGGCGGAGAAACTGACCCCCGTGACTGGATCTACCCCTCAAAGCACGTCCCTGTCAAGCTACATCGAAGAGCGCCTCGACGAGTTTTCCCGCTCGCAGAAGGATGTTGCGCGCTACATCGTCGATCATCTCGACGAGGCCGCCTTCCTGACCGCGGAAGAGCTCGCAAGGCGGGCCGGCACCTCATCTTCGACCGTCGTCCGGTTCTCACAGGCGCTCGGCTTCGAAGGGTTCCCCGAGCTGCAGGCTTCTGCGATCGAGGAGTACAGGGCAACGGTGGGAGCCGAGGGTGGCTCCGGGCGGGCCCTCTTCTCCTTCGACCGGTCCGACTTCGAGGCGTCGCTCGGCACCGATCACGCCAACCTCGAGGAAACCGCCAGGAAGATCCGGCCGGAGCAGATCGACGAGGCAGTCGCCGCTCTCTCCTCCGCCTCGCAGGTCGTGATCGTCGGTACCGACCAGATGGCCTTCTTCGCCAGCTACCTGCGCCACACTCTCAGCCTGCTGGACATCCAGGCAGAGATAGTCACCTCGACTGCCGGCCCGTCCCTGCAGAGGCTCGGCCGAATCGACGAGGAGACGGTCGTCGTCACCCTGACGGCCGGACGTGCCCATGCCCTGATCGGCAGGGCCCTGAAGCTGGCCGAGCACCGCAACGCCAGGACCCTGGCGATCGCCGACGCTTCGCTCTCGGACACGGTCAAGCGTTCGGACATGAGCCTCTACTTCTCCTCTAACAGCCCTTCCTTCTTCCGCTCGAGTACCGCCCTGATGGCGGTGGTCCATGCCCTCGCCCACGGCGTCTACTCCCGTGACGAGGACGCGCATCGGGACCGGATCCGTGCCTACAAGCTGAAATAGGCTCGCACCGCCTGTTCGGCCGGGCCGAGTGGATCGTCCGGCGGATGCCGCGCAGATGCGGCCAGCATCTATATTTCAAGCGTGGCCGAGCGGGGAACATTCAGGGTCAAGACCGGTCTTGCCGAGATGCTCAAGGGCGGCGTCATCATGGACGTCGTCGACGCTGAGCAGGCGAGGGTCGCCGAAGAAGCCGGTGCCTGTGCCGTCATGGCCCTGGAAAGGGTTCCGGCCGACATTCGCCGGGACGGCGGTGTCGCCAGGATGTCGAACCCGGCGATGATCCGGGGGATCCAGGAAGCGGTGACGATCCCGGTCATGGCCAAGGCACGGATCGGTCACTTCGCCGAGGCCCAGGTCCTGCAGTCGCTCGACGTCGACTTCATCGACGAGTCGGAGGTCCTTACCCCGGCCGACGAGGTCAACCACATCGACAAGTTCGAGTTCGACGCCCCCTTCGTCTGTGGGGCGACCGACCTCGGTGAGGCTCTTCGCCGGATCGGTGAAGGCGCCGCGATGATCCGCTCGAAGGGCGAGGCCGGAACCGGCAACATCGTCGAGGCCGTCCGCCACATGAGGGAGATCACGGGCGGGATACGCATGCTCGGCACCCTGAGCGCGACCGAGCTGCCCGCCGCGGCGAAGGAGCTCAGGGCTCCGCTCGAGATCGTGCGTGAGGTCGCCACCGCCGGCTGGCTGCCGGTTCCGCTGTTCTGCGCCGGAGGGATTGCGACCCCCGCAGATGCGGCACTGATGATGCAACTCGGAGCCGAAGGCAACTTCGTCGGCTCCGGGATCTTCAAGAGCGAGGATCCGGAGGTCCGGGCAAGGGCGATCGTCGAGGCGACGACCCATTTCGCCGACCCCGATCGGGTCGCGGCAGCTTCCGAGAAGCTCGGCGAGCCGATGGCCGGCATCGAGATGTCGGCTCTGGGCGAGGCGGGCCGCCTTGCCGAACGGGGCTGGTAGCAGCTCACCTGCCGGCTGGCCCGACGATCCCCCGAGGATCGGCGTCCTGGCCGAGCAGGGTGGCTTTGCTTCACACCTCGAACACGTCGCCTCGGTAGGTGCGATCGGGTCCGAGGTCAGGGGCCCGGAAAGCCTCGACTCGCTCGACGGCCTGATCATCCCGGGAGGCGAGAGCACGACGATCTCGAAAGCCATCCGGCGCGACGGGCTCGACCAGGCCGTCGTCTCCTTCGCCCGGAGCGGCAGGCCCGTTCTCGGGACCTGCGCCGGGATGATTCTTCTCGGGCGCGATCACCTGGGCCTGATCGACATCTCGGTCAGGCGGAATGCCTTCGGGCGACAGCTCGCGAGCTTCGAGCAGGCCCTCCGGATTCCCGCGCTCGCACCGGAAGGGGCCTTTCCGGGGATTTTCATCCGGGCGCCGTGGGTGGAGGAGGCCGGCGTCGGGGTCGAAGTCCTGACAACCCTGGAGGAGCACCCCGTAGCCGTTCGCCAGGGACCGGTCATCGCGCTCTCCTTCCACCCGGAGCTCTCGGGCGACGACCGGATCCACGGTTCATTCGCCCGGCAGTGCGCCGAGGTCAGGGACTCAGGCGACGGGCGAACCGGCCAGGGTGAAGAACCAGAGTCCGAGGGCCACGCAGGCCAGTAGCACCGAACCGACGATCACGGCCTCGAGCAGGGTTGCCTGTCGGCTCCGGCCGCTGTCCCGCATGCTCCTCATCCAGCCGAGTCGGATCGGCTCGACCGTGATACTGCCCGTCAGCTTCAGGTAGGCCCGGTTCAGTCGGCCCAGGACCCAGCTGACGACCAGGATCGAGACGAGCGCGCCGAAGAAGACCACGGCGTACGGACCGACGCTCGGGAACTGTGAATCGGCGACCTGGGAGCCGATCCAGAGCCAGGCGAGAGGGATCACGGTCCACATTGAGAGGGCAGCCAGCAGCATCAAAACGGCGATCAGCCAGGCGACGGCCGTCCTGGCCCCACTTGTCTGCCCTGTCACGTTCACTTCCCCTCCATACAATCACCTCGCTTATGTCTGGCCACTCGAAATGGTCTTCGATCAAGC
>JAUMBO010000097.1:3634-9183 GCA_032119635.1 Solirubrobacterales bacterium
CGCCGATGCGAGGCGGGGCCAGCTCTTCACCAAGCTTGCACGGGCGATAACGGTCGCCGCCAAGGAAGGCGGGGGGGACCCCGACGGCAATCCGGCGCTTGCCACGGCGATCCAGAAGGCTCGGGCCGAATCGATGCCGAAGGCGAACATCGAGCGGGCGATCGGGCGTGGCACCGGCGAGGGCGGGGACGGCGAGGTCGTCGAGCGGATCCAGTTCGAGGGCTACGGGCCGGGTGGCACCGCCGTCCTGGTTGAAGCACTGACCGATAACCGGAACCGGACCAGCGCCGAGGTTCGTCACGCATTCACCCGCCACGGTGGCAATCTCGGGGAGCCGGGATCGGTCGCCTGGATGTTCGAGACCAGGGGAGTGGTCGAACTCGACGGGGCCCGGTACGGGGAGGACGATGCGATCGTCGCGATCGACGCGGGAGCCAGCGACGTCGCCGAAGAGGACGGGAAGCTCCGGATTTTCTGCGAGCCTGCCGACCTAACCGCGATCCGCACCGCTCTCGTGGGAGAGAGCGTCGAAGTCGACTCGTCGGGTCTGGTGGTCGAACCCTCGACGATGGTCGAGGTGACGGGTCAGGACGCGGCGGCGCTGCTCAGGATGCTCGACGCAATCGAGGACCAGGACGACGTCAACGAGGTCCACTCGAACTTCGACATCCCCGAAGACGTGCTGCGGGAGCTCGCCGAACAGGACTGAGTCGCGTTGCCGGACCCGGGAAGGCATCCGACCCCGGGGCGAGAATGTTCTCCAGATGAAGGTCGTAATGGGCATAGACCCCGGTACGGCGAACTTCGGCTTCGGAGTCGTCAGGGTCGAGGGGTCTCACATGGTCGCGCTAGACGGTGGGGTCATCGAGACTCCGCCCGAACTCGTGCTCGAGCGGAGACTCGAAGCGATCCACCGCGACCTGACCGAGCTGATCGAGTGGCACCGCCCTTCGGCCCTCGCGCTCGAGGAGATCTACTTCGGGGAAAACGCCGAATCCGCCATGCAGGTCGGCAGGGCCTCCGGAATCGCATTGCTGGCCGCGGCCCAGCTGGGTGTCGAGTGCTTCTCCTACACGCCCCAGGCCGTGAAGAAGGCAGTTTGTGGCTCGGGCAACGCCGGCAAGAAGCAGGTTCAGAGGATGGTCGGGACGCTCCTGGGGTTGAAGGAGATTCCGAGACCGGACCACGCAGCCGATGCCCTTGCGGCAGCGATCTGCCACGGTGGTACGGCCGCTTTTGGGGCGGCCACCGAGGCCGCGACGGGGGGCGGCTCCGGGCTCAGGGTGGCGAGTTGATCGCCGCGGTACGTGGCGAGGTGCTGGTCCGGCGCGGGGACCACATAATCCTCGAGGCCGCCGGGGTGGGGTATCGCCTGAACGTCAGCTCCGAGACGCTCCGCTCGGTACCGGCAGCCGGCCAGGAGGCCTTCCTCCATTGCGAGACGATCAGCCGGGACGACGGGATATCCCTGTACGGCTTCTCTTCCGAGGAGGAGCGCGATCTCTTCGTCGAGCTGATCGGGGTCAGTGGCATAGGGCCGAAGGTCGCCGTCGCCGTCCTCTCCGGCGGCTCGGTCCGCGAGCTGGTTCAGGCGATGGTCGCCGGCGACGCCAAGCGATTCCAGGCCGTGCCAGGAATCGGAAAGCGGACGGCCGAGCGGATCATCCTCGAGCTGAAGGACCGGGTGACGAGCTGGGTCGAGGAATCGGGCCAGAGCCTGCCCGGTCCGGCCGAAGGAAGCGGCCGAAGCCTCGCTCGCGAGGGGCTCGTGAACCTCGGCTTCGCTCCGCTCGAGGCCGAGCAGATGCTGGAGGGCCTCGATCCCGACGGTGACCCGGAGGAGCTCATTGCCTCGGCGCTTCGCAGGGCCGCCGCGGCCGGCAAGGCCGGTGGAGGGTGACTCCGGATCGGCCCGAGATAGGCGGACGCCGAATCGATCTCGGCTCTGAGGCAGAGCTTCCCGAAGGCGCCGAGCCGCGGGTCCACGACGCCCGGGCAGACGTCCCGGACCGCGAGCTCGACTCGTCGCTTCGGCCGCCGACCCTTGCCGACTTCGTCAACCAGGTCCAGGTAACCGATCAGCTTGCAGTCTTCATCGAGGCCGCGAAGAAGAGAGGCGAGCCGCTCGACCACGTTCTCTTCGCCGGGCCGCCGGGACTCGGCAAGACGTCCCTGGCCAACATCGTTGCCGCCGAGATGGGCGTCCCGCTGATCCAGACGGCAGGGCCCGCGCTCGAGAAGAAGGGGGACGTCGCCGCCTTCCTCACGTCCCTCGAGCGCGGGCAGGTCTTCTTCATCGACGAGATCCACCGGCTCGGCAGGGCGATCGAGGAGACGCTCTACCCGGCGATGGAGGATTCCGAACTGCCGGTCGTGCTCGGGCAGGGTCCGGGGGCGCGGACGGTGACCCTTCCGCTCCCGCCGTTCACACTTATCGGGGCAACCACCCGGAGTGGCCTGCTGACCACGCCGCTCAGGGACCGGTTCGGGGTCACGCACCGACTCGAGTACTACGACGCGAGGGACCTCGCGGTGATCGTCGAGCGCTCGGCAGGGCTGCTGGGAGTCGAGATCGACCAGGCAGGTGCACAGGCGATCGCGAGCCGGTCGCGGGGTACCCCGAGGGTCGCCAACCGTCTCCTGAGGAGGGTCCGCGACTTTGCCGAAGTCAAGGGCAGGGGGTCCGTGGACCTCGAAGTCGCCGAGTCTGCACTGGAGATGCTCGAGGTCGACGAGGCGGGACTGGACCGGTCAGATCGCGCTCTGCTCGAGACGATCGCCGAACGTTTCGGAGGAGGGCCGGTCGGGCTTTCGACGATTTCCGTTGCGATCGGCGAGGAGCCAGACACGATCGAGGACGTGCTCGAGCCGTACCTCCTCCAGCTCGGGATGCTCAAGCGGACCCAGCGTGGACGGGTGCTCACCCCGAGGGCGTTCGAGCATCTCGGCCTGCCGGTCCCCGGTAACGGCCAGGCCCTTTTCTGAGCCGGGGCGTAGTTAGGGCGCAGGTTCGCCGGTGGACGACCTCGTCTAGCCTGTCCCCGATGGCCCATTTCATCTGCCCCAGTTGCGGCAATCGTCTGGCGGGAGCCGAGCGTACAGCCGGCTTTTCCCAGCGGCCGAAGGGATGCTCGAGGTGCGGCTTCGGGTTCGTTTTCGAGTTGCTCGACGACTACTACCCGGCCCCGAACGCGGCCTTCTTCGTGTGCGACCAGCAGGGCCGCGTGCTCGATGCCGGCAAGGGCAGCTTCGAGATGACCGGCCTCGATGACGAGGATGTGATCGGCCGTCCGGTAGGCGAGGCCCTTTCCCTCAAGTGGATAGATCAGGGCGACGGTGGTGAGTCGAGCGACCGCGATGGCGACGGATTCACCGATCCTGTCGAAACCTCGCTCGAGTGGGGCGTTCGGTCGCTGGGCAAGCGGGTCGAGGTGAACGTCGGGCGAAAGACGGAAGCGAGCGCTGTCGCGGACGTCTTCCCGGCATACGACGACGACGGCGGACTGCTGATCGTCTTCACGCCCGAGGGATAGACTGCCCAGCTCGTGGGAGGCCGGAAGCTAAACATCTTCGTCCTGCTGCTCGTGGCGGGAATCCTGATCGGCTCGGCGCTAGTCGTCCTCACGAGGCCGACCCAGCTCGGGCTCGATCTACAGGGCGGCATCGAACTGACCCTCCAGGGCCGTCCGACCCCGCAGGTCGAGGAGGTGACGAACGAGGCGATGGAGCGCTCCGTCGAAATCATCCGCGCTGGCTGCGATCGACTGGGCGTCTCCGAGATCGAGATCTCGCGCCTCGGCCGGGACCAGATCTCGGTTGCGATTCCGGGAGCCAGGAGTCTCGGCAAGGCGACCGAGTGCGCCACCAGGCCGGCAAAGCTTGCCTTCTACGACTGGGACAACAACCTGATCGGGCCGTCCGAGGCGGTAAATCCGCTGCTCGGCACACCTGATGAGGCCGCGCTGGAGCAGGTCCGCGAGAAATGGATCGACGCCGGTCGCCCACCGACCGAAGGCTTCAACCGGACGTTGATCAACGAAGGGGCCGAGCCGACGATTTGGGATGCGGTCAACCTTGCGGCGAGTCAGCCCCGAGTATCGGATGCGGAGTGCGACGGGGTCTGTGCGACCGGCGACAAGTACTACCTGTTCACCGACGACGCAGAGCACCGGCTGCTGTCGGGACCGGTGGGCGACAGGGCCGACCTCTACTTCGATGACCAGGGGCGCCCGCTTCCCAGGGAGGGGGTCGTCAAGACGGTCCCCCAGGGAACGATCGTGGTCAGCGAGCTGCCGATCGATCCTTCCACGGGCCGGGCCGTCGACGACCTCTCCCAGGAGGCGTACTTCGTGATCAACGACGTCGCCGAGCTTTCGGGCAACGAAATCAAGGACCCGACCCAGAACACCGATCCGGCCACCAACCAGCCCAACGTCACCTTCGAGTTCACCGACCGTGGGAGGGAGGCCTTCCAGGAGATCACCCGGCGTATCGCCCAGGAGGGTCAGGCCCGGGCGATCGGCCCCGTCGACGCAAACACTGCCTCGGGGCTCTCGGGCCGGTTCGCGATCGTGCTCGACAACCAGGTCGTGTCCCGGCCGATCATCAACTTTCAGGAGAACCCCGACGGAATCGACGGGCGGACCGGAGCCCAGATCTCCGGCTCGTTCGACATCGGTGAAGCGCAGGAGCTGGCCGAGTACCTGCAGCGGGGTGCCCTCCCGATCGACCTCAAGCTGATCAGCCAGAGCCAAGTATCGGCGAGCCTCGGTCAGGAGGCTCTCGAGCAGGCGCAGCTCGCGCTCGCGGTCGGCCTCAGCCTCGTCATCCTCTTCCTCCTGGCCTTCTATCGCTTCCTCGGCCTGATCGCCACGGCAGCGCTGCTCTCCTACGGCCTGATCTTCCTCGCCCTTGTGAAGCTGATCCCGATCACCCTGACCCTTCCGGGGATCGCCGGCCTCGTCCTGACCATTGGCGTCGCAGCGGACTCCAACATCGTCATCTTCGAGCGAATAAAGGAGGAGTTACGGGCTGGGCGCTCAGTCGCTTCAGCGGTCAAGATCGGCTACCGACGCGGGATCGGGACGATCATCGATGCGAACGTAATCGTCCTCCTGACGGCCTTCATCCTCTTCGTGCTCGCGACTTCCGGGATCCGGGGCTTCGCCTTCACCCTGGGGGTCGGCACGATCGTCTCACTGCTCACGGCAGTCGTCTTCACACAGGCGCTGCTCGGGGTGATCTCCAATACCAGAGCGTTCCGATCCGGACGATTGCTCGAGGGCATCGAGGGCAAGCAGAGGTGGAAGTTCGACTTCATGGGGCATGCGAAGACCCTCTTCGCGTTTTCCGCCGTGATCCTCACGGTGGGGGCGCTGGCTCTGGCGACCAAGGGTCTCAACTTCGGGATCGACTTCGAGTCGGGCACCAAGATCGAGGTCAGCCTCAAGCAGGAGACGACGACCGAAGAGCTCCGCCAGGTCGTAGGACCGGTCGGGCTCGGCGACGCGAAAATCCAGGAGGTAGACAACCCGGCTCTGGGTGCGAAC
>JAUMBO010000098.1:0-3293 GCA_032119635.1 Solirubrobacterales bacterium
CCGAGAAGGCCGCCAGGGCAGACCACGTGATCGTCAACGACGGCTCGGTCGAAGACCTCGAATCGTCCCTGCGGGCCTTGCTGGAAAGCCTCGGTCTGGAGCTGCCGCCGCCGCCCGGCTAGCCTGTTCGGAAGCCATGTCGGCAAGGACGAGAGAGAGGCGTACCGGGGGACGGAGGGCAGGCCCCGGCAGGACGATCAGGACCCTCGCCGTGGTGGGTGGCCTGGCGGTGGTAGGTCTTGCGATCGTGGTGCTCCTGGGCGACCTCTTCGAACGGGGGGTCCAGGAGGTGACGCTGCCACTCAGGCACGAGGACATCATCAGGCAGCAGTCGCTGGAGAAGGAGGTCGATGCCGCACTGATCGCCTCCGTCATCTACTCGGAGTCCCGATTCAGGGACCAGACCTCGCCGGCCGGAGCAAGGGGTCTGATGCAGATCACGCCCGGGACCGCGAAAGAGATCGAGCGGCTGAGCGGGGGGACGGAGTTCGAGCTCTCCGATCTCTCCGACCCCGACATCAACATCCGTTACGGGTCCTTCTACCTCTCCTGGCTGCTCGACCTCTACGACGACGACGTGGTGGCCGCTCTCGCCGCCTACAACGCCGGTCCGAGCAACGCCGACGCATGGGGTGGCTCGACCATGGTGATCGATGACATCGAGTTCCCCGAGACCAGGGAATACGTGAAGGGCGTCCTCGAGAAGCAGCGCGAATACCGCCACCGGTACGACGTCGAGCTGGGCTATTGAGGGCCGTCCGGACCGCCGCGATCCTGGTCGCCGTTGCGATCGTCCTCTCGGACTCCTCGATCGTCGTTCTCGCCCTGCCCGAGATCTTCCGGGAGTTCGAGACCTCCGTCGAAGGGGTGTCCTGGGTCCTGATCAGTTTCAACCTCGGGCTTGCCCTCATTGCCGTGCCCGGCGCGATCGCGGCCAGGCGATTCGGCCCCGGCCGAACGGCTGCCCTCGGCCTTGCGATCTTCGCCGGCGGCAGCCTCGCCTGTGGCCTCGCAACCGGCCTCGGGCCGCTGCTGACCGGCCGGGTGGTCCAGGCGATCGGCGGTGCCCTCGCGGTCACCGCATCGCTCGAACTGCTGATCGCCGCCCGGACCAGTGAGCGCCAGGGAATCGCCCTCTGGGTCGGTGCCGGCGCGATAGGCGCGGCGCTCGGTCCGGGGATCGGTGGCTTCCTGACCGAGCTGGTCTCGTGGCAGTCGATCTTCCTCGTCCAGGTCCCGGTCGCCCTGCTGGCCGCGGCCCTGCTCGGACCCGCCGCTGTCGAGGAGACCCGTGAGTGGAAGGTTCCGGAGCTGCCCGGGGGTCCGTTCGAGAAACCTCACCTCCCGGCCAACCTCGCCCTCGCCCTCGCTTCGGCCGGAATCGCGGCGGCACTCTTCCTGGTCGTGCTGCTCCTGATCGAGGGCTGGCTGCTCACTCCGATCGAGGCGGCCCTGGTGGTCACCGTTCTGCCACTTGCCGCACTCGTCGGCTCACGGATCGGCCGCCGGATCCCCTCCGTTCGGCTCCGGGCTGCGGCGGGCGCGATTCTTCTTGCCGGTGGACTGGCGGCGCTCGGCCTCCTGCCCGGGGCCGAGGTCGCCTACGTCATCCCGCCTCAGATCCTCAGCGGGCTGGGACTGGCGCTGGTGCTTTCCTCCCTGACCGAGCAGGCCCTCGAGGGCCGGGCCGGGAGTTCGATCCACGGTGGCTGGACGATCGCCTCCCGGCATGCCGGGGTCGTTCTCGGCCTCCTGATCCTCACTCCCGTCTTCACCAGCCAGCTGGAGGAACAGCGGACGGCCGCCCTCGATGCCGGGACCGCGATCCTGCTCGAGTCCGGTATCGACCCCTCGACCAAGCTCGAGCTTGGCGACGCGCTTGCCGAGCGGATCGACACGGATGCGGATCGCGTTCCGGATCTCGAAGGAGTCTTCAGTCCCCTGCCCGAGGACCCGGTCGAGCGCGATCAGGTGGAGGATGTCCTCACCGGAATCCAGGACCAGCTCGAACGGGCCGCCACCCATGCCTTCTCCCTGCCCTTCCTGCTCGCGGCACTCTTTGCGCTCACCGCGCTCCTCCCGATCTCGCTCTCACGCAGGTACGACCTGTGAGCGGCGAGGAGAAGACGGAGGGCCTCGGGCTACCGGACGACGTCCCCGAGACCGAGCTGCACCGCGAGGCTCCGACCGAGGCAGGGCCCGGGACCGGGGGCGGCCGGAATGGCCGCTGGTCCCCACCGCCCGGATCCTGGCTGGTCGGCGTCGCCGCTGCGGCATCGATCGCCCTGGTCGTCGCCTACATCCTTGCCGGAGGACTCGACTTCCAGCCAGACGCCGCACCCGATCCCTGTCAGCCCCGGGAGTGGGTCCAGACGGAGACCCTCGAGGAGACCGCCGAGCAGTTCGCCCTCTCGGCCCTCGACGGGGCGGCCTGTGACCTGGGTGTCAGTCGTGGCGAGCTGACCCGGGCGCTGGCCAGCCCGGAGACCCTCGACGAGTTCACCCGCGACAACGATTTCTCCGATGCCGAGGTCGAGGATGCGATCCGGGCCGGCGCCACGCAGGCGATCGATGATGCGGAGCAGGCCGGGGTGATCGAGCCGCTGGTCGCCCTCGGCCTGCGGATAGCGGTCCGCTCCCTGCCGCTGTCCGGGCTGATCGAGCTGATTCAGGGTGGTGGTGCCGTGCTGGGCGAGTCGGGCGAGGCCCAGGGCCTGCTGGAGGACGTGCTCAGGGGCGTCGAGCAGGGGCAGACGCCCGACGGGGGATTCGACCTCGGTCGGGCGCTGGACGGCTTCTTCGGTGGGTCGGGCGGTGGGGGTGGGGAGCTGCCCGAAGGACTCGAGGAGCTGATCCCGGGGGGCTCAGACGCGATTCAGGAGGGGCTGGAAGGACTGTTCGGTCCTTCCTGAGCGGCCGACCGGGAACTTTCCCCCCGCGTTGCCAGCCAGATCAATACGGCCAGCAGGGGCTGGAGCGGCAGCCTTGCCCAGAGCAGCCATGACGGCACGTCCTCGAACCGGGGAACACTCCCGGGGTCGATCGCCGCGTTCACGTTGGCCGGGAATACCGCGATCAGCAGCAGGATCAGGAAGATCCCACCCGCCCTGGCGGTCCGGTCGAAGAACAGCATCAGGCCGCCGGCCACTTCGGCCACGCCGCTCCAGAAGACCGCCGGGCCGTGGAGCGGAATCCAGTCAGGCATCATCTCGAGATAGACGTCGGGCGAGATGAAGTGGTTCGCGCCGGCGACCACGAAGAAGACGCCGAGCAGGTAGCGAACGATCTTCACT
>JAUMBO010000099.1:0-7839 GCA_032119635.1 Solirubrobacterales bacterium
TCAGGTCGCGATAGAGCAGCGGCTCGTGACCCACGTAGCCGATCCGCCCCCGCGCCTTCCAGGATTCGTCCGGCAGCCGGCAGCCGAGCACCGAGACCTCGCCCCCGCTCGGCCGGAGCAGGGTCGCCAGCACCCTCAAAAGGGTGCTCTTGCCGGACCCGTTCGGCCCGAGCACGACCAGGGTCTGGCCCCCGGGGAGCTCGAGGTCGAGGCCGCCGAGGGCCACGCGGTCGCCGTAATAACGGATCAGGCCGTCGAGCCTGATCGCCGGTTCATCGTCTTCGGCCATCCGCCGCAGTTTCCCACCAACCCGAGAGCGGCGATCGATCCGGCGGGGCCCGGCCGCTCTACTTCTTCTTGCGGGTGATCCTCTTGCCGAGTTCGACCAGGGAGCCCGATCCGGACCGAAGCGCACCGACCTTCTCGGAGCCCTTGCCGTAGAGGACCTTGGCCGAGGTCCGGATCGCCTCGACCAGGGTCGCGTCGTAGGGATGCCACCAGAAGTCCCGGGTCAGGCCCAGTTCCGAGGTGACCAGCTTGATGTTCACGCACTCGTAGAAGCCGAACTTCGAGTGCGAGTGGCCGAGGCCCGAGTCCTTGATTCCGCCCCAGGTGCATTGGCAGGCACCGTGGGTGAACATGTGGTCGTTGATCCAGACCATCCCGGCCTCGAGCCGGGGGGCGAACCGCTCTCCCCGCTCGCGATCGGTGGTCCAGACCGAAGCGCCGAGACCGAATTCCGAGTCGTTCGCGAGGGCCAGCGCCTCTTCGTCACTCTCGACCTCGATCACCGGCAGGACCGGCCCGAAGATCTCCTCCTTCATGATCCGCATCTCGTGGGTCACCCCAGTCAGGACGACCGGCGCGATGAAGGCGCCCTCGGGAAAACCGTCTACCTCGACCGGTCCACCACAGAGCTGCTCGGCCCCGTTCGCGACCGCGTCCTCGACCAGCTCGACCACCAGCTCGTACTGGTCGCGGGAGACCATCGGGCCGATCTCGGTCTCGGGGTCGGACGGATCGCCAACCGTCATCGCCCTCGCGCCTTCGACCACGCCCTCGAGGAAGCGGTCGTGGACCTCGGACCGGACGTAGGCCCGCTCGATCCCGGCACAGGTCTGACCGGCGTTGGCGAAGCCGCCCCAGAGTCCACCCGAGATCGCGAAGTCGAGGTTCGCGTCCTCGAGCACGATCATCGGGTCCTTGCCGCCCAGCTCGAGTACGCAGCCCTTCATCCGCTTCGCGCACTCCTCGTAGACCTTGTAGCCGACCGGCACCGACCCGGTGAAGAAGATCTTCCCGGCCGATGACTTGGTCAGGGCGTCGCCGACCCGGCCGCCACCGTGTACCACCTGGACCAGTCCGGCCGGCACCCCGGCCTCGACGAAGGTCCGGCCGATCTCCTCGCCGAGCAGCGGCGTCAGGCTGGCCGGCTTCAGCACGACCCCGTTCCCGGCCAGGAGTGCGATCGCCACCTCCTGCATCGGGATCGTCCAGGGGTAGTTCCAGGGCGAGATCACGCCGACGACCCCGATCGGCTCGAAGGTGAAGCGCGACCGCTTGGTCTTGAAGATCGGCTGCGGGAAGGCGATCCGCTCGTCGGAGAGGATCTTCGGCCCCTCCTTCGCGGCCCACCTGAGCGCGTCGATCGAAGGCAGGACCTCCATCGTGTAGCACTCCGAAATCGGCTTGCCCTGCTCGGCCGAAATCAGCCGGGCGATGTCGTCCATCCGGTCGAGGACCACGTCTGCGGCGTGACCGACCATCGCGGCCCGCTCCCGGGCCGGCAGTTCCGCCCAGGCTGGCTGGACCAGGGCGACCTCGTCGACCACGGCCTGGACCTGCTCGGGATCGATGGTCGGCACCGTGCCGACCACTTCTCCGGTCGCCGGGTTCAGCGAGTCGAGGGTCCCGGTGGGGGTGACCCCACGGACGGTGGTCGTGCCAGTCGGAAACTGCCCTTCGTAGGTCATGGACCGATTCTAGACCCGTAATGACGATCCGGGCAGGAGTTCAGTCCTGCCCCCCGGTGCCCCGATCCTGCCTGCGAAGCGCCCGGATGCGATCGAGGCGGTCCGAGAGGTCGGCCTCGGTCCCCCGCTCGGTCGGGTGGTAGAAGGCGAGGCCCTCGAGGCCTTCCGGCATGTGCGAGCGGCGGTCGATCCCACCCTCGAGGTCGTGCGGGTAGACGTACCCTTCACCCCGGCCGAGCTCGGTGGCACCGGCGTAGTGGGCGTCCCGGAGATCGGCCGGCGGCGGTTTTGCGCCACTCTCCCTGACCTCCCGGCGGGCCTGTTCGAGCGCCGTGTAGGAGGCGTTCGACTTCGGGGCCAGGGCGAGGTAGGTCGCGGCCTGGGCCAGGTTGAGGGCCGCCTCCGGCATCCCGACCCGGTCGACCGCCGAGGCGGCCGAGGTGGCGATCACCAGGGCCATCGGGTCGGCGTTGCCGATGTCCTCCGAGGCGAGGATGACCATCCGGCGGGCGATGAACCGGGGATCCTCCCCGCCCTCCAGCATCACCGCGAGGTAGTAGAGCGAGGCATCGGGATCCGAGCCACGGGTCGCCTTGATCCAGGCCGAGGCGTAGTCGTAGTGGCTGTCGCCGCCCTTGCCGAACGGCACGCCCCCGTCCCGGATCGCAGCCCCGGCTTCCTCGACTCCGACCGGACGACCGAGGGCCGCGAGGCGTTCGAGCGCCGCCAGGGCCGTCCGGGCATCACCCCCGGATCGGGCAGCCAGCAGGGCGATCGCCTCCAGCTCGATCTCGAGCGATCCGCCGAGCCCGTCGTCGGGGTCAGACAGGGCTCGCTCGAGGATCGTCCGGACCGCCTCCTCGCCCAGCGGTTCGAGCTCGTATACGCGGCAGCGCGAGATCAGGGCCGGGTTGACCTCGAAGTAGGGGTTCTCGGTCGTCGCCCCGATCAGGATCAGGGTTCCGTCCTCGAGGGCTGGCAGCAGGGCGTCCTGCTGGGCCTTGTTGAAGCGGTGGATCTCGTCGAGGAAGAGGACGGTCCGGCGACTGGACGAGGCGAGCCTCTCCCGGGCCCGGGCGATCACCTCCCTCACCTCGGCCTTGCCGGCATCGACCGCCGAGCGCTCCTCGAACGCCCCGTCGAGCGTCCCGGCGACCGCCCGCGCGATCGTCGTCTTGCCGCTGCCCGGCGGGCCGTAGAGGATCGACGAATGTGGTCGGCCGGACTCGACCGCCTGGCGAAAGGGGGAACCGGGACCGACGAGCCGGTCCTGGCCGACCACCTGATCGAGGCTGCGGGGCCTCATCCTGGCTGCGAGCGGCGCCCCGGGACCGACCTCCGGGACCCCGGTTTCGTCCGGCTCACCGGTGTCGAATAGCCGCTCGATTGCCAGAGGATGACGGGATGCCCGGTCGGGGAACGGGTGGGATACTGGGGCCGTGGGACATGCCGACCCGATCGAGATCCTCCGCCGCCTGATCCAGTTCGACACGGTCAACCCGCCCGGCAACGAGGGTGAGGCGATCGAATATCTGAAGGGCCTGCTCGAGCCGGCCGGCTGGGAATGCCACGTCCTGGCCGAGCTTCCCGAGCGACCCAACCTTGTCGCCCGGCTGAGGGGCGTGGAGCCAGGGCCGAACCTCGCCCTGATCAGCCACGTCGACACCGTCCCGGCGGTCCCGTCCGAGTGGACGCGGGATCCCTGGTCGGGCGACCTGGTCGACGGATACGTCTGGGGCCGGGGGGCGCTCGACATGAAGGACCAGGTGGCGGCCGAGACGGCGGCCTGCATCGACATCGGGGCCTCGGGCTGGCGTCCGGCCCGGGGCGACCTGATCCTGGTCGTCGCGGCCGACGAGGAGACCGGGGCCCACCACGGCGCCCAGTGGCTCTGCCGTGAGCATCCCGAAGCGGTCGAGTGCGAGTGGGTGGTCAACGAAGGCGCCGGTGAGATGGTCGAGTTCGGGGGCCGTAAGTTGTTCACCCTCTCGGTCGGTGAGAAGGGCACCTTCCGGTTCACGATCCGGGCCACCGGGACGGCGGGGCACGGTTCGATGCCGGCCGTCGGCGACAACGCCCTGCTCAAGCTCGCCCCTGCCCTTTCGGCACTCGACCACCAGCCAGCCCGCGAGTCGACCCCGGATACCGACCTCTTCCTGAAGACCCTGCTCGGCGAGGTCCCCGGGGACCTCGAAGCGGCCCTGATCCGGATCGAGGCCGAAGACCCAGTGCTGGCCAGGCTGGTCGCCGACCCGATGCTCGGCGTGACCCTCGCCCCGACCATGGCCAAGGGATCCAGCCGGGAGAACGTGATCCCCTCCGAGGCAGGGATCGTGGTCGACTGCCGGACCCTGCCCGGAATGAACGAGAGCGACGCCATGGAGCGAATCCGCTCGGTGATCGGTGACGGCGAGTGGGAGGTCGTCTTCAACGATCCCGTGATCGGCACCCGGTCCGACTTCGAGGGTCCCCTGGCCGATGCCCTGGGCGAGTGGGCGGCCGGGCAGGAAGCCGGGGTCCTGCCGCTGGTCATGCCCGGCTTTTCGGACAGCCACTGGTTCCGCTCGGCCTTCGGGGCGACCGTGTTCGGCTTCTGCCCCCAGCGGGAGATGGGCCTGGCCGAGACCAGGCCCCTGATCCACGGGGCCGACGAACGGGTCGCAGCGGCCGACGTCGAGTTGATGACCTCGCTGTTTCGGTGGCTGCCCCCGAGGATGCTCGGGACCGCAGGGGGCGGGCAGTGAGGCCGCTCGCCGTTTCGGCCACGCTGTCGGCGCTGGTCCTCGCCGGCTGTGGCTCGGGCAGCGGGGGTGAGGACGAACCGGAGCCCAGCTCCGGCCAGACGAAGCTCTCGATCGCTTACCGGGCGACTCCGAACGCCGACCCCGTGATCGAGAGGATCGACTGTGCGAGGGGCCGGGACGAGCGAGCCTGCCGGGTGGCCGGGGTGGTCCCGGCCGAGACCTGGCAACCGGTACCGCCCGACACGGCCTGTACCGAGATCTATGGCGGACCGGAGACGGCCCGGATCGCCGGCACGGTAGAAGGCCGCGGGGTCGACGCCGACTTCTCACGGGTCAACGGCTGCGAGATCGAGCGCTGGGACTCGGTCTCGCCCTTGCTCGAGTCGACCGGGGCAACCGGGGCCGGGTAGGGTTCGGCCGGACCGGACACGACCGATCGGAGTCCACCTGGATGTTCACCCGGATCGACCACATAGGAGTTGCCGTCGAAAACCTCGACGACGCGATCAAGCTCTACGAGCGCTCCTTCGACATGGAGCTCGCCCACCGCGAGACGGTCGAGTCCCAGGGCGTCGAGGCCGTCCTGCTGGACGTCGGTGAAGGCCACGTCGAGCTGCTCGCGCCGCTCGGCCCCGACACCCCGGTCGGCAAGTTCATCGCGAAGAAGGGACCCGGCATCCACCACGTCGCCTACGCGGTCGAAGACATCGAGGCCGCGCTCGAGCAGGTCAAGGCAGCCGGCCTCCAGCTGATCGACGAAGAGCCCCGAACCGGGATCCGGCGAAGCCGGGTTGCCTTCCTCCACCCTTCGGCCACCGGCTCGGTCCTGACCGAGATCGTCCAACCGGCAGGCGAGGAGCACTGATCGGGTGGCCGCCGGGAAGCAGCGAGTCGAGATCGGGTTCGAAGGCGGCCAGGTCGTGGCGGCGAAGCTCGACGAAAGCGCACTGAAGGAGCTTCGCAAGGCGATCGGCACCTCCGGGAGCCACGAGCTCGAGTCCGAGGGCGAGACCCTGCTGCTCGATCCGGGCAAGGTGATCTTCGTCCGGATCCTGGCCGACGAGGGCAGGGTCGGTTTCCAGGCCGACTAGCGAAGACGGCCGACCCGCCCGCTCCCTAGTCTGCTGCCGGTGAGCGAAGCGACCTCGAAGGCGAAGCGACTCGACCTCGCCGCGTTGCGGGTGATGCGGACGCGGTGGCACGAGCCGTGGCTCGAGAAGATCGCCATCCTGCTCTCGAAGGCGGGCGAGAACGCCTACGTCTGGTTCGGGATCGGGGTGCTGGGCGCGGTCATCGATCCCGACCGCAGGTGGCAGTGGATCGTGATGGCCTTCGCCGGCCCGGTCGCGATCGTGGTCAACTTCGGGATCAAGCTCCTGTTCAAACGGCCACGACCGACGCTCGACGGCCTGCCTCCGCTGGGCGGGGCTCCCTCCTCGCTCTCCTTCCCATCGGCCCACGCGACCGCCTCGTTCACGGCCGCAACCGTGGCGACCCGCATCTCCCCGGACCTCGCCCCGCTTGTCTTCGGACTGGCGACCCTGATGGCCCTCTCGCGCCCCTACCTCGGAATGCACTACCCGAGCGACATCCTCGCCGGCGCCGCCCTGGGGACGGCCTTCGGCCTGGCGATCCCCCTGCCCGACCCGACCGGTGTCGGATGACCCCATCGTTCGCGGTCGGGAGGTGACCCGATGAAGGTAGGAATCGTCGGAATGCCGAACGCCGGCAAGTCGACCCTGTTCAACGCCCTGACCAGCGGCGGGGCACAGACCGGGGACTACCCGTTCACCACGATCGAGCCGAACGTCGCGGTCGCCCAGGTGCCCGACCGGAGGCTCGACCGGCTGGCCGAGACCCTCACCAGCAGCGAGGTGACGCCCGAGACGATCGACTTCCACGACATCGCCGGCCTGGTCAAGGGGGCGGCCGAGGGCGAGGGGCTCGGAAACCAGTTCCTGGCCTCGATCCGGGAAACGGACGCGATCTGCCACGTGGTCAGGGTCCACCCGCTCGACAGCGGGGTTCCCCACCCGGAGGGCTCGGTCGATCCGCTCCGCGACGTCGAGACGATCGAGACCGAACTCGTCCTGGCCGACTACGACCAGACCGAACGGAGGCTCGAACGGGTCGAAAAGCAGGCTAAGTCCGGGGACCCCGAGGCAATCGCCGAGCGTGAGTGGCTGAAAACCGTCCGAGATGCCCTTGCCGAAGGCCGGCCGGTCCGCTCCGTGACGCCCCCGGAAGGTGCCCCGGAGGCAGTCAGGCACCTGCAGGCCCTGACCTCGAAGCCGGTCCTCTACGTGGCCAACGTCGAGGAGGGCGAGCAGGAGGTACCGGAGGCCCTGGCCCGGCACGCGGCGGACAACGGCGCGGTGGCGATCGCCCTGAGCGCCCGGATCGAAGGCGAGCTGGCCGAGCTCGGGCCCGACGAGGCGGCCGAGATGAGGGAGTCGTACGGGCTCGAGGACGAGACCGGACTCGAACGGCTGGTCAGGGCGGCCTGGGACCTGCTCGGGCTGATCACCTTCTACACGGCCGGCGAGGAGACGGAAGCCGTGGCCCGGAGCCTGCCCGAAGGCGGGACGGCCTGGGACGCGGCCGGGACGATCCACACCGACATCCAGGAAGGCTTCGTCAAGGCCGAGGTGATCGGTTGGGAGGAGCTGGTCGAGTTCGGCACCTACGCGGCCGCCCGCGATGCCGGCAGGCTCCGGATCGAGGGCCGCGAGTACCCCGTCCGCGAGGGCGACGTGGTGACCATACGGACCTGAACCGGAACGCCGGTCGGTGCGTCGAAGCAGCCATTCATTAGGCTGCCGGCCAAGACCGAGAGTCCGAGAGAGTGGGAGATACGAAGTGGATTACGAACTTCTGGTTGGCGGCGAGTGGGACGAGACGGGCGAGTGGGACGAGGTTCTAAGTCCCTACGACCAGTCGCTGGTCGCACGGGTCGCCCAGGGCGATGCCGGAACGGTCGAACGGGCCGTCTCGCTCGCCAGCGAAGCCTTCTCGAAGGGCGACTTCCCGCAGTGGGAACGGGCCGCGATGCTCGACCGGGCGGCAGACCTGGTCGCCGAGCGCCAGGACGACCTGGCCGAGACGATCGCCCGCGAGGCCGG
>JAUMBO010000100.1:0-2984 GCA_032119635.1 Solirubrobacterales bacterium
GGCAGGAGGGTCGGGTCGACGAGGCCGCCGGTCATTCCGGCGGCCTCGATCGCAGCCTCGATGAACCGGATCATCAGGGGGCTCGCCTCGACGGTTCCCCGGGGATCGGCGTTGATTCGGCTGAGTTCGCTGTCCGGGTCGAACCTGGTCAGCACCTGGCTGACCTCCGTGACCCGCGCGGCTGCCTTCCTGAGCAGCGACTCCGCTCCGGGGCCGGATGCCTCGGCCGTAACTTCATCGCCGAAAGCCGGGAATCGGTACCCCTTGAGCGCGATCTCCTCGGTCACCTGTTCCATCTCGTTACGACTGGGAGGACTGGACGCTGGCCGACGTTCCGGTGTCGAAGAACCCGCCGCCTTCCTCTTCCTCGTCGTCATCATCGTCACCGCCGAGCACCTGGCCGGCGAAGGCGATGACCGTCGCTCCGATCTGCTGATCGACGCCCTCGGTCTCGACGACCTCGGTCGTCTGGTTCGTGGTTCCGCCACCGAACACGAGGGGGATGCCGTTGATCGCCATCACCAGCCCGCTGAAGGCGACCATCAGGGTCACGCCGAAGAGCGCGACCTTCCTCCTGATCACCGAGATGCGTCCCTTCCGGGCCTCCAACCTGACTTTTGCCAACTGCTTTGCCTGAAGCTTTTTCTCGTTCATGTCGATGATCATCGACCGGCCCGTTCGGCTTCCCGTAAGGCCCGGATGAGAATCCTCTTATCGGGGTCGAGTTGCCCTCTCGGCCGACTAGCATCACCCGGGTGAGGATCCTCGTAGTGGAAGACGAAGCGGCAATCTCGGATTTCCTCGAGCGCGGCCTCGAGTCCGAGGGCTATGCGGTCTCGGTCGCAGCCGATGGAAACTCGGGGTTGGCCGAGGCCCGCAGCGGCGAGTTCGACCTGCTGGTGCTCGACCTGATGCTTCCCGGAATCGACGGACTCGAACTGCTCAGGGAGTTCAGGAAGAACGACGGGGCCACCCCGGTGATCCTCCTGACGGCACGCGACGGGATCGAGGACCGGGTTGCCGGGCTGGACGCCGGGGCCACCGATTACGTACCGAAGCCGTTCGCCTTCGAGGAGCTGGCCGCCCGGGTTCGGGCCCACCTCCGCCAGCCCGGCCAGGCCGAGGCGACGGTGCTTACGGTCGCCGGAATCGAGATGGACCTGCTCAAGCGATCGGTGAAGCGAGCGGGGAGGGAGGTAAACCTCTCGGCCCGGGAGTTCGACCTGCTCGCCTACCTGATGCGACATCCCGGCCAGGTCATGTCTCGCGAGCAGATCCTGAGCGGTGTCTGGGGTTACGACTACGACCCGGGCACCAACGTGGTCGGCGTCTACATCCAGTACCTGAGGAAGAAGCTGGCCCAGGAAGACCTCCCCGACCCGATCGAGACCCTCCGGTCGGTCGGTTACCGGCTGCGGGAGGAGTGATGCAGAGGCGGCTCCCGAGACCGGGCTTTCGGGGGAAGCTCGCGCTCGCGATCGTGGTCATCGTGGCCCTGACGATCGGGGCTGCCTTCTTCGCCGTCTACAGGAGTACCGAGTCGGAACTCCGGGCTTCGGCAGAGGATGACCTCGTGTTCACCGCCGGGAACATCACCAGGGAACTTCGCAACATGGCGCCGGCCGAAGCCTCGGAGTATCAGCAAGAGGCGCAGGAGATAGCGGCCGACCTGCCGGTCGAGGCCGAGTCGGTCGTGGTCGCGATCTCGATCGACGACGTGCTGGCGACCAACCAGCCGGAGGTCTTTGCGGCGACCGGACCGCTGGTGGTCGACGGGAGTTCGGGCAACGACGGATCGCAGGCAGGTGCCGCCCCCTCCCGGGCCATCTCGGGTGCCCTTCAGGAGGTCGAGCGAAGAAGCGGTCAGGCCGCCGAGGTGACGGACTTCGGACGAGAGGATGATCACGGAGCGAAGTGGGAGGTCGAGGTCACTCGCGCCGACGGGGTCGAATACGACGTCTACGTGGACGAGGCCGGTTCGATCGTCCGGGTGGAGGAAAAGGGGCGCGACGAGGGCGGCGATGGGGAGGACGGTCGCGACGGGCTCGAGGACAGGCGGCGTTTCCTCGATGCCCCGGAGGGTTTCTCGGAACAGAAGCTCGACGACTTCGGCAAGACCCTCGAGCTCACCGAGAAGCTCTTCCTGCCGGGCGCAGGGGAGGCTACAGTCAGGGTCGCCAAGTCCCTCAAGCCGACCGAGGAGGCACTCGAAGAGTTGCGGGGAACCTTCTTCCGTCTGGGGCTACTGGCGCTGCTCGTCTCGGCCGCCCTGGCCTGGTTCCTCGCGGCCCGCCTGACCCGTCCGCTCAGACGGCTGACCGAGATCTCCGGCGAGGTGGCCGAGGACGATCTGGCGGTCAGGGTGCCGCTCGAGACTGCCGGCAGCGACGAGGTCAGGACCCTCGCGATCTCCTTCAACCAGATGCTCGACCGGCTCGAGGACTCCTTCGACCGCCAGCGGGCTTTCGTCGCCGACGCTTCCCACGATCTCCGGACTCCCCTGACGATAGTTCGCGGCCAGATCGAGGTCCTGGCCCGCAACCCGGACCCCTCGCGGGAGGAAGTCGAGAAGGTGGCCGAGGTCGTCGGGGATGCCGTCAGGCGGATGGAAAGGCTGGTCGACGACCTGCTGATCCTTGCGAGGTCGGAGTCGCGGGGTGACGATGAGCTGGAACTCCAGCCGGTCGGCCCCCTGTTGGAGGCCGAGCGGGAGGGAAGACTTGATTCCGAACGGGAGCGGATCGAGATCGGGGCAGTCACCGATGCCGAGGTCGAGTTCGATCGCGACGCGATCTCCCGCGCCGTCTCCAATCTGGTCGAGAACGCCCTCCGCTACTCGGGCCCGCAGGGCAGGGTCGCCCTTTCGGCCGAGACCAGGGCGCGGGGTCTGGTGATCTCGGTCGACGACGATGGACCCGGTGTCCCGCCGGCGGACCGCGAGCGGATCTTCGATCGGTTCGCCCGGCTCGACCGGGCCAGATCGA
>JAUMBO010000101.1:0-40374 GCA_032119635.1 Solirubrobacterales bacterium
CTATGTGATTCCGACCTACATCGTGATGTGTGAGTCGGGCGGCAACTACTCGGCCCTGAATCCGAGCAGTGGTGCCGGTGGGGCCTACCAGATCATTCCTTCAACCTGGGAGGCTTACGGAGGCAAGGGACTCCCGCATCTCGCGCCCAAGGCCGAGCAGGACAGGATCGCCCGCCTGATCTGGGAGAACGACGGCCCCGGAGCCTGGGTCTGCGCCTGAGCCCGTCGCTCAGCCGAAGAGACCGAGCAGGTCGGGACCGGCGAGCAGCTCGAGTCGGGATCCCCGCACGACGGCGAGTCCGCCCTTCCTCATCCGGACCGACCCGCCGGTAAGCCTTCCCACCTCAGCTGAAAAGGTCGGTTCGTGACCGACCAGCAGGACGACCTCACCCGCTGCGGCGAGTCTTTCGGCCCGGAAGCCGCCCTGTCCGAGGCCCGGCTCGACCACCGGCTCCAGCCCGAGCTCCAGGCAGGCCAGCCGGGCAGTCTCGGCAGCCCGCACTCTGGGGCTGGTCAGGCAGAGGTCGGGGACCAGGTCGAGCCGTCCGAGCGCCCTGCCGGCGGCCTCGGCCTGTCGGACCCCTTTCGGGGTAAGCGGCCGGGCCGCGTCGCCGTTGCCGTCGTCGTCTTCGGCCTGCCCGTGCCTGAGGAAGATGATCGTGGCCACCGGTCGGATCGTATAGCCGAAGGGGGGTGCGACCCGGAACTCTCCCCAAACTCCGAACCGGCGGGCCGGCCACCCGGCCCACCTCCGGATTGCGTCGTCCCCGGTTGCCATCATTGCCGGGTGGCAGGGTCCGAACCCGCAAGATCCCAGGTGGCTCACCTGCATGTGCACAGCGAGCATTCGGTGCTCGACGGCGCCTGCAACATCGGGCAGATGGCAGCCCGTGCCGCCGACCTCGGGATGCCTGCCCTCGGCCTGACCGATCACGGCGTGATGAACGGCGCGATCGACATGTACTCGGCCTGCCTCGACCAGGGAATCAAGCCGATCCTCGGGATCGAGGCCTACTTCGTCGACGACCGGAACCTGCTGCCCGACGCCGGGCGATACGAGCGCAACCACCTGACGCTGCTGGCGATCAGCGACACCGGCTTCCGCAACCTGGTCGCGCTCAGCTCGGATGCCTTCCTCGAAGGTTTCAACCGGGGCAAGGCCCACACCGACCTCGAACTGCTCGAGCGCTACTCGGAAGGCGTCATCGCCCTGACCGGCTGCCTGCAGTCACGTTTCGTCAGGCGAATCGTCGAGCGGCGTCCCGACGAGGCCCGCGAGCACCTCGACGCATTGATCCAGGTCTTCGGCCCCGAGCAGGTCTATCTCGAGGTCCAGAAGAACGGGATCGAGGATCAGGACTTCGCCAATGAGGAGATCGCGAGGGTCGCCCGGGAGGTCGGACGGCCACTCGTCGCGACCGCCGACGTTCATTACCTGAGGCGCGAGGACTTCGACAACCATCGTGCCCTGCTCTGCGTCCAGACGAAATCCACCCTCGACGCCCCGAAGATGTCGTTCGACACCAACGAGTACTACCTCAAGGACGCCGACGAGATGGCTGCCGCCTTCGCCGAGTGGCCCGACGCCGTGCCATCGACGATCGAGATCGCCGAGCGCTCGCAGATCGAGATCCCACTCGGCCAGATCCTGGTCCCCGATTTCCCGACCCCGGACGGAACGGAACCGGGCGACTTCCTCAGGGCGACCGCCACCGAGGGGTTGCGCGAGCGCTACGGCGACCCGCCCCCGGCCGAGGCGGTCGAGCGTCTGGAGCGGGAACTCGCCGTGATCGGAGAGATGGGGTTCCCCTCCTACTTCCTGATCGTCTGGGACTTCGTCCGTCACGCCCGGGAGCAGGGGATCTCGGTCGGTCCGGGCCGTGGCTCGGCCGCCGGCTCGATCGTCTCCTACGCGCTAGGCATCACCGACATCGATCCACTGGAGCACGACCTGCTGTTCGAGCGGTTCCTCAACCCGGGCCGGCGGAGCATGCCCGACATCGACATCGACTTCTCGGTTCGCGGCAGGGACGAGGTGATCCGGTACGTGACCGACAAGTACGGCCAGGACTCGGTCGCCCAGATCATCACCTTCAACACGATGGCCCCGCGGGCTGCGATCAGGGACGCCGCCCGGGTCCACGGGTTCGACTACCAGTTCGGCGATCAGCTGGCGAAGCGGATACCCGAGCCGGTGATGGGGCGCTCGCCCAGCTTCGAGGAGGTCCTCGGCCCGGACGGCGACCTGCGCGAGGCCTACGAGGCCGAAGAAGACGCTCGTCGGGTGATCGACACCGCCCGCGGGCTGGAGGGCAAGATCCGAAACACTTCGATCCACGCCGCTGCGGTTGTGATCTCGGGCCGGCCGCTGAAGGAGATCGTCCCGCTCCAGCTGGTTGAGGACCGCTCCGCCCAGCCGGCCCGCGACGAGTCCGGAAGGCCGGTCCGTCAGTACAAGACGGTGACCCAGTATCCGATGGGACCGGTCGAGCAGATCGGGCTCCTGAAGATGGATTTCCTCGGTCTGCGCAACCTCGACGTGATCGACGACGCGCTCGACGTGATCGAGCGCTCCCGGGGGGAACGGATAGAGATCACCGAGATTCCGCTCGACGACGCGAAGACCTATGAGATGCTCGCCAGGGGCGATTCGACCGGGGTCTTCCAGCTCGAGTCAGATGGCATGCGGGAGGCGATGAAGAAGGTCGTACCGACGATCTTCGACGACATCATCGCCCTGGTCTCGCTCTACCGGCCGGGGGCGATGTCCGAGATTCCGCGCTACGCGGCCGGCAAGGCCGATCCGTCGTCCGTGTTCTATGAGGACGAACGGCTGAGGGAGATCACGGAGTCGACCTATGGCTGCCTCGTCTACCAGGAGCAGCTGATGGCGATCGCGGTCCGGATCGCAGGCTTCGACCCGGCCCGGGCCGATGACCTCCGCAAGGCCATCGGCAAGAAGCTTCGGGACAAGATGAAGGAGCTCAAGGGCGAGTTCATGGACGGCGCGGCCGCCTCCGGCACCGAGTCCTCGGTGGCCGAGCGGCTCTGGAAGACGATGGAGAGCGCTGCCGACTACTCCTTCAACAAGTCCCACGCGGCGAGTTACGCGATGATCGCCTACCGCACCGCGTGGCTGAAGGCGAACTACCCGGCCGAGTTCATGGCCGCCGTGATCTCGTCGGTGATGTCGACCAAGGACAAGGTGCCGTTCTTCATCAGCCGGTGTGCCGAGATGGGGATTGCGGTCCTGCCGCCGGACATCAACCAGTCCGACCACGGCTTCGTGGTCACCGACGAGGGCATCCGTTTCGGGCTCGACGCGGTCAAGAACGTCGGACACTCCGCCGTCGAGGCGATCATCGAGGCCCGCGAGGAGCGGGAGTTCTCCTCGCTCTGGGACGTCTGCGAGCGGGTCGATGCCCGGGCCGTGAACAAGAAGGCGTTCGAGTGCCTGGTCATGTGCGGCGCGCTCGACTCGCTGCCGGGCTCGCGCAAGGGGATGCTCGAGGTGCTGCCCGAGGCCCAGGCCTCCGGGAGCCGGGTCCAGGCCGACTCGATCGCCGGGCAGGGCTCCCTGTTCGAGATGGAAGGGGCTGGCGACGACCTCGGCGGCAGCGCGTCGAACCCCCCGATCCCTGAGGGGGAATTCGACGAGGCCGACCTGCTGGCCCTCGAGAAGGAGACGATGGGCACCTACCTTTCGGCTCACCCGCTCGATGGCCTTCGGGAGGCCATCTCGGTCGCGGCCGACTGCCCGATCTCGGAACTCTCCTCGAAAAAGGATGACGAGTGGGTCACGATCGGCGGCCTGGTCACGGAGTACCGCAAGGTCCGGACCCGCGCCGGCAAGCAGATCGCCTTTGCGACGCTGTCCGACGTCGAGTCCGAGATCGAGCTGCTGATTTTCAACCCTGACGACTCCGGCAAGACGGCGGCGATCCAGCCCGATGCGGTGGTCATGGTCAAGGGCCGGATCGACCACACCGACCGGGGAACGAAGTTGGTCGTTCAGGGCGCCGATCCCTTCGAGCCCGACCCGGAACAGATCGAGGAGGCGAAGCGCCGGGTTGCCGAGCGGGACCAGCCGCTGTCGCTGACGATCGACGAGCATCGCTTCTCGGCCGACGCGCTCGAAGACGTCAAGGCCCTGCTAGAGAACCATCGCGGAAGCACCGACGTCGAGCTTCTTGTGGTCGGCCCGGACCGCGAGACCAAGCTCCGGCTCGGCCCCGACTTCCGGGTCGCCCGCTCCCAGGTCCTGATGGCTGAGCTGGACGAGATCCTCGGCCCCCAGGCCAGCTTCAGTCAGGCTGCCTGAGGCGCCCGTCCGGCCGACGGCCCGGGTGCCCCGGTTAGTACCCTGATGTCATGAGCACAGAAACCAGTACCGAGTCCGTGGAAACCTCCGAGGCAGGAAACGGCGCCGTGCCAGCGGCCAATGGCGACAGCGCGCAGCCGATTTTCTCGATGGAGCTCAATCAGGACCAGAAGGACCTGCAGGAATGGGCCCATGGGTTTGCCGAGTCCGTCCTCCGGCCAGCCGCACACGAGTGGGACGAGCGGGAGGAGTTCCCCTGGCCGATCGTCGAAGAGGCGGCCAAGATCGGGCTGTATGGCTTCGAAGGACTGGCGCAGATGTTTGCCGACGAGTCCGGCCTGACCCTGCCGATCGTCAACGAGGAGATCTTCTGGGGCGACGCCGGACTTGGCATGTCGATCTTCGGCACGACGCTCGCTGCCGTGGCGATCGTTGGACAGGGAACGCCCGAGCAGATCGGTGAGTGGATCCCGCGGTGCTTCGGCACGGAGGGCGACATCAAGGTCGCCGCCTTCTGCTCCTCGGAGCCTGACGCTGGCTCCGACGTCTCGGCGGTCCGGACGACCGCCAAGTACGACGAGGCGACGAACGAGTGGATTCTGAACGGCCAGAAGGCATGGGCGACCAACGGTGGAATCGCCGACGTCCATGTCGTCGTTGCCTCTGTCGACCGTGAGCTCGGTTCGCGCGGGCATGCCGCCTTCGTGATCCCGATCGAAACCCCCGGGATCGAGCAGGGCGCGAAGGTGAAGAAGCATGGGATCCGCGCTTCGCATACGGCCGATGTGCACCTCGACGACTGCCGGATTCCGGCGGACAACGTACTCGGAGGCAAGGAGAAGCTCGACGAGCGTCTGGCCAGGGTCCGAGAGGGCAAGAAGTCGAAGTCCCAGGCCGCGATGGCGACCTTCGAGGCAAGCCGGCCTACGGTCGGGGCTCAGGCGATCGGCATCGCCAGGGCCGCTTACGAATACTCGCTCGAGTACGCAAAGGAGCGGGTCCAGTTCGGCAAGCCGATCATCGAGAACCAGGCGATCGCCTTCACCCTCGCCAGGATGAAGACCGAGATCGACGCGGCCCGGCTGCTCGTCTGGCGAGCCTCCTGGATGGGTCGCAACGAGATCCCGTTCGAGAACGCCGAAGGGTCGATGTCGAAGCTGAAGGCCGGAGAGGTCGCGGTCTGGACGACCGAGCGAGCGATCCAGATCCTCGGGGGCAACGGCTACACCCGGGAGTACCCGGTGGAGCGGATGCACCGGGACGCGAAGATCTACGACATCTTCGAGGGCACGGCAGAGATCCAGCAGCTCGTGATCGCCCGGGCGATCTCGGGCCTGAAGATCACCTAGCCGAGTCCCGGCTCAGTAGCCGACGCCGGTGTGGGCGGGAGTCTTTCCGTCCGTGCCGCCGTGCTTGCGGAGCTGGGCGATGGAGGCCTCGTAGTCGGCTAGCAGGGCATCGACCAGCTCCCGGGTCTGGTTGATCTTGACCAGCATCCGGATGATTCGTGTCTCCTCGTTGTCAGGCGGGAGCTGGTAGGCCGGGATCAGCCAGCCGCGCCGTCGGGCAAGCTCCCCGACCAGGTCGTTCTCGTCGAAGGGCTCGCCCTCCTGGACTCTGGCGATGGTCAGCGGCAGGGTCGGGCCCTTCGAAGGGACGACTTCGACCCCGTCGAGAGCCTTCAGCCCGTTGGTCAGGGTCGAGGCGTTCGCGTCCATCGCCCTGACCATGGCTTCGTACCCCGGCCTTCCGAGGTGGAGGAAGTTGAAGTACTGGGCGAGGACGAATGAGCTGCTGCCGGAGAAGTTGAGGGTGAAGGTCGGATCCTTCTCGCCCAGGTAGTCCTCGTAGAACACGAGGTCTTCCGGGAGCTGCTCATCGTCGCGGAAGACCAGCCAGCCGATGCCGGGGTAGACCAGGCCGAACTTGTGGCCCGAGGTATTGACCGACTTGACCGAATCGAGTCGGAAGTCCCAGGTGAAGTCGGGGTGCGAGAATGGGAATACGAAGCCTCCGCTTGCGGCATCGACGTGCATCGGGACCTCGAGGCCCTTGCCGGCCAGCTCACCGAGCAGCCTGTCGATGCCTTCGATGTCGTCGCACTCCCCGGTGAAGGTCGTCCCGGCGACGGCCACCACCCCGATCGTGTTCTCGTCGATCTTCCCCTCGAAGTCCTCCGGCCCGACGACGGTCTGGCCCTTCGGCAGGTTCACCTGTCGCGGCTCGACGTCGAAGTAGCGGCAGAACTTGTCCCAGACCACATGGACGTCGGCGCCATAGACCAGGTTGGGGGTGTCGGTCGCCTTGCCCTCCTTCTTGCGTCGCCCGCGCCACCGCCACTTCATCGCCAGCGCCCCGAGCATCACCGCTTCGGAGGATCCGGCGCAGGCCGCCCCAGGGCAGTCGGGCTCGCCATCCCCGTGGAAGAGCTGGTGGAGCATCCGGACGCACCGCCTCGAGATCTCGGCGGTGCGCGGGTACTCGGCGTGATCGATGTAGTTGCGGTAGAGGTTCTCGGCGATCACCGCCCTTGCCTCGGGGGGCATCCACGTGGTGACGAAGGTGGCGAGGTTCTTGGCCGGGTCTCCGTCCAGGAGGACCTCGGCCTGGATCGCATCGAGGGCCTCCCTCGGCGGAAGGCCCTCGGCCGGAAGCTCGCGATCGCTCGCCGGCTCGGTGAGGAAGGAGTACATCGAGCCGCGATCGCCACCTCGGTTACCGGCTTCAGACATGGTTCGCTATCCCCTCTCGGCCCGTCGGATCACGGGGTGGATTCCCCGCGCGTCGAGGCTAGCGCCCGGCGGGCTTCTTCCGTCGGCCGGTCTTCCGCCTTCGGGCGGTCAGTCCCCGCTTCCTGAGGGCGAAGGCGTGGGCGACTTCGTCGGCGGTCGGACCCTTCTTGTCGGGACCCGGTGTCTCCAGGGTGGCCGGGAGGCCCTCGAAGCGGGGCTCCGAGAGAAAGCAGGCGATCCCCCGGTCACCGATCTCGCCCTCGCCGAGGTCTGCGTGGCGGTCTCGGCGAGAGTCGAAGCCTTCGCGGGAATCGTTGACGTGCAGCGCCCGCAGCCTTCCCTTGCCGAGCCTGGCCTCGACTTCGTCGATCACGCCGGTCAAGCTCTCCGGAGTCCGGACGTCGTAGCCGGCGGCGAAGAGATGACAGGAGTCGAGGCAGAGGCCGAGCCGCTTTCCGCCGCCGGCCGCATCGGTGATCGCCTCCACCTCCTCGAGGGTCGTACCGAGGATCCCCTTGTGGCCGGCCATCTGCTCGATCAGCAGCGGGCAGCGCTCGGAGTCGGACAGGGACTCGGCGATCAGCTTTCCCGAACGGGCGATCGCCGGGTCAAGCGGGGCGTCCTTGCGTGCCCCGGGGTGGAGGACGACGCCGTCCGCCCCGATCGCATCGCCGATTCGCAGGGCATGGGTCAGCGAGGCCCGCGACTTGGCTGCCAGCTCCCGGTCCGGGGTCGCGCAATTGATCAGGTAGACGGCGTGGATGATCACGCTCTCGACCGGCGACTCTGCCATCCGCTCCCGAAAAAGGGCGAAGTCGTCCTCGTCGTAGGCCGTCGCCTTCCACATCCTCGGACTCTGGTTGAAGATCTGGATCGACTCGCACCCGAGGTCCGTCCCGCGGGCCACGGCCTTTTCCAGCCCCCCTGCTGTGGAAACATGGGCTCCAATGAGCACGACTGGCAACGACCTCCGAGTCCGATTCGCACCTTCACCCACCGGCGCCTTGCACATCGGCGGGGCGAGGACGGCACTTTACAACTGGCTCGCGGCGCGAAACTCGGGCGGCACGTTCCTGCTCAGGATCGAGGACACCGATCGCGAGCGCTCGACCCAGGAGAACGTGGATCAGATCCTCGAGGCGCTCGAGTGGCTCGGGCTCGACTTCGACGAAGGTCCCTTCTTCCAGCACGACTACGAGACCCAGCACAGGGCCGCAGTCGAGAAGCTGCTTGCGGACGGGATCGCCTACCGCGACTCTGCTACCTCGGAGGAGGTCAGGTCGTGGAAGGACGAACACGGAGCGGATCGCGGCTACCGCGGAACCCCGTCGGAGTCGGACGAGGGTGCGATCCGGCTCCGGGTCGAAGACGAGGGGGACGAGGTGGTCCACGACCTGATCCGCGGAGAGATCAGGTTCCCGAACCGGAACCTCGACGACTTCGTGATCGCCCGGGCCGACGGGTCGCCCCTCTACAACCTGGCGGTCGCGGTCGACGACCACGAGATGGGGGTCGACCTGGTGATTCGCGGGGACGATCACATCTCGAACACCCAGAAGCAGGTCAAGGTGCTCGAGGCGCTGGGTGCCGGGATCCCTGACTACGCCCATGCTCCCCTGATCCACGGGGCCGACGGCAGGAAGCTCTCCAAGCGGGAGAACGCGGCATCGGTCCAGGGCCTCCGCGACGCCGGGTACCTGCCCGAAGCCGTGCTCAACTATCTGGCCCTGCTCGGCTGGGGGCCGGAGGACGACGAGACGGTTATCCCGTTGCCTGAACTGATCGACCGGTTCGACCCGAAGGACATCCGGAAGTCCTCCGCCGTGTTCGATGAGAAGAAGCTCCGCTGGATGAACGGCAGGTACATGAGGTCGATGGATGCCGACGAGTACCTCGAGGCAGTCGCACGCTACCTCGACCGGGAGCCGGACGAACGACTCGCCCTCGCCTGCTCGATAGCCCAGGAGAAGGCCCAGACGCTGGACGAGGTCTGGCCGCTGGTCGCCTTCCTGTTCGAACCACCGGTCGACGATCCCAGGGCCTGGCGCAAAGTGATGAAGGGCGATGCCGCGACAGTCCTGGGAGAGGCTCGGGATGCCCTGGCCGACCTCGAAGGCTTTGGGGTAGAGGACGTCGAGGCGGCACTCGATCCGTTGCCGGAGAGGCTCGGGATCGGCGCCGGCAAGGTCTACCAGCCGATCAGGGTGGCGATCAGCGGGACCACCGTCTCGCCCGGGATCTTCGAATCGGTTTCGGCCCTCGGAAAGGACCGGACCCTGGAACGGATCGATGCGGCCATCGGCAGGATCGGCTCCGGCGAAGGCCAGGAACCCTGAGCGGAAGCCGCCCTGTTGTAGAAAGACGAAGATGATTTCGGTCACTTCGAAGTCGCGCTACGCAGTAGTCGCCCTCGCCGAGCTGGCCCGCTCGGGCGAACACCCGGTGCCCGTCAAGGAACTGGCCGAGCGTCGCGCCATGCCGGAACAGTTCCTCGAGCAGCTTTTCTCGACTCTCCGCCGCGCCGGTTTTCTGGAGAGCCACAGGGGGAGCAAGGGCGGGTACACGCTGGCCCGGGCTCCTGAGGAGATCACCGTGCTCGAAGTCGTCCAGGCGCTCGATGGCGTGATTGGCCAGGAGGCCGAGGAGGCCGGCGGGATCTGGGCCGAGGGGGTCGAGTCGCTCCGCTCGGTTTTCGGGGCAACCACAATCGCCGAGATCCTCGAGCGGGAGTCGGCTGAGGCGCGTTCGGGGATGTACTTCATTTGATCGCCCCGCAGGCATCGGCGACGGTTGGAGGTACTCCGCTCGTCTGGCTGGCCCGACTCGGGGAGGGACTCGAGGCGGACGTCTGCGGCAAGCTCGAGTACTTCAATCCCGGCGGCTCGGTCAAGGACCGGATCGGTGCAGCGATGATCGGTGCGGCCGAGGCCGAGGGGAAGCTCGAGCGTGGCAAGTCGGTGGTCGTCGAGGCGACCAGCGGCAACACCGGGATCGCCCTGGCGATGATCTGTGCCGCCCGGGGCTACGAACTCGTAGTGACGATGCCGCAGGGCATGAGCCGGGAACGGGCGAAGCTCCTACGGGCCTATGGGGCGACGGTGATCGAGACCGAGACGACCGGGGGAATGGACGAGTCGGTCGACCTTGCCCGCGAGATCGCCGCCGAGAGGGGCGCCTTCATGCCACTCCAGTTCTCGAACCCGGCCAACCCCGAAGCGCACTTCCGGACCACCGGGCCCGAGATCTGGGCCGACACCAAGGGCGAGATCGGGGCCTTCGTGGCCGGCGTCGGTACCGGTGGCACCATCACCGGGGTCGGTCGCTACCTGCGGGAGCAGGATTCCGACGCTCTCCTGGTCGCGGTCGAGCCCGCAGGCTCACCGGTCCTTTCCGGCGGCCGTGTCGGCCCTCACCGCCTCCAGGGAATCGGCGCCGGATTCGTGCCCGGCGTGCTCGAGGTCGACCTGATCGACGAGATCATCAAGGTCGATGACGAGAAGGCGATCTCGACCGCTCACCGGCTCGCCTCCGAGGAGGGAATCCTGGGTGGGATCTCGGCCGGGGCAAACGTCGCCGCCGCACTCGAGCTGGCAGAACGACCCGAGTTCCGGGGCAAGCGGATCGTGACCGTGATCTGCGACTCGGGCGATCGGTACATGTCGCTTCCCTTCTTCGCCCCTTGACTCGCGTGTCACGCCCCCCGGAGGAAGAGGGAAGCGTCGAGGCGGACCGGCCGAAAGGGCCGGGCGGCATTCGGTCCGAGGTCGAGGTAGCGCGGGAACGCGACCCGGCTACCGAGGGCGTATCGAACGCGACGATCGTCGCCGGTTGGCCCGGGGTCCAGGCCGTACTGGCCCACCGGCTCGCTCACTCCCTGATCGAGTCCGGCGTGCCCTTCCTGCCCTACTTCGTCTCCTGGCTGGCTCGGGTCATCACCGGGGTCGAGATCCATCCCCGGGCGAAGATCGGACGGCGGTTCTTCGTCGATCACGGCTCCGGGGTCGTGATCGGGGAGACGGCCGAGCTGGGAGACGACGTGACGATCTACCAGGGAGTCACCCTCGGGGGAACCGGATTCGAGGGCGGCAAGCGGCACCCGACCGTCGATGACAACGTGACGATCGGGTCCGGGGCGAAGCTTCTCGGTCCGGTCAGGATCGGCCACGGGGCAAAGATCGGCGCCAACGCTGTGGTGATCGACGACGTTCCCCCCAACTCGACCGTGGTCGGCAATCCTGGCCGGCCGGTTCGGGTCGAGGGCCGGCGCCCTGAAGGTCCGGATGCCGACTGGATC
The DNA here is from genome assembly GCA_032119635.1 of Solirubrobacterales bacterium. GTDB lineage: Bacteria > Actinomycetota > Thermoleophilia > Solirubrobacterales > 70-9 > 67-14. The sequence goes on from JAUMBO010000101.1 coordinate 11,348, forward strand.
CACCTTCCCGACCCGATCCAGGAGGCCGTCCAGGCACTCTCCGACCGGATCGACGAGCTCGAACAGGAGGTCGCCGGGCTCTCGGGACGCAGTGCCCGCAAGCCGCCGCTCGAGGACCGCGAGCCTCGTCAGGGGCGGTCCCCGGCCGGGGGCTGACGCGCCTCGCCCGCCGGTATCCTCGCCCGGTGGGAGCGTCCGCCACAGTCGAGAGCCTGAATCCCGAGCAGAAGAGCGCCGTCGAGTACGGCGACGGTCCGCTGCTGGTGATAGCCGGAGCTGGGTCCGGCAAGACGAGGGTGCTCACCCACAGGATCGCCCACTTGATCGACACCGGCCGGGCAAGACCCGGCGAGATCATCGCGATCACCTTCACCAACCGGGCTGCCGAGGAGATGCGTGAGCGGGTCGGGGCCCTGCTCGGTCGGACCGCCGCCGGGATGTGGGTCTCGACCTTCCACTCGGCCTGCGCCCGGATGCTCCGTGTGGATGCTGAGCTGCTCGGCTATGGCCGGTCGTTCACGATCTACGACGAGGCCGATTCGGTCCGGATGGTCAAGCGGGCGATGGAAGAGCTCTCTTTCGATACCAGGGAGCTGCCCCCGAAGACGGTGAAGCGCCGGATTTCCTCGGCCAAGAACGAGCTGATGGACCCTGCAGCGCTGACTGCATCGGCGCGAGGCCCGTTCGAGGAGCAGATCGGCGAGATCTACGCGCTCTACGAGCAGCGGATGCGCGAGAGCAACGCGATGGATTTCGACGACCTCCTGATTCGCACGGTGGAGATGCTCGAACGGTTCGACGACGTTCGCGAACGGTGGCGCTCTACCTTCCGCCACGTGCTGGTCGACGAGTATCAGGACACCAACCACGCCCAGTACAGGCTCCTCGTCCAGCTGGCCGGCGAACGGGGCAACCTGACCGTGGTCGGGGACGAGGACCAGTCCGTTTACGGGTTCAGGAATGCCGACATCCGGAACATCCTCGAGTTCGAGCGCGAGTTTCCCGACGCCGGCGTGGTCAAGCTCGAACAGAACTACCGCTCGACCCAGACGATCCTCTCGGCCGCGAACGGAGTCGTCCGCAACAACCACGACCGCAGGCCGAAGGAGCTCTGGACCGACCAGGGCGAGGGCGAGCCGGTCGAGGTGCTCGGACTGGCCGACGAGCACGAGGAGGCCAGGTGGGTGGCCGACCGCGTCGAGAAGTACGCCGAGCTCTCGGAAGGGGGGCTGGACGACGTCGCGGTCTTCTACCGGACCAACGCGATGAGCCGGGTCCTGGAAGACACCCTTGTCAGGTTCGGGGTCCGTTACCGCGTGGTCGGTGGGACCAAGTTCTACGACCGGGCCGAGGTCAAGGACGCCATCGCCTACCTCCAGTACCTGGCCAATCCGGCCGATTCGGTGGCCTTTGCGAGGATCGTGAACACGCCGAGACGGGGCATCGGCAAGACCTCGCTGGCGAAGGTGACGGCCCATCTCAACACGGTCGGTGAGCCGATCTGGGACCTCGCCTCCGAACCGGAGCGGATCCCCGGGCTCGGTCCGGCCGCCGTCAAGGCGCTCGACGCCTTCCAGCAGATGATGGGTGAGCTCCGGGACCAGGCCGACTCGGGAGGGGTGGGGGAGCTGCTCGAGGCGGTGCTCTCGAAGTCCGGTTATCTCGAGGCGCTCGAGTCCGATCGCTCGGTCGAGGCTCAGGGGAGGATCGAGAACCTCGAGGAGCTGGTCTCGGTCGCGCGAGAGTTCGACTTGACCGATCCAGCCGGGGACCGGGCCGACGGAACCGTGCTGGAGGGGTTCCTCGAGCAGATCGCGTTGCTGACCGACCGCGAGGGCGAGGAGGAGCAGGGCGAGACGCTCAGTCTGATGACCCTCCACAACGCGAAGGGTCTCGAGTTCGACTCGGTGGTCATGATCGGGTGTGAGGAGGGTCTGTTTCCCCACGGACGCTCGCTCGACGAGGGCGGAGAAGAGGAGGAGCGGAGGCTCTGTTACGTCGGCATGACCCGGGCCCGGCGGCGACTGTCGATGAGCTGGGCGCTCTCGCGGGGCTTCCACGGCGAGTCGGGTGGACCGTCACGCTTCCTCGATGAAATCCCTTCGGAACTGGTCGAACGTCACGAGCCGGACCGCCCGGCCCGTTCCTTCAGGAGCTACGGCGTGCCGGGTCGGGTCATGGGGTCCGGCGGGATGCCGGCACCTCCGAAACCGCGCGAGCCCGGCGAGATACCGGCGGTCACGGTCGGCGACGACGTCGAGCACGAGAGCTTCGGGACTGGCGTCGTGATTGGAACCGAACCCGGCGGACTGATCGTTGTCCGGTTCTCGGCCGACGGGACCGAGCGCAAATTGATGGCCGAGTACGCCCCGATCGTCCGGAAGGCCGGATGAGCGCCCGGATCCTCGACGGCAAGACGATCGCGGCCGCGGTCCGGGCCGATCTCGTTTCCGAGGTCCAAGCGGTGGCCGCTTCGCTGGGTCGCCCCCCGGCGCTGGCGACCGTGCTGGTCGGTGAGGACCCCGCTTCGGAGGTCTACGTGGCGAACAAGCACAAGGCCTGTGAGGAGGTCGGGATCGCCTCGGTCCACCGGGCAGTCCCGGCCGACGTCGGCCAGGCTGGCCTGGAGGAGATCGTTGCCGGGCTGAACCTCGACCCCGAGGTCGACGGCATCCTCGTCCAGCTTCCCTTGCCGGACGGGCTCGACTCCGGCCCGGTTATCGATTCGCTGGACCCCGCCAGGGACGTCGACGGCCTGACCGCGATCAATCAGGGGATGCTCGCCTCGGGCGATCCGGGACTGGTTCCCTGCACGCCGGCCGGGGTGATCGAGATCCTCGATCGCTCGGACATCGGGATCTCCGGTCGTGAAGCGGTGATCGTCGGCCGTTCCAACCTCGTCGGCAGGCCACTGATCAGCCTCTTCCTGGGTCGCGATGCGACCGTGACCGCGGCACACTCGCGGACCACTGACTTGGTCGCGGTCTGCCGCCGGGCCGACATCCTGGTTGCCGCGGTCGGGGTGCCGGGTCTGATCGGGGCCGAGCACGTCAAGCCCGGGGCGACCGTGATCGACGTCGGGATAAACCGGACTGACGATGGCCTGGTCGGCGACGTCAGGTTCGACGAGGTGGCGGAGATCGCGGGGGCGATCACCCCGGTTCCGGGAGGCGTCGGTCCGATGACGATCGCGATGCTCCTCGCCAACACCGTGCGGGCCGCCGCGGCAGGGGCCGGGAGCCGGTGAAGGCCCGACACAATCCCGTGATGCCGGTCGATCTGCTGATCGGTGTCGGGGGCACCGTGCTCCTGATCGCGCTCGGACTGGACTGGTCGGGCGGAGAGAGCGGCTACGCGTCGCTCTCGGTACTCAAGGTCATCCTCATCCTCTTCGGGATCGGGACACTGCTCGAGCCGGTGGTGCTCCTGATGACCCGAAAGACGGACGTGCCGGTCGTCTGGCAGACCCTCCTGTTGCTCGCCGGGACGGTGCTCTCCCTGGTCCTGGTCGGCAAGGCGGTGTTGCCGCCCGAAGCGGAATTCGAGACCGGCTTCTATCTCGGCCTCGCCGGCCTGCTGGCCGCGACGGTCGGGATCTGGATCACGGTTTCGCGCGAGAACTAGGCCGCCTGCCCGATTTGGCTGGACTAGACTCAGGCCGGTGATCGACCGTGAGCAGGTAGTGCACGTGGCCCGCCTGGCCCGACTCGAGCTCGGGGAAGGCGAGGTCGAGGCCCTGTCCGGCGAGCTCTCCTCGATCCTCGACCACGTCGACCGGCTGTCCGGAGTCGACGTCTCGGGCGTCGAGCCGACGACCCACGTCGTCCCGCTGGAGAACGTCCTCAGGGACGACAATCCGGGCGAGGAGCTGAGTCCGGAGGAGGCCCTCACCCCGGCCCCGAGCACCGAGGATGGTGCCTTCCTCGTACCCTCACCCCGCACCGAGGGCTGAGGCTTGGCCGACGACCGGCTGACCGCCGAATCCGCCTGCGCGACCGGTGATGCGATCCGGTCTGGTGATATCGACGGGGCCGAGTGCCTGGCAGCCTGGTCGGAGCGGGCCGGGGCAGATCGCCTGAACGCCTGGCTCTGGAGGGGCCCGGAGCCGACTGACCGGGAGATCACCGGGCCGCCGGTCGCAGTCAAGGACATCTTCTGCACGAAAGGCATCCCGACCACTGCGGGATCGCGGATCCTCGAGGGTTACCTGCCCCCCTTCGATGCCACCGCCGTGGCCCATCTGCACGAGGCCGGGCTGCCCGTCCTCGGCAAGACGAACATGGACGAGTTCGCGATGGGGTCATCGAACGAGAATTCCGCCTACGGACCGGTCCTCAACCCCTGGGACAGGACCCGTGTTCCGGGTGGCTCCTCGGGCGGGTCAGCTGCCGTCGTGGCGGCGGGGGAGGCACCCTGGGCGCTCGGCACGGACACCGGCGGCTCGATCCGCCAGCCTGCCGCACTTTGCGGAATCGTCGGACTGAAGCCGACCTACGGCGCCGTTTCGCGCTTCGGGATGATCGCCTTCGCCTCGTCGCTCGACCAGTGCGGGACCTTCGCACGGAGCGTGGAGGACGCGGCCGAGCTGCTCTCCATCGTCGAGGGGAGCGACCCCCGTGACGCGACCTCGACCGGAATACCCGGGGGCATCGCGCGTCCGGGCGCGACCGACCTCCAGGGCATGACGATCGGGGTGCCCAGAAAATTCCTCGAGGCCGGGGTCGAGCCGGGCGTGGCCCAGAGGTTCGACGAAGCCCTTGCCCGGATCGAGGATCTCGGTGGCTCGGTCCGTGACATCGAGCTCCCACACGCCGAGCTGGGTATTTCGGCGTACTACGTGATCGCACCGGCCGAAGCCTCGACCAACCTCTCCCGCTACGACGGGGTCCGGTACGGGATGCGGGTCCCGGCCGACGACCTGGTCTCGATGTACGAGCGGACCAGGGGGGAGGGCTTCGGCCCGGAGGTCAAGCGCCGGATCATGCTCGGCACCTACGCCCTCTCCTCGGGGTACTACGACCAGTACTACGGCACGGCCCAGAAGGTCAGGACGATGATCGTGCGCGACTTCGCAGCCGCCTTCGACGAGGTGGACCTGATCGCGACCCCGACCACGCCCGGGGTCGCCTTCGAGCTCGGGGCGAAGACCGACGACCCGTGGACGATGTACCTGAACGACCTCTTCACCGTTCCGATGTCGCTGGCCGGCATTCCGGCGATCTCGATTCCGGCCGGCCTTGCCGCACCGCCGGAAGGCGGAGAGGAGCTGCCGGTCGGCCTTCAGCTTGCAGCGCCCGCCTTCGCCGAGCAGCGTCTGCTCGAGGCGGCCCATGCGCTCGAGGCGGCGATCGGGTTCGATGGCCGCCCGGGGGAGGAGTCCGGGGCGTGACCGACGGCCTGCCCGAAGACCTCGAGGCGGTGATCGGGCTGGAGATCCATGTCCAGCTGGCGACCGAGACGAAGATGTTCTGCGGCTGTCGACTCTCGTTCGGAGACCCGCCGAACACCCATACCTGTCCGGTCTGCCTCGCCCACCCCGGGGTGCTCCCGGTGCCGAACCGGAGGGCGATCGAGTTCGCCCTCCAGATCGCCCTCGCCCTCGGCTGCGAGGTCGCCCCTCACTCGATCTTCCACCGCAAGAACTACTTCTACCCGGACAACCCGAAGGCGTACCAGATCAGCCAGTACGACGTTCCGCTTGCCTCCGGAGGCGAGCTCGCCGGCGTCCGGATCCACCGTGCCCACCTCGAGGAGGATGCGGCCAAGATGATCCACATCGGTGAGAGCGGCCGGATCCAGGGTTCCAGCGGGTCGCTGGTCGACTTCAACCGGGCCGGCACGCCTCTGGTCGAGATCGTCACCGAGCCAGACATCCGGTCGGCTGCCCAGGCGCGGGAATGGGGCCAGCTGCTGCGGGAGACGGTCAGGCAGCTCGGGGTCTCGGACGTGAACATGGAGGAGGGCAGCCTCCGTTGTGATGCCAACGTCTCGGTTCGGCCGAAGGGGAGCTCCGAGCTCGGAACCAAGACCGAGCTGAAGAACATGAACTCGTTTCGCTTCCTGGAGAAGGGGATCGTCGCCGAGCTGGCCCGCCAGGCCGATCTGGTCGGGGCAGGGGGGAGGGTGGTCCAGGAAACGCTCCACTTCGATCCCGGAACCGGGGCCCTTCATCCGCTCCGCTCCAAGGAGGAGGCTCACGACTACCGCTACCTGCCGGAGCCCGACCTGGTCCCGCTCGGCCCCGACGCCGAGATGCTCGACCGGGTGAGGGATGCCCTGCCGGAGCTACCGGAGGCTCGGGCCAAGCGGTACCGGGAGGAGCTGGGCATTCCCGACGACCAGGCCCGGCTGCTCTCCACCGAGGCAGAGTGGGCGTCCTTCCTCGAGCAGATGCTGGCCGCCCCGGCCGGGCCCGAGCCGAAGGCGGCCGCCACCTGGCTGACCGGGGAGTACGCCGGCGAGCTCCGTCGTCAGGGTGACATCGAGCCCGACGCTTCCCCGGTGACGCCCGAGAGCCTTGCCAGCCTCGTTTCGATGGTTCAGGCGGGTCGCATCTCCCATGGGACGGGCAAGGAGCTGCTGGCCCGGATGGTCGCCGACGGGATCGATCCCGAGGCGACGGTCGAAGCAGAGGGCCTCGCCCAGCTCTCCGACTCGGGCGAGCTGGCCAGGATCGTCGAGCAGGTGATCGCTGAGAATCCCGGGCCGGCAGAGGAGGTCCGCTCCGGTAACCGGAAGGCGATCGGGGCACTGGTTGGGGCCACGATGAAGGCGACCGGGGGACGGGCCGACGGCGGCGAGGTCAACCGGATCCTGAAGGAGAAGCTGGGGTCGGACTGAGCCGTCCTGGCCCCTCCGGCCTGCCGGAGCGCCCTCCTATACTCGGGCTATGGCCTGGAACGTTGTAATTGCGGGTGGCGGCTTCGCCGGCGCCAATGTGGCGAGGAGACTGGAAGGGCTCCTGCCGCCCCAGTCGGCCCGGCTGATCCTGGTCAATGACGTCAACTTCATGCTCTACACCCCGTTCCTGCCGGAGGCCGCGGCCGGGACGCTCGAGCCGCGTCACGTCGTCACTCCGCTGAGGGAGATCATCAAGAGGGCGAACATCAGGCTGGGGGCCGTCGAGGGCCACGATCCGGCGACCCGTCAGGTCGAGATCTCCACCCACGACGGGGGCAGCGAGACGGTCCGTTACGACCAGCTGGTCCTCGCGCCTGGTTCGATCTCCCGCTTCCTGCCGGTTCCGGGGCTGAGCGAGCACGCGGTCGGCTTCAAGAGCCTCGCCGATGCGATCTGGGCCCGCAACACGGTGATCGAGTCGCTCGAGTTGGCCAATGCGACCGAGGATCCGGAACTGAGGGACCAGCTGCTCCGGTTCGTCTTCGTCGGCGGAGGCTACGCCGGCCTCGAGGCACTGGCCGAGCTCCAGGACTTTGCCGCCGATGCGATGCGCCACTACCCGAAGGCCCGCCTCCACGGCATGCACTGGCTGCTGGTCGAGGCACGCGACCGGGTCCTGCCCGAGATCGACGAGGTACTGGCCGAGTATGCGGTCAGGGAGCTGAGGGGAAGGGGCATCGACATCCGACTCAACACGACTCTCTCCGAGGTCACGGCCGACGCGGCCACGCTCTCGACCGGCGAGGTACTGCCGACCCGGATGGTGGTCTGGACGGCCGGTGTGGTTCCCCATCCGAGCCTGAAGAACCTCTCGGTCCCGCTCGATGATTCCGGCCGGGTCGTGGTCGACAGCTCGCTCCGGGTCGACGGCCTCGAGGGCGTCTGGGCCCTGGGGGACGCCGCCGCCGTGCCGGATCCCGACGGAGGGCTCTGCCCGCCGACCGCCCAGCACGCCGTCCGCCAGGCTTCCGTGGTGGCCCGCAACGTCGCGGCGGGACTCGGGATCGGAACGCCCGCTCCTTACAAGTACCGCAGCAAGGCGGCCTTCGTGAACCTCGGGCGGTACAAGGCCGTGGGCATGCTCGGGGACCGGACCTTCAGCGGCTTTCCGGCCTGGTGGATGGCACGGACCTACCACATGAGCCAGATCCCGGGAGGAGCCAGGAAGTTCCGCGCGGTACTCGACTGGACGGCGAGCCTCCCGTTCGGCCGCGACCTCTCCGAGGTCGGCTCGATCGGCCGGCCGGGAGTCCTCTCGACCGAACGGTACGAGCGCGGCGGCTCTCATCGCCCAATCGACTGACCCGTGGGCTACGAGTGGATATTCATCGCGGTCGCGTTCGGCATCGCTACCGGGATCATCGGCAAGGCGAAGGGGAACTCCTTCCTGCTCTGGCTCCTGATCGGCACCGTTCTGCCGGTGCTCGGCCTGATCGCCGTCCTGCTCTCCCGTAACGAGGAAGTCGAGCCCGAGCGGCAGTGTCCGAACTGCCGGAAGATCGTCAAGCTCTACGTTCAGGTCTGCCCGAGGTGCGGCGAGGAGCTCTACCTGCCGGACCCGTCGGAGACCCGGATGCCCCCGCCGCGTCGCGGCTCTACCTGAGCCAGGTGCGGAAGATCGCGTTGGCGAAGCCGACCCCGTAGCGAAATACGGCCGGCTTCTTCGAGGTGCCGTGAAGCCGGGCGACCACCGTAACCGGCACCTCTTCCGACGGGACGCCCCTCTTGATCGCCTCGATCAGGAACTCCGAGGTGTGGAACTGTTCCTGACGAAGGACGAGCTGGGGGAGGACGGTGGTCCGGACGGCGCGGTACCCGTTCGAGCAGTCGGTGACCCGGGTACGGGTGATCAGGGAGACGAGCCGGTTGAAGAAGACGATTCCGGCCTCCCGTACCGGGTGCCCCTTCTCGGCAGAGCCGAGGATTCGGGATCCGTGGGTCACGTCGACCGTTCCGTCGAGGACAGGAGCCACCAGTCGGGGCATCTCCGACGGCAGGTGCTGTCCGTCGGCATCCATCGTCACCGTCACCTCGGCGCCCGAGTCGACCATCAGGCGATAGCCGGTCCTCATCGCCGCCCCACCGCCCCGGTTGACGGCGTGCCGGGCGACGACGGCGCCGTGGTGCTCGGCCGCGGTCGACGTCTCGTCCCTCGACCCGTCGTCGACCACGAGCACGGCGGTCGGGAGTCCGCAGACCTCGTCCGGGATCGCGTCGAGGACCTCGCCGATGTTCTCGGCCTCGTTGTAGGCCGGGATCACGATCCCGACCCGGCCGCGAAACCTTTCCCGGTGGCCTTCGGCCCGGAACTGCTCGGATGCCAGTCCCTCGAGTGCTTCGGACAGCTCCCGCCGGTTGCGGGCCCCGACCGAGAGCGCTCGGATCGAGACGACGAACAGGACGATGATCGCGAAGACGGCCAGGCCGAGGATCCGCCCACCGTTCCCCCGTTCGAAGGAGAAGGCCGAGAGCACCCGGTCGGTCAGCTCGGTCCCCGAGACGACGACCAGTCCGAGTCCGCAGGCGAGCAGCAGGAGCACGATCGCGTTGGCCAGCGCCTTCCTCCGGGCAAGCGCGTATACCAGCAGTCCCAGGCCGAGCAGCAGGCCGAAGATCCGGAGTGCGGTCAGCTCCGGCGGAAGGATCGAGCCCGTGATCAGACTCAAGGCGCCGAGTCCCCTTCAGATCGCGGGGCATTGGGCAGCAAGGAGCCACCCGCTCCGGCAAGCTGTCGCCATCCGGCCGAGATCGCCGTCGCGCCGAGAACGAGGACGAGGGTCATGAGTACCTCGTTCCTCCTCGGGGGTGCCAGGGTCAGGACGCCGATCGCGCTAACGACGATGATCGGGATGGTCAATGGAATGACCTCCCAACGACGGGCGGCGCCGAGCATGATCGCCCCGGCAAGCCCCGCCAGGACCAGGTACAGCTGGACCGCCCTCCCGGGCGGGCTGGACATCGCTTCGCCTATTCCCGAGCTCCACATCCTCGTCCCCTTCCGGACCAGCATCCCGAAGTAATCGAGGGGTTCCTCGCGCAGGTAACGGGAGAGGTTCTCCCTGCCGATGCGTCCGAGTGCCTCGTCACGGTCGAGCTCAGGGTATTGGGCGGCCACCCGGTCGAAGAGCGGGGCCGGATCTACTTCGTCCAACCCCTCGGAGCCGACCGGCAGCGAGACTCCCTCGAATCGTTCCAGCAGGTCGGCCTTGACCGCCTGGTACTCACCGTCGGCCGGCAGGTAGGTGCCGACGAAGAGCGCCTTGCCGCTCCCCGTCGTGATCGGCACCACTCGTTCGAGGGTGACCACGTTGTGGATCGTCCAGGGAACGATCGGGATCAGCAGAGCGACCGAGAACGAGGCGGTCGCGAGCAGGGCCCTCGACGGCCCGGAACGAAGCCACTGGCGAACGACGAGGAACAGCGCCATCACGAGGCTGGCGAAGAGGTATTCGGGCCTGATCAGCGAGGTCAGGCCGAACAGCAGGCCGGGCAGGATCCAGGCCAGCGGTGCCACCCGGCCGCCGACCGAGTCGGCCCACAGGAATGCGAGGACCGCAGCGGGCAGCATGAAGATCGCGGCTGGCTCGCTCATCAGGGATCCGACCGAGTGGATGAACGGGGGATAGAGGGCGACCAGGCCGGCGGCCAGCAGGGGAGCGGTCGGCCCGGGGTCGAGTCGGGCGGCGATCAGGAAGACGATCAGGACCGCGGCCGTTCCCAGCAGCGCCTGGATGCCGCGCCCGACACCGTCGTTCACCTCGCCGGCGACAAAGTGTCCTGCCGCGAAGAGGAGTGGGGCACCGGGTGACCAGTCGCCCGGGTCGCGGAAGTCGGGGCCGCCGTAGCTGCCGTCTTCGTAGAGGGACTCGGCCAGGGCCCGGTAGGCGAGGGCATCGTCGCCCGGAGCGGGGTGGGGATTGACCACGCGATCCATCCGCAGGCCGAATCCGACGGCGACGATCACGAGGAGGATGACGGCCGCCCTGTTTCCGTAACGGATAAAGGGCGCCAGCACTGCCGGGCCCCGTCGGGGCTCGTTTTGATCCTGCTTGGCCACGGGGCCGGTCAGGGTAAGGGACGGGGTCCCGTCCGACGCTCGATCAGCCGCGCCGGAAAGGAACCGGCCAGGGCCGCACCGGAGCCGGCGAGAGCGGCTATGACCGGCCAGATCGAGAGTGCCCGGCGGGGCGATGCGATCAGCAGCAGCCCGAGCACGGCCACGGAGACCACCACGGCGGCCAGGACCCGGAACTCGGTCGGCCGGGTCCTCCACGCCTGCCACAGGCCGACCAGGAAGAAGGCGATGATCGCCCAGTGGACGAGCCGGCCCGGCAGGCTTCCGGTCAGGCTCGCACGGCCCCTGAGCCAGACGTGGTAGGTCTTCTGGGCCATGAGGCCGGCCAGCCGGAGCGGGGTTCCGGTCAGGGCATCGAGGTACTGCTCCCTGCCGAGCCGGGCGAGGGTCGCATCAGGTTCGGCCCCGGCGTCCTCCCGGAGCGCCAGGGCGGTCAGGACCTGGTCTTCGGTTGGAGCCTCGCCGGGCTCGGGTGGGGCTCCGGTTGCCTCGATCAGGACCGCGGTGCTCGCCAGGGCAGGCCGGCGTTCGAACAGCTCCGGGAGGAGCCTCTGCGGATCCCCGTCGGTCGGCAGGTAGCTGCCGGTGAACAGCGCCTGGCCTCCCCCGGTCGAGATCGGGACGAAACGCCCTAGCTCGGCTGCGTTCCGGATCGTCCAGGGGGCGATCACCAGCACCGCCGAAGCGAGCAGGATCGCCGGCCCGGCAAGCGCCTCGAGGTAGCCATCCCGGCGACGGCCGATTGCGACGACCGCCGCGGTCACGACCGCCACGGCGAGGAACTCCGGTCGGACCATCGCGCCCAGGCCGAAGAACAGGCCGGGCAGGATCCAGCCCGGACCGGGGCCCTCTCCCTCGACCCGGAACAGGGCCAGCAGGGCGAGGGTGATCAGGAGACCGCCCAGCCCCTCGGTCAGGACCATTCCCGAGTCGGCGATCAGGGTGGGGTAGAAGGCGACTATGGCGGCCCCGGTGAGAGCCCCGCCGTAGCCGGTCAGCCTCCGGCCCAGCAGGAAGGTTGCCGGGATGGCCAGGGTGCCGAGCAGCGCGAGCAGTATTCGTGCGGTCCGGGCGTCATCGGTGCCGAGTACTGCGTAGAGCCCGCCCACCAGAAGTGGGAGGCCGGGCGAGTAGTTGCTCGCCGGCTGGGTCCAGGCCGGCAGATCCGGCCCGATTTGCTCGAACATCCCCTGCTCCGCCACCCCGCGGGCGAGACGCTCGTAGGCGGCCGAGTCGGGCAGGTTCTCGTCGGCTCCGTCCATGGCCTGATCGAGGCGAAGTCCGAACCCGGCCAGAACGATGAGAAGGAGCGCTGCCAGCCTCACCGGCCCGATCCTAGTGCGCAACGGGAACCGCTAGGCTGCCGTCTGTCATGCGGATCCTCATCCTCGGTGGAGACGGCTATCTCGGTTGGCCCACGGCCATGCGCTTCTCGCAGGCCGGTCACGAGGTGACCGTGGTCGACAACTTCTCTCGCCGGCGGTGGCACCTCGCCCAGTCGACCGACTCGCTGACTCCTATTCATCCCCTCGAGGACCGGATCGAGGCCTGGGAAGAGGTCTCCGGCAAGCGGATCGAGGCCCGGATCGGCTCGATCGAGGATGCGGAGTTCCTCGACGAGGTCGTGGCCGAGGCGCTGCCCGAGACGATCATCCACTACGGCGAGCAGCCTTCGGCGCCCTACTCGATGAAGTCCCGCCAGGCTGCGGTCGAGACCCAGCAGACCAACGTGATCGGAACCCTCAACCTGCTCTTCTCGATGCAGTCGTACGTTCCGGACGCCCACCTGATCAAGCTCGGGACGATGGGGGAGTACGGAACCCCGAACATCGACATCGAAGAGGGCTACATCGAGATTGAGCACAACGGCAGGAAGGACACGCTGCCCTTCCCCAAGCTGCCCGGCTCGCTCTATCACTGCTCGAAGGTCCACGACTCGACCAACATCCACTTCGCGACCCGCATCTGGGGCCTGAGAGCCACCGACCTCAACCAGGGGGTCGTCTACGGGATCGAAACCGACGAGACGGTGCTCGACCCCCGTCTCGCCACCCGCTTCGATTACGACGAGACCTTCGGCACCGTGCTGAACCGGTTCTGCGTCCAGGCCGTGGTCGGTCACCCGCTGACCGTCTACGGCGGCGGCGGACAGACCCGGGGGTACCTGAACATCCGCGACACGCTGCGGTGCGTCGAGCTGGCGACGATGAACCCGGCCGATCGGGGCGAGTTCCGGGTCTTCAACCAGTTCACCGAGCAGTTCTCGGTCACCGAGATCGCCGACCTTGTCGCCGAGGCCGCCGGTCGGGTCGGAATCGACGTGACGATCGAGACCTTCCCCAATCCCCGTGTCGAGCTCGAGCAGCACTACTACAACGCCTCGAACCAGAAGCTGCTCGACCTCGGGCTCGAGCCCCATTTCCTGGGTGAAGAGCTGGTCCACTCGATGCTGAAAGAGATCGACCGGCACCGCGATCGGGTGATCTACCGTGCGATCACGCCGAAGACCAAGTGGAACCCCGGGGAGCTCGAGGGCGGAGCCCTCTCTGCTGCCAGGGAAACCTGACCTCGTTGCTAGGATTAGCGGTCCTGTGAGAGGCGCCGACGCACTGATGGAAGCCCTCGTTCATGAGGGCGTCGAACACATTTTCGGGATTCCCGGTGGGGCCAACCTGCCCACCTACGACGCGCTGGTCGACGCCGACCTGAGGCACATCCAGGCCCGCCACGAGCAGGCCGCCGGTCACGCTGCCGAGGGGTACGCCCACGCCTCCGGTCGGACTGGAGTCGCCTTCGGGACCTCGGGCCCCGGCGCGACGAACCTCGTCACGGCGATCGCCGACGCGATGATGGATTCGATCCCGACCGTTTTCATCACCGGCCAGGTCCGGTCCGACCTGATCGGGACGGACGGCTTTCAGGAAGCCGACATCGTCGGCATCACCCTGCCGATCGTCAAGCACTCGGCCCTCGTTACGGAGGCATCGCAGATTCCCGAGTACGTCCACCACGCCTTCCGGATCGCATCGACCGGTCGTCCCGGGCCGGTCCTGGTCGACATCCCCTCCGACCTGATCAGGGAGGAGATCTCGTACACCCCGCCGACCGAGCCGGTCGAGCTCCCGGGCTATCGGCCGATCGTCGAGGGCAACGCCAAGCAGGTCCGTCTCGCGGCAAAGGCGCTGGCCAACGCCAGGCGGCCGGTCATCTACACCGGTGGTGGCGTGATCCATGCCGAGGCGTCGGCGGAGCTCAGGGAGTTCTGCATGGCTGACGACTTCCCGGTCACCTCGACCCTGATGGGCCTCGGGTCATTCCCGTCCGACTCGGACCAGTGGCTCGGGATGCTCGGCATGCATGGGACCCGGGCGGCGAACTACGCGATGGACGAGGCTGACCTGATCGTCGCGATCGGGGCTCGGTTCGACGACCGGATCACCGGCAAGCTCTCGGAGTTCGCGCCCAACGCCAAGATCATCCACATCGACATCGACCCGGCCGAGATCTCGAAGAACGTTCCGGCTCACATCCCGATCGTCGGTGACGCGAAGCTGATCCTGCCGAAGCTGACCGGCGAGTACCGCGCCCTCCAGACCGACTCGGAACGACTCGAGGGCTGGTGGAACCGGATCAGGGGGTGGCGGGAGGAGTACCCGCTCACCTACGAGCCGGGCCAGGACGGGGAGATCAAGCCCCAGTTCATGATCGAGATGCTGCACAAGGTCACCGGGGGCGACGCCTTCGTCACCTCGGACGTCGGCCAGCACCAGATGTGGGTCGCCCAGTACTACGGCTTCAACGAGCCCCGCCGCTGGATCAACTCCGGCGGCCTCGGGACGATGGGCTTCGGTCTGCCTTCGGCGATCGGCGCCAAGGTTGCCTGCCCGGGAGAGGAGGTCGTCTGCGTCGCCGGTGACGGAAGCCTGATCATGAACGTCCAGGAGCTTGCCACGGCCGTTACCGAGGACATTCCGGTCAAGGTCTTCCTGATGAACAACGGCTTCATGGGCATGGTCCGGCAGTGGCAGGAACTCTTCTGGGACGGCCGGTACAGCGGCGTCGACAACGGGACCAGCCCCGACTGGGCGAAGCTTGCCGAGGCTTTCGGCGCGAAAGGCCTGAGGTGCGACGACGAGGCCGACCTCGAGGAGATGATGAGGGCGACGCTCGAACACGACGGGACCGCGCTGCTCGACGTCCGGGTCAGCCCACGCGAGAACTGCTACCCGATGATTCCGGCCGGAAATGCGGCCAGGGACATGGTCGGCTGATGGGCTCTGCCGACATGGTCAGACTCGAGGACCTCAGGACCGGTCGATCGCTCACCGGCCGAAAGCATGTGCTCTCGATCCTCGTGGAGAACCGCCCCGGTGTGCTCGCGAGGGTCGCCGGACTGTTCTCGCGTCGGGGCTTCAACATCGACACCCTTGCCGTCGGCCCGACGGATGACCCCGAGGTTTCCCGGATCACCCTGACGCTCGACGGCGCGGTGCACCCCATCGACCAGGTGACCAAGCAGCTCCACAAATTGATCAACGTCCTGAAGATCCGGGACATGGAGCCCGAGTCGACCGTGGCCCGCGAGCTGGCCCTCTTCAAGGTCAGCGCGGCGGTCGAGAGCCGGGCCGAGATCGTCCAGTTCGCCGAAATTTTCCGGGCAAAGATCGTCGACGTCTCGCGGCGCGCCCTGATCATCGAAGTCACCGGCTCCCACGACAAGATCGAGGCTTTCGAGGCGATGGTTCGCCCGCACGGACTCTTGGAGATGGTCCGGACGGGTGAGGTCGCCCTCTCCCGGGGCGAGTGAGACCCGGGGCAGGGGTCCTCGACCGACTGACCGGGGCTCTCCGGGGGGCAGTCGAAGAGGCCTCCCTCAGGGGCCGAAAGAGTGTCGTGTCGGTGACCTGCCGATCCGACGTCGTCGATCCCGTCGCCACGGTCTTCGCCTCCCGGAGAGCAGACGACGAATGGTTCTGCTGGGAGCAGGCGGGCGGAAAGGAGTCTCTCGCCGGCCTCGGGACCGCCGAAGCCGTCGTCTCTCGAGGGCCCGATCGCTTCACCGACCTTGCTTCCGAGTGCGCCCACCTCTCGGGGGAGGCGATCGTGGTCGACCTCGACGACTGCTCGATCAGGACCGGGCCGGTCTGGCTCGGTGGCTTCGCCTTCGACGACGACGGCAGGAGTCCCGAGTGGATCGCCTTCCCGCCGGCGAGGATGGTCCTGCCCGAGCTCCTGCTCGAGCGCAGCGGGGATCGAACCACGATGACCGTCAATCTGGTCGTTTCTGGGGGGACCGAGACCGAGGGGGCCGTCGGGTCTGCCCTGACCAGGGTCGCCGGCCTGGTCGAGCGGGACCTGCCGCTGCTCGATCCGGCTCCTGGCAGTTCGACCACGATCGAAAGCAGCGGGGATCCCGGTCACTTCGAACGCTCCGTCGCCGAGGCGTCCCGCAGGATTCGAACCGGGCGCCTCGACAAGGTCGTCCTGGCCCGCAAGGTGACCCTCGACTCGGTCGTCCCGTTCGACCCTGCAGCGCTCTTCGGAGCGATCCGGGAGGGTTTTCCCTCCTGCTTCAACTTCTGCGTCGGAACACCGGAGAGTGCCTTCATCGGGGCCAGCCCGGAGCTCCTGGTCAGCTCCGAGGGCAGAACGGTCGCCGCGGTCGGTCTCGCCGGATCGAGCAGGCGTAGTTCCGACCCGGCGGTCGACGACCACCTCGGGCAGCGCCTGCTGGCGAGCACCAAGGATCGCTCCGAGCACGAGTTCGTCGTTCGCAGGATCGTCGATTCACTGGCCAGGCTGAGCATCTGGGTCGAGGCAGCTCCCGAGCCCGAGGTCGTCAAGGTGGCAAACATCCAGCACCTCGCGACCCCGGTGGTGGCCCAGCTGGCCGAGCCGAAGACGGCGATCGAGCTCGCCGGCAAGCTCCACCCGACGCCTGCCGTCGGTGGGGAGCCGTGGGACGAGGCCCGGCGTGTGATCGACGAGGTTGAGGGACTGGACCGGGGCTGGTACGCCGGCCCGGTCGGCTGGATGGACGGGTCCGGCGACGGTGTCTTCTGTGTCGCCCTCAGGAGTGCGCTCCTCGAGGGCCGGAAGGCGCGGCTCTACGCCGGAGTCGGCGTGGTCGCCGATTCGGACCCCGAGTCCGAGCTGGCCGAGACCGAGATCAAGCTCGGCGCCCTGTTGCCGCTGCTAGCCGACTGATCAGCCGGGCCGGCGGTCCAGCTCGTACTCGATTACGAGCGGTCCTTCCCGCTCCAGTGCCGCCCCGAGCCCCGGCCCGTCGATCACCCGTGTCCACTCGATCCCGGCAGCCGCGGCGATCCGCTCGATCGATAGGTCCGACGGAGCGAGCATCAGGCGTTCGAACTCCCCGGGCGCGAGGACCTCGGCCGCCGGGAGGGTCTCGAAGATCCTGCCGCCGCCATCGTTCACGACCACGACCTTGACCCGGGCACCCGGCCTTCGGGACAGGGGAAGGCTCGACATGTCGTGGATCAGGCCGAGGTCCCCGGTCACCACGATCACCTCGCGACCGGATCCGACCGAAGCACCGGCCGCCGACCCGACCAGGCCGTCGATCCCGTTCGTGCCTCGATTCGCAAGGAAGAGGAGGTCGGTCGCGCCGGGGGGGAGGAGTGCCTCCTGGTCTCGGATCGCGAGGCTCGATGCCGTGTAGATGATCGTCCCGTCGCTCCCCGATCCAGCGACGGCGCGGTGTATGGCGGCAAGGCCACCGTCGGGCTGGTTGCCGGCCTGGGCCTCGAGCCAGGTATCGAGGTAGTCCCTCGATCGGCCGCCCTGGACTCGCTCGCCCAGGGCCTCGAGCGTCGGGACGAGGTCCGAGCGGAGGATCGTGCCGGCGATCCGCGAGGGGTCGTACCAGTCGCCCTCGGGCCGTATCACCAGCTGGGCTGTCTCATCCAGGCCGGCCAGCCACCTCCGGAGTCCCGCCGAGGTCGGTGTCTCGCCGATCCGGATCACCGCATCCGGAGTTTCGATCTTGGAATCCTGAGCGCTGAGTATCGAGCCGTAGGTCCAGATCACGGAATCACGCCGGTGTGGTCCCCATCTGAGTTGCGAGGTCGGCTCGGCCAGGATCGGAGCCCCCAGCGCCTCGGAGAGTTCGACCACCGGCTCACGAACGCCCGGGTCGGTGAGTCGCCCGGCGACGATTGCGATTCGCTTACCGCCGTCGAGCACCTCGACCGCCCTGCGGATCGCCGTCTCGCCTGGATTGCGGACCGGGTCCAGGACGACGGTCAGGGGCCCATCGGACCTGCCGGAAGTCGAGAGCTCCCTCGTCGCCGTAATGGGCTCCCCGCCAGGGCGCGGGGCGAGCGGCTCCCGGAAAGGGAAATTCAGGTGGACCGGTCCGGGCAGCGGATCGCCCTTCGCGGCCGCGAATGCCCGGCAGGCGAGCTGGCGCACGTAGAGCAGGCCGTCATCGTCGCCCGCCGGCGTCCCGGCATCGGCGAACCACCGGACCGCATCCCCGTAGAGCTTGAGCTGGTCGATCGCCTGTCCCGACCCGATCCCCCGGAGCTCGGGTGGTCGGTCCGAGGTCAGGACGAGCAGGGGGATGGACGAGAGGTCTGCCTCGACGACCGCCGGGTGGTAGTTGGCGGCGGCGCTTCCGGAGGTGCAGACCAGCACGACGGGATTGCCCGTGGCCTGGGCGGCCCCTAGGGCGAAGAAGGCGGCCGAGCGCTCGTCGAGCACGACTTCTACCTGGATCGCGGGATTTCGCTCGAAGGCGAGCGCCAGCGGGGTCGAACGCGAACCCGGGGAGACCACGGCCAGCCTCACTCCGAGCCGTGACAGCTCTTCGGCAAAGACGCGTCCTACTGCCGAATTGAGGTTCTGGTCGTTCACGGGCTTGAGCCTAGAGCCGAAACCGTTCGAGGGCCGCCTGGTCGAGCTCGACTCCGACCCCCGGCCCCTCGGGCAGCCTGAGGATCTCACGATCCATCCAGGCCTCGACGGTGGCAATCGTTCCGTCGAACAGCCCGGCCGTGGCAAGGCCATGGAAGACCGGCCCGGTCGGACCTTCAGTCGGCATCGTCGCCGCGAGATGCCCGGCGGCAGCGATTCCGACAGGGCCGTCGAGGGCGCTGGACAGGTAGAGCGGCAGGTGTCCGCCGAGCGTTCCGTCTAGCCCCCCGACCTTGGAGATCTTGACCGTCGCGGCGTCGCAGGCCTTCATCCGGGCCGCAGCGAGTGCCTCCCCGGGAGTCGAGACGGACTCGTCGGCGACAATCGCGATCCCGGCCGAAGACCGTACGGCCGCCATCCCGGCGAGGTCGGGGGTCGGCTGTTCGAGCAGCTCTACCCCTTCCGGACCGATTCGCTCGACGAATGCGAGAGCCTCCTCCGGGGTCCAGGCTCCGTTCGCGTCGAGCCGGAGGAGGACCCGGTCTCCGACCTCGCGCCGGACCGCCTCGACAGCCTCGCGATCTCCCGGTAGGCCGACTTTCAGCTTCACCCGGGTGAATCCCTGGTTGGCCAGTTCGCCGGCCCGCTCGGCGACCTCGGCCGGACCCCCGGCCCCGATCGTCGCGTTGCAGCGGACCTCCTGCTCACCTCCGCTGCCGGCGAGCAGCTGGTGGAGGGGAACACCGAGGCGTTTTGCCTCGAGGTCGGCGAGCGCCGTGGCGACCGCGCACCGGGCCGGCGGGGGACCTTCTGGCGGCCCGGCCGACCCCTGCTTTGCCTGGGCACCCCAATCCTCGAGAGCAGCGACCACCCCAGACAGGTCGGCACCGCCTCTCAACGAGAGCGGTACGGCTTCGCCCAGACCTTCTAGTCCGTCCTGGTCGCGGAGCTTGAGCAGGACGAGCTCGCGCTGCCGGATGCTGCCCGGGGCCGCCGTGTAGGTCTTCCGGAACGGCAGGGCGTAGGGGATCACCTCTACGGCCAGCCGGGGACTCACCGGAAGATCACCAGCCCGAGTGAGGCCCCGATTCCGAACAGGGCGAGCGAGATTCCCATCTCGGCCAGGGCCCGGTTGAGGGACGGCCCGTCGGTACGGGTGTCCACGGCCCTCAGTGCCCTGATCGCGAAGGGCACCCCGGCGATGCCGAGCAGTGCGCCCTCGAAGGAGCGATCCAGCGCAACCGTCGCCAGCAGTGCGATCAGGCCTGCGACCAGCACTGCCCTGAACAGGCGCCTCGTCCAGGTGCGGCCGAACCGGGCGGCGAGGGTCAGCTTGCCGGCCCTGCGGTCGCTATCGAGATCGCGGACGTTGTTGATCACGAGGATCGCCGTGGCAAGCATCCCGACGGTCACCGAGAGTCCGAAGGTACCGGGATCGACGGTCTCGAGCTGGACGTAGTACGACCCGTTGACGGCGACCAGGCCGAAGAAGAGGAAGACGAAGACCTCACCAAGGCCTGCATAGCCGTACGGCTTCGGGCCCCCGGTGTAGAGCGTGCCGGCGGTGATCGAAAGCGCCCCGATCAGCAGGATCACCGGACCGGCCAGCCAGGCCAGGTAGAGCCCGAGCAGGATCGAGAGGCCGAATGCGATCCAGGCGGCCCACAGGACCTTCGACGGGGTCGCGAGCCCGGTGGCGGTGACCCTCACCGGCCCGAGCCGGTCGGGGGTGTCGGCGCCCCTGCGGGCATCGGAGTAGTCGTTGGCCAGATTGGTGCCGATCTGGATCAGGATCGAGGCGAGCAGGGCGGCCGCGAACCCGAGCGGGCGGGGAACCGAGCCCGAGGTGGCGACCACCGCCGCCGTACCGACCAGTACCGGTGCCACCGCTGCCGGGAGAGTGCGGGGGCGGGCGGCGGTTAGCCAGATTCGCATCGTCTTCAGGGTCGCTTCGGGAATCGCCCGAAGTCGGGCTGGCGACCGGCCTTGAAGGAGTCCCTTCCCTCCTGGCCTTCCTCCGACATGTAGAAGAGGAGTGTTGCGTCGTGGGAGAGCTGCTGAAGTCCGGTCAGCCCATCTTCCTCCGCGTTGAAGCTCGACTTGAGCAGCCGGAGGGAGAGGGGGGAGAGGTGACCCATCTCGCGGCACCAGGCGACCGTTTCGGCCTCGAGGCGCTCCAGCGGCACCACCGTGTTCACCAGGCCCATCTCGACTGCCTCTTCCGCGTCATAGAGTCGACAGAGGAACCAGATCTCCTTCGCCTTCTTGACGCCGACGTTCCGCGCCAGCAGGCTGGCCCCGAACCCTCCGTCGAAGCTTCCGACCCGTGGTCCCGTCTGGCCGAAGCGGGCGTTGTCGGCGGCGATCGTCAGGTCGCAGACCAGGTGGAGGATCTGCCCCCCGCCGACTGCGTACCCGGCGACCATCGCCACGACCGGCTTCGGCAGCCTTCGGATCTGGACGTGCAGGTCGCCCACGTCGAGTCTGCCGACCCCGCTCTTTGCGACCTCGTCGTCCCCGATGTAGCCATCATCACCCCGGATCCGCTGGTCGCCGCCCGAGCAGAAAGCCTTGTCGCCGGCACCGGTGAAGATGACGCTGCCGACCCCGGTGTCGTCCCGGGCCCGGTTGAAGGCGTCACGAAGCTCGGCCAGGGTCTGAGGGCGGAATGCGTTCCGCACCTCTGGCCGGTTGATCGTGATCTTCGCCATCGATTCCGCCCGCTCGTAGAGGATGTCCCCGTACTCGGCCGCGGACTCCCACTCGATGGGGAGGTAGAGAGTTTCTTCTGGCGGAGAGAGAGGGTGTCGTTCTGGCACGGCTGGCCTCGCGTTCTGGCACGTCTGCCCGGAAGGGCTGCGTCGGAGTCCGAAAGATAGCCGGGATCGTCAGGATTGAGGCATGACGCCCCACGACTGGCTCCACACCGCAGCAGTCCGCAATCCGACCGCCTTCGCGGTTGGGGACGGGCGCAGCGACCTGAGCTTCGCCGAGCTCGATGCGCGCGCGTCCGAGGTCGCATCCCGGCTGCTCGGGCAGGGAATCGAGCCGGGCTCTTCTGCGCTGCTCGAACTCGGTGAAGGGATCGACAAGATCGTCCAGATCCACGCCCTGATCCGTCTTGGGGTCGCAGTCGTCCCTATCGATTCCGGACTGCCGGTCGGGGAGCGGGAGAAGGCGCTCGACGCCTTCACTCCGGATCACCTGCTCGGAGCGGTAGACGGCCTGTCCGGCCCTGCCGGACCGGAGGTCGAGCGACCGAGCCCAGATGGGACGGAGGTGCTCTGCCGAATCCTCACCGGGGGATCCACCGGTCTCCCCGAGGCGGTCTCCCTGACCAGGGACAACCACTTCATGAGTGCGGTCGGATCGGCACTCAATCTCGGCCTCGAGGCAGGTGACAGGTGGCTCTGCCCGGTAACGCTTTCCCACGTCTCGGGATTCTCGATCCTCATCCGTTCGGCGATCTACGGGACGGGATTCGTGCTGCTCGACGAGTTCTCGACCCAATCGGTGTTTGAGGCGATCGAGAAGGGTGGAGCCACGGGAGCTTCGCTGGTCCCCACCATGCTCGCCCGGCTGTTGGCCGAGGGCACCGTTCCGGAGGGTCTCCGCTTCGCCCTGGTCGGCGGCGGACCGGTCCCGGCAGGTCTGATCCTCGAGGCAGCGGAGCGGGGATTCCCAGCGGTTCCCACCTACGGCCTGACCGAGGCCTGTTCGCAGGTTGCGACCGCGACCCCGGGGTCCGCAGCGGCCCGCCCCGGAAGCGCCGGCCTGCCCATCCCGGTCACCGACGTCAGGATCGAGGGGGGCGAGATCCAGGTCAGCGGGCCGACCATCTCCCCGGATGCCGTCTCGGAGGATGGCTGGCTCCGAACCGGCGACCTCGGCAGGCTCGACGACCAGGGACGCCTGTACGTCGAGGGCCGGAAGGATCGCCTGATCCTGAGTGGGGGGGAGAAGGTCCAGCCGGCCGAGGTCGAGGCGACCCTGACCGCCCTCCCGATCGTCTCCGAGGCAGCGGTCATCGGCATACCCGATCCCGATTGGCAGCAGGCCGTGGCCGCCGTGGTCGTGCCGGCCCCCGGAACGACTCCGGATGAGCGGGAGCTGAGGTCGGCCTGTCGGGCGACGCTCGCCGGGTTCAAGGTGCCGAAGCGGATCGTCGTGGTCGAGCAGATGCCCCTCAACCGGGCCGGCAAACCGGACCCGGAGGAACTCGCCGAGCTGCTCGGCGGGTGACACCCCGGGCCGACCGGGAGGCGGCCGAACCGCCCGGGCCGTAGCATCCAATCCATGACACAGGAAGGGATGTTCTACAACGACGACGGGGACCTCTCGGTTCTCGAAGGGAAGACCGTGGCGATCCTGGGGTTCGGATCCCAGGGGCACGCTCACGCACTCAACCTGAAGGACTCGGGGGTCGACGTGGTCGTCGGCCTTCGTGAGGACTCGGCCAGCCGTGAACAGGCGATGGCCGAAGGTCTCGAGGTGCTTCCGGTGGCCGAAGCGGCCAGCCGCGGAGACATCGTGATGATCCTGCTTCCCGATGAGCTCCAGGCCCGGATCTGGGAAGAAGAGATCGCCGACGGGATCACCCCGGGGAACTTGCTGATGTTCGCCCACGGCTTTTCGATCAGGTTCGACCAGATCACGCCGCCCGAAGGGGTCGACGTCGGCATGGTCGCCCCCAAGGGCCCCGGCCACATGGTGCGGCGCCAGTACGTCGAGGGCAGTGGCGTTCCCTGCCTGATGGCGGTCGAGCAGGACGCGACGGGGACTGCCCGCGATCAAGTGCTCGCTTATGCGATCGGAATCGGTGGCGGCCGGGCCGGAATCATCCAGACGACCTTCAAGGACGAGTGCGAGACCGACCTCTTCGGAGAGCAGGCGGTGCTTTGCGGAGGTGCGACCGAGCTCGTCCGGGCCGGCTTCGACACCCTGGTCGACGCGGGGTACGACCCGAGACTTGCCTACTTCGAGGTTCTTCACGAGCTGAAGCTGATCGTCGACCTGATGTACGAGAAGGGCATCCAGGGGATGCGATATTCGATCTCGAATACGGCCGAGTACGGCGACGTGACCCGGGGTAACCGGGTGATCGGTGAGGAGTCCCGTCAGGCGATGAAGCAGATCCTCGCCGACATCCAGTCAGGCGACTTCGCGGCGGAGTGGATCGCCGAGAACCAGGCCGGTGGGGAGAACTTCGAGCGGATGCGCGAGGAGGGCAAGGAGCACGAGATCGAGAAAGTCGGCGCCGAGCTCCGCTCGATGATGCACTGGATCGACACCGAATTCTGAGTCGAAGCCGTCGGGCCGACGGGGCGGCGCCACTAACCTGAACCCGAACCCCGAAAGACCGCGAGGCAGGATGAGTCAGGCGACCACGGAAATCGAGATACCTCATGAATTGAAGCCCGGCGACGGGCGGTTCGGATGCGGACCCTCGAAGGTCCGCCCGTCTGCCCTCGAGGCGCTGGCCGGACGGTCCGACCTGATGGGCACCTCCCACCGCCAGGCCCCGGTCCGGGACGTCGTCGGCCGGGTCCGTGACGGGCTCGGCGAGCTCTTCGGGATGCCGGACGGGTACGTGATCGCGCTGGGGAACGGTGGAGCCACCGCCTTCTGGGATGCTGCAGCGGCCTGGCTGATTCGGGATCGTGCCCTGCACCTGACCTATGGCGAGTTCTCCCAGAAGTTCGCCAAGGTGACGGCCGGCGCGCCCTTCCTCGCCGATCCGATCCTGGTCGAGGCCGAGCCGGGAGAAGCACCGGATCCGGTGTCCGACGACTCGGTCGACGTGATCGCCTGGGCACAGAACGAGACCTCTACCGGCGTCATGGTCCCGGTCGAGCGGCCGGTCGGCGCAGGAGAAGCCCTGGTCCTGGTGGATGCGACCTCCGGGGCGGGTGGACTGCCGGTCGATCTCGCCCAGACCGACGCCTACTACTTCGCCCCCCAGAAGGCCTTCGGTGCCGACGGGGGCCTTTGGCTCGCTGCCCTCAGTCCGGCCGCGATCGAGCGGATCGGGGAGCTGGACGGCATCGACGGGCGCTGGCAGCCGCCATTCCTCTCGCTCCAGACCGCACTCGACAACTCGGTGAAGAACCAGACCTACAACACTCCGGCCCTGGCGACGCTCCTCCTGCTGGCCGACCAGGTCGAGTGGATGCTCGCCGGAGGGGGGCTGGAGTTCGCCGTCGGTCGGACCACGGCCTCATCCGGACAGCTCTACGGCTGGGCCGAGGCGAGCGAGTTCGCCGAGCCATTCGTGGCCGAACCTGCCAGGCGGTCGCTGGTCGTCGGAACGATCGACTTCGACGAATCAGTCGATGCGGCGGCCCTTGCGGCGACCCTTCGGGCGAACGGGATCGTCGACGTCGAGCCCTACCGGAAGCTCGGCCGCAACCAGCTGCGAGTCGGCATGTTCCCGGCCGTCGAACCGGAGGACGTCGAGGCTCTGACGGCCTGTATCGACTGGGTTGTCGAGAATGACCGGGAGGTCCGTTGAGGTGAAGTCGGGAAGGGGGGTCGAGCGGTGAAGGTCCTGGTCAAGGAGCAGATAGCGGAGTCGGGCATCGACCTGCTGCGCGAGCAGTTCGAGGTCGAGCTCGGGTTCGACATGTCGGACGAGGAGCTTGCCGAGCGGATCGGGGAATTCGACGCGATCCTGATCCGGTCGGCGACTACGATGACCCCCGAGCTGATCGCGGCGGCCGACAGGCTCAAGGTGATCGGACGTGCCGGTACGGGAGTCGACAACGTCGACATCCCGGCCGCCACCGAGCGCGGTGTGATCGTCGCCAACGCCCCCGAGTCGAACTCGGTGGCCGCGGCCGAGCACACGCTTGCCCTCGCGCTGGCCCTGTTCAGGAACGTCCCGCAGGCCCACTCGTCGCTGGTCGGCGGCGAATGGAACCGCTCGGCCTACAAGGGGGCGGAGCTCTATGGGAAGACGCTCGGGGTGATCGGTTTCGGCCGGATCGGCCAGCTCGTAGCCAGGCGGGCGCTGGCCTTCGAGATGGACGTCCTCGCCTTCGACAAGTTCGTCTCGCCGGAGCGCTTCGAAGAGCTCGGCGTCGTTGGTGTCGACGACGTCGACCGGCTCTATGAAGCCGCCGACCTGATCACCATCCACCTGCCGAAGACTCCAGAGACCGTGGGCTGGATCGGTGCGGAGTCGATCTCGAAGATGAAGACCGGGGTCAGGATCGTCAACTGCGCCAGGGGCGAGCTGGTCGACCTCGACGCGGTCCTCGAGGGGCTCGAGTCCGGCCGGCTCGGGGGTATCGCGCTGGACGTCTTTCCGGAGGAGCCATTCACCGGGCATCCCTTGTTCGGGCGCGGTGACGTCGTCGTGACGCCCCACCTCGGCGCCTCTACCGCAGAGGCTCAGGATCGGGCCGGAACGGATACCGCCGAGCAGGTCACGGCGGCATTGACCGGTGGAGTGGTGACGAACGCGGTGAACATCCCGGCGGTCGATCCCGCGACGATGAAGGCGCTGGCACCCTACGTACCCGTCTGCGAGATGCTCGGGAAGGTCGCGGCCGGACTGATCGACGGTCCGCTCGGCTCGGTCGAGGTCGAGTTTCAGGGCGGTGTCGCCTCGAACGACACGAGGCTGCTCGGTGTGGCGGTCCTCGCCGGGATACTGTCCGGCCACACGGAGCAGCAGGTGAACCTGGTCAACGCCTCACAGCTGGCCGAGGCCCGGGGAATCGAGATCGCGGGAACCAGCGCCCCCGAATCGGGCGACTTCACCGACCTGATCACGGTCACGGTCGGAGAGGGTGGGGGACAGGTCTCGGTAGGTGGAACGGTCGCCGGGCCGAATCATGCGCCTCACCTGGCCTCGGTCTGGGAGGAGGAGTTCTTCATCCCGTTCGAGCCGCATATGGCGATCTTCCGATACTCCGACAGGCCCGGGATGATCGGCGCCGTCGGTCAGGTGATCGGAGATGCCGGCATCAACATCGGCTCAGCCGCCGTCGGCGCCGAATCCGATGGCGAGCAGGCGGTAATGGTGCTGACCATGGACCGTCCGCTGACCGAGTCGGCGATGGAGCAGATCCTCTCGCTCGAAGGCTTTGCCGAGGGCTCGGCCCTCGACCTCTGATTCAGCCGCCACTCGTTCGGCTAGCTGGCGGTGGCGGTGCGCTACGCTCCGTGGTGATGAATCCCGTTTCGGCAAACCACGACAGGGCCGGACTTCTCCTTCTGCTGCTCCCCCTCCGGGGGGAATGATCGCCGGGCGGCGCGTAAGCCGCGAGCAGACAGGGATTCAGAATTCGAAGCAGAAGGAGCAAGGATGAACGGCGACCAGGCCGTCAACGACGCTAATCGCGTCCATATTTTCGACACCACATTGCGAGATGGCGAGCAGTCGCCGGGAATCTCGCTGAACACATCCGAGAAGGTCGAGATCGCGACCCAGCTGGCCAAACTCGGGGTCGACGTGATCGAGGCAGGTTTCCCGATCACCTCGCCGGGTGACTTCGAGGCGGTCGAGCGAATCGCTCGACAGGTCGAGGGCCCGGTGATCTGTGGCCTCGCTCGCGCCCAGAAGGGAGACATCGACGCCTCCTGGGAGGCGATCAGGGACTCGGAGCGGCCGAGGATCCACACCTTCATCTCGACCTCGGACATCCACATCCGCCACCAGATGAGGAATACCCGGGAGGACGTGATCAAGGGGGCGCGGGCGGCCGTGGCGCACGCCAGGTCGCTCTGTGAAGACGTCGAGTTCTCACCGATGGATGCGACTCGGGCTGACGTCGAGTTCACGGCCGAGGTCTGCGCAATCGCGGTCGAGGAGGGTGCGACCGTCGTCAACATCCCGGACACGGTCGGGTACACGACCCCGGAGGAGTACACGAAGTACTTCGAGGACCTGTACCGCTTCGCCCCGACGCTGGCAGGGGTCGAACTCTCGGTCCACTGCCACGACGACCTCGGGCTGGCGGTGGCCAACTCCTATGCCGGGTTGCTCGCCGGGGCGCGTCAGGTCGAGTGCGCTGTCAACGGCATCGGCGAGCGGGCCGGAAACTGCTCGCTGGAGGAGATCGCGATGCTGCTCAAGGTCCGGGGCGATGTCCACGGCCTCCACACCGGTATCGAGACCCGGGAGCTGGCGAGGACGAGCCGCCTGGTCTCGCGCTTGACCGGCTACGCCGTGCCGCCGAACAAGGCCGTGGTCGGCCGTAACGCCTTCGCCCATGAATCGGGCATCCACCAGGACGGGGTGCTGAAGGAGCGCTCGACCTTCGAGATCATGGATGCGACCGAAGTCGGGTTCGACTCGAACCAGATCGTGCTCGGCAAGCACTCCGGGAGACATGCACTCCGGGATGCCCTCGAGCAGCTCGGCTTCGTGGTCGAGGGCGAGGCGCTGAACCGTGCCTTTGCCCGGTTCAAGGAGGTGGCCGACCGCAAGAAGCAGGTCACGGCCCTCGATCTGGAGGCGCTGGTCTCCGACGAGATGCGCCGCGAGGGAGACTCCCATGAGCTCTCCTCATTCGAGGTGACCTCGGGTTCCGACCGTGACGCGGCCGCCACGGTGACGATCGCGCTGCCGGACGGAAAGACGAGCACCGCGACCGCCGGTGGCGACGGGCCGGTCGACGCGATCTTCCAGGCGGTCCGCGATGCAACCGGGATCGAGTCCGAACTGCGGGAGTACAGGGTCGCCGCCGTCACCGGCGGGGAGGATGCCCTCGGCCAGGTCACGGTCGTCCTTCGCCAGCAGGGCGTGACCGCCTCCGGGCAGGGGGTGTCGACCGACATCCTCGAGGCATCGGCTCAGGCTTACGTCCGGGCGCTCGCCAACCTGGTGGCCGAGGTCGAGGCGAGGGACCGTGCCGGGACCGAAGCCGAAGGCAGCGCCGCCAAAGGTCCCTGAGCCCCACGAGCGGCGTCCCCGGCGCTGTCCGCGATAGCGGATGATCGTGTGTTATCGTGATCGCAGTGACGACGATCATCGAACAGGCCCCTGAATCTCGATCCCCAGCTTCCCCACCGCCGGTCGGCGAACGGGTGAAGGCGCTCAGGGAGGGCCTCGGACTCTCCCTCCGCGGCCTTTCGGAGCGGAGCGGAGTCAGTCCGACGATGCTCTCGCAGGTCGAGCGCGGCGAGACCAGTCCGACCCTGGTGGTCGCCGAGCGGATCGCGACCG